>NZ_JAMYKU010000010.1:0-204266 GCF_040317575.1 Mesorhizobium sp. M1423
CTGGCCCGTCTGCTTCACTGCCATCGCGATTCCCTCAGACCGTCCACCTCAGAGAATCACAATCAGCGAATTACGCAACAGGCCCGCAAGGGGAGAAGGGGTCACCGACGTCGCCGCCTTCACGCCGCCGGCAAAATTCGCCGCGAGCACTCTTGGTGATCCGGCCCGGCGCTGATAGTCTGGCGGCAACTTGAACATGTAAATGCGCCTGCTGCGTCCGGTCTCCGGTTCGCGCGGCGCCGGAAGGAACCACAGTGGAAGACCACGAAGCCGGCGCTGGTGCGCCGGAAGTGGGCGTGTCCAGGGGTTCGCCGACGCCGTCCGGCCAGGCAAGCCCATCCACCGGACGCTACGGCCGTCAGGTGCAGCCCCGGTCCAGCAATGGACAGGCTAGCGACACGTCCCAGCACCAAAAGGGCCAAGACCAAAAAGGCCCGCATCAGAACGGCAAACCCAAGAAGCGGCGCAAGCGCCGGCGCGGGCGCAAGGTTTTCGCACGCGACGAGGCTCGTCCGCTGGCGGTCGGCGCTTCGGTGCCCGCCGCCGGCGAGACCCCGGCCGCGCGTCCGCCCCAGCCCGCGGCTTACGTGCCTCCGCCCTCAGCCCCGGCAACGTCGCCAAGGCCTGGCCAAGATGCCCGCACGCCGCCACCGCTGCAGGAATTGCCGGTGTTTGCCGCGCTAGATCTCGGCACCAACAATTGCCGTCTGCTGGTCGCGGTGCCGACGCGTCATGGCCAGTTCCGCGTCATCGATGCCTTCTCGCGCATCGTCAGGCTGGGCGAGGGCCTTACCGCCAATGGCCGGCTCGGCGAGGCTGCAATGGACCGCGCGGTCGAGGCGCTGAAGATCTGCGGTGACAAATTGCGCAACCGCAAGGTCAGGAAGGCCAGGCTGATCGCCACCGAGGCCTGCCGCACCGCCGCCAACGGCGTCGAGTTCCTCGAGCGCGTCGAGCGCGAGGCCGGCCTGAAGCTCGAGATCATCGACCGCCAGACCGAGGCGCGGCTGGCGGTGTCGGGCTGCGGCTCGCTGGTCGAGCGCGACACGCAAGGCGTCGTGCTGTTCGATATCGGCGGCGGCTCGTCCGAAATCGCGCTGATCGACCTCACCGGCCATCGCTCGCCAAGGCTTGCCAACCATATCGTCTCGTGGACCTCGCTGCCGGTCGGTGTCGTCTCGCTGGCCGAGCGTTTTGGCGGCCGCACGGTAACGCGCGAGATCTTTGGCGCCATGGTCGAGGATGTTGCAATGCGGCTGCGCGCCTTCGACGGGCGCGACCGGCTAAGCCACCTCCTGTCCAGCCCGAAATTCCATTTGCTAGGCACCTCGGGCACGGTGACGACGCTGGCCGGCGTCCATCTCGATCTCGAACGCTACGACCGCCGCCGCGTCGACGGGCTGTGGATGGATCGCGACAGCGTCGACCGCATGGTCGAAAAGCTGGTCGGCTGGGATTTCCAGCAGCGCGTCGCCAATCCTTGCATCGGCGCCGACCGCGCCGACCTGGTTCTGGCCGGCTGCGCCATATTGGAGGCGATACGTGCCGTCTGGCCGTCGGAGCGGCTGCGTGTCGCCGACCGAGGCCTGCGCGAGGGCATATTGAGCGAATTGATGGCCGATGACGGCGTCTGGCGAAACAGCGGGCGGGGCAGAGCATGATCCCGAAAAGTGGCTGCCGGTTTTTGGACAAGATCATGCTCAAACAGGCAATAAAGCAATGACCAAGAAACCGGAAAGACCGAGCTCCGCCGGCATTCGCGTGCTGAAGACGAAGATCAAGAAGAAAAGCGGCTTGAAGGAATCGTCGCGCCGCTGGCTGCAGCGCCACATCAACGATCCCTATGTCCAGCGCTCGAAGGCCGACGGCTATCGCTCGCGCGCCGCCTACAAGCTGATCGAGATCGACGACAAGCACCATTTGCTCAAGCCAGGCATGAAGGTGATCGACCTTGGTGCGGCACCCGGCGGCTGGTGCCAGGTCGCTGCCGCACGTACGAAATCTACCGCGGAACACCCGAACGTCGTCGGCATCGACTATTTGGAGATGGACGCGGTGCCGGGCGCGCCGGTGCTGCTGATGGATTTCCTCGATCCTCAGGCGCCGCAGAAGCTGGCCGAGGCGCTGAGCGGCCAGCCCGACATCGTGCTCTCCGACATGGCCGCACCCACCACCGGCCACAAGCGGACCGACCACATCCGCACCATGTATCTTTGCGAGGTGGCGGCCGATTTCGCGCTGTCGGTACTGAAGCCGGGCGGCCACTTCCTCGCCAAGACCTTTCAGGGCGGCGCCGAAAACGAATTGCTGGCGAGGCTGAAGCGGAATTTCCGCTCGGTCCATCACGTCAAGCCGCCGGCCTCGCGCGATGAGTCGGTGGAGCTGTATTTGTTGGCGAAGGATTTTAAAGGCGGAAACGGCGCGGCGTGAAAATCGCTCTGTAGCGATCCTTCGCGCCCCCCTCTGTCCTGCCGGACATCTCCCCCACGAGGGGGGAGATTGGCAGCTTCGGCGCGCTGTCTAATCCTGCAACGTTGAATATTGGCGAAAGCCGATGTCACGTCCGATCTCCCCCCACGTGGGGGAGATGTCCGGCAGGACAGAGGGGGGCGCCTCCGGCGTCCGTAAGCACGAGCAAAGGTCAACTCCCCGGCGGGCTCACCGGCTCCAGCGTCTTCGGCGGTGTCAGTCGGCCATGTCCCGACACGGCATTGCCGGCGTCCGGCGCCAGCCGCATGAACGACAGCGAGGCTGCCGCCGACACCGCCGCTACGATGAAGAAGGCGGTGTGGAAGTCGCTCAGCGTCAGTGGGCCGCCATGGATCTTGGTCGACACTTCCAGGATGCCGCCGGCCAGCGCCACACCGAGCGCGATTGCCAACTGCTGGAACACCGCGGTGATCGGCGTCGCCTTGCTGGTGTCGGCGGCTGAAATCTCGGCATAGGCAAGCGCGTTGATGCCGGTGAAGAACATCGAACGGATGAAGCCCCCGGCGAGCAGCATGGCGAGGATCAGCCCATAGGGTGTGTCGGGTGTGAACAGGCCGTTGACGGCGATGGACGCGGCCGCGACGAGCGAGCCTGAAATCAGCACACGGCGGAAGCCCGCGACCCTGAAGATCAGGGCAGTGACGAATTTCATGCCTATGGCGCCGATTGCCGAGACGAAGGTGATCATGCCGGACTGGAACGGCGTTAGCCCGAAACCGATCTGGAACATCAGCGGCAAAAGAAAAGGTACGGCACCAATGCCGATGCGGAACAGTCCGCCGCCGAGCACCGATGAGCGGAACACCCGATTGCGAAACAGCTCGAGCGCCAGCAGCGGATTCTTGGCGTGGCGCGCGTGCAGCAGATAAAGCACCGCCGATGCCAGCCCGACGGCAACGGTGATAAAGCCGGCAGCCGGCGGCAGGGCCGGCAGGCTGACCACCGACAGGCCGAACACAATGCCCGATGCCGCCAGCCCGCTCAGCACGAAACCAATGAAATCGAGCGGCGGCGTCTGCGCGGCGTCGGTCTTCGGCAGGAAACGCGTGGCCAGCCAGATCCCGATCAGCCCGATCGGTACATTGATCAGAAAAATCCAGTGCCAGGTGAAATAGGTTGTGATGAAGCCGCCGACCGGTGGACCGACCAGGGGGCCGACCAGAGCCGGGACGGTCAGCCACGACATGGCGGCGACGAGTTCGCTTTTCGGCGTGGCGCGTACCAGCACCAGGCGTCCGACCGGCGTCATCATGGCGCCGCCAATGCCTTGCAGGAAGCGTGAGACCACGAAAGCCGGCAACGAATTGGACATGGCGCAGGCGACCGAACCGATGATGAACACGGCGATCGCGGCGCGGAAGACATTCTTGGCGCCGAAGCGGTCGGCCATCCAGCCGCTGATCGGAATGAAGATCGCCAGGGATACCAGATAGGCGGTCAGCGCCAGCTTGAGCGCGATCGGGCTGGTGTGGATGTCGATGGCGATCGCCGGCAACGATGTCGCAATGACGGTCGAATCCATGTTTTCCATGAATAGAGCTACCGCCAGGATCAGCGGAATGGTGCGGTTCACGATGGATCCGGCCTTGAAATGTGCGTCGCTATTGCTTGCCGGCCTTGGGGCCAAACCGACACGTAGGGCGGTTATCATGCCTTGGCCCGGATGTCGCATTAATTTGCTGTCACGTTTGTGCGACCGCAAGTCGTGCAGCACCTGGGGCAAAATGCATCGTCGCCACTACACAACCATCGGCTTTTCAACGGCAACGGGACGTGTTACGAGCCAGCGCCAATCCTGAAAGGGAAGAAGACGAGTCGGCGCTGTCCATCCAGGGCGAGCGCCTTTCCTGCATTCCGAGGGCTGGCCATGGCAAAAATCATCGAGACGTCCACCGGCGCATTGGCGCTGACCTTTGACGACGTGCTGTTGCAGCCCGGTCATTCCGAGGTCATGCCCGGCGAGACGGACATCCGCACCCGCATCGCCGGCGACATCGACCTCAACGTGCCGATCCTGTCGGCCGCCATGGACACGGTCACCGAGGCGCGGCTTGCCATCGCCATGGCCCAGGCCGGCGGCATCGGCGTCATCCACCGCAATTTCTCGCCGGCCGAACAGGCCGAGCAGGTGCGGCAGGTAAAGAAATTCGAATCCGGCATGGTGGTCAACCCCGTCACCATCGGTCCCGAGGCGACGCTGGCCGATGCGCTGGGTCTGATGCGCACCTACAGCATTTCGGGCATTCCGGTGGTCGAGAACGGCGGCACCGGCGGCCACACCGTCGGCCGGCTCGTCGGCATCCTGACCAACCGCGACGTCCGCTTCGCCTCCGACCCGGCGCAGAAGGTCTATGAGCTGATGACCCGCGAGAACCTGATCACCGTCAAGGAGAACGTCGATCAGGACGAGGCCAAGCGGCTGCTCCATCAGCACCGCATCGAGAAGCTGGTTGTGGTCGATCGGGACGGCAATTGCGTCGGGCTGATCACGGTCAAGGACATCGAGAAGTCGCAGCTCAACCCGCACGCCACCAAGGATGCGCAGGGACGCTTGCGCGCCGCCGCCGCCACCAGCGTCGGCGATGACGGTTTCGAGCGGGCCGAGCGCCTCATCGACGCCGGCGTCGACCTTCTGGTGATCGACACCGCGCACGGTCATTCGCAGCGCGTCCTGGATGCGGTGACGCGGGCCAAGAAGCTTTCCAACTCGGTTCGCATCCTGGCCGGCAACGTCGCCACAGCGGAAGGCACGCTGGCGCTGATCGATGCTGGCGCCGACGCGGTCAAGGTCGGCATCGGGCCGGGCTCCATCTGCACCACCCGCATCGTCGCCGGCGTCGGCGTGCCGCAGCTCTCGGCAATCATGTCGGCGGTCGAGACGGCGCAAAAATCGGGTGTCTCGGTCATTGCAGATGGCGGCATCAAATATTCGGGCGATCTGGCCAAGGCGCTGGCCGCCGGCGCCAGCGCGGCGATGATCGGTTCGTTGCTGGCCGGCACCGACGAGAGCCCGGGCGAGGTCTATCTGCACCAGGGCCGCTCCTTCAAAGCCTATCGCGGCATGGGCTCGGTCGGCGCGATGGCGCGCGGCTCCGCCGATCGCTACTTCCAGGCCGAGGTGCGCGACACGCTGAAACTGGTCCCGGAAGGCATCGAAGGGCAGGTGCCGTACAAAGGACCTGTGTCTGGCGTGCTGCACCAGCTTGCGGGCGGCCTGAAAGCCGCTATGGGTTATGTCGGTGGCCGCGACCTTGCCGATTTCCGCGAGCGCGCCACTTTTGTGCGGATATCCAATGCCGGACTTCGTGAAAGCCACGCCCATGACGTCACGATTACCCGCGAAAGCCCGAATTATCCTGGCGGAGCATGATCGCCATGCGCCTTGGCGCAATCTGGCGGCGATGATCCTGCGGCTGTCGCGCCACGCCGCCGCACTCTGTTTCGCCACCGTGGCGATTTTCATCATCATGACGGCGATGGAGTTCCTCTATTTTCGCCAATTGAGCGGCGGTCTGCCCTCGCTCGACATGCGCTATGCCGGTTTCACTCCGGATGAGGGCATGGCCTGGCTGACGGCGCTCGGCCGGCGTGGCAGCGAGATCATTCTCGTCTGGCATTACCTGACCTTCGACCTGCTGTTTCCGGCGCTGCTGTCGCTGACGATGGTCAGCCTGATCCTGGCAACGGGCCGGCGGCTGAAGAATTTCCATTCGCTGCCTGCGCAAACCCAGTCGATATTCGCAGCTGTGCTGGTGCTGCCCTACACGCTCGCCGACTATGCCCAGAACATCGCCGTGGCTCGTCTTTTGTCCGATTTCCTGTCTGCCAATCCGGATTCGCTATCCTTTGCCTCGGCGCTGATCGTCACCAAATTCGCGCTTCTGGCGGTGCCGGTGACCGTCATTGCGGCTTTCACTCTGATGGCTCAGAAACGGCCTTGAAGGCTGGGTGACAACGACAGGGGGCGTCTTGAACCAGACCGCGATCTTCTGGCCGATGCTGGCGCAGGTGCTGCTGGTCTATATCGTCTATGTCGTAATGGGCCGGCGCCGCCATGGTGCGGTCAGATCGGGCGAAGCCAAGACCGGCCAGTTCAAGACGCGCTCAACGGAGCCTGGTTCCAGCATCACCGTCGCCAACAATCTGAGCAACCAGTTCGAACTGCCGGTGCTTTTCTACGTCTTATGCCTGACGCTGCACGTGACCAATGGCGTCAATTATCTGACCTTGGCGCTGATGTGGATATTTGTCGTCTCACGCTATCTTCACGCATCGGTCCACTTGACCAGCAATCGGCTAATCCTGCGCAGCAGGGCATTCTACGTGGGCGCGGTCGTTCTCGCACTTGGCTGGATATGGCTGGCGCTGCATCTGCTCGGCTTTGTCTGAGCAAGCTCAAGCCTACAAATCGAACACGGCGATCTTGCGCTTGTCGAACCTGATCGCGAGTTCACCGCGCACCAGCCTGAGCGCGGCCTCGCCAAAGACGGCGCGCCGCCAGCCTTGCAATGCCGGCACATCGGCGTCCTCGCCCTCTGCAGCGATGCGATCGATGTCGTCACTGGAGGCGAGTACCTTCGATGCGACACCTTCCTTTTCGGCAACGATCCGCAGCAGCACCTTCAGCAACTCCGCCGCGGCGCTCGACCCCTCCGGCGGCTGGAAGCTCTTCGGCAGCTTCGGCATCTCTTCCCTGGGCAGCGCCAGGGCAGCGTTGACTGCGCCAAGCAGTGCCGTCGCCGTCGACGAGCGCTCCCAGCCCTTCGGCGTGGTACGCAGCTTGCTCAGCGCCGCCGTATCGCGCGGCGCCTGCTGCGCTACTTCGTAGATCGCATCGTCCTTGAGCACCCGGCCGCGGGGCACGTCGCGCTCGCGCGCTTCGCGTTCGCGCCAGGCGGCCACCGCCTGCACGATCGCCAGTTCCTGTGGCTTGCGCAGCCGCATCTTGAGCCGCTTCCAGGCATCCTCGGGATGCGGATCGTAGGTCTCGCGCGAGGTCAGCACGTCCATCTCCTCGTTCAGCCAGTGGGCGCGGTTTTCGCGCACCAACTCGGCGCTGAGGTGCTTGTAGACTTCGATCAGATGGGTGACGTCGGCGAGCGCGTAGTCGAGCTGCTTTTCGGACAGCGGACGATGGCGCCAGTCGGTGAAACGCGACGACTTGTCGAGCCGCGCGCCGGTGATGCGCTGCACCAGCTGGTCGTAGGAGACGCTGTCGCCGAACCCGCAGACCATCGCCGCGACCTGGGTGTCGAACACCGGATGCGGCACCAGATCGCCGAGATGCACAATGATTTCGATGTCCTGTCGCGCCGCATGGAAGACTTTGACGATCGCCTCGTTGGCCATCAGCCTGAAGAACGGTTTCAGGTCGATGTCGGGCGACAGCGGATCGATCAGCGCCGTCACCCCGGGCGCTGCCATCTGGATCAGGCACAGGATCGGCCAGAAGGTCGTTTCGCGAATGAATTCAGTATCGACGGTGACGAATTCCGCCTTTTCGAAAGCGGCAATAACGGTCTCGAGTTCGTTCTGGGTGGTGATGACGTGCATCAAATCGCTTTTGGCAAGGGATAGGGTCTCTTTCAATTTCAGCCGCGCGCGCTTTCGTCAAGCGCAAGCACCTTTATCGGGCTTTGCGGGTTCATCGGGATCGGCATTCCGCTTCGCCAACCGGGCAAAAACCGTCGATGTGCGCAACAGCGCCGTAAAACGGCTGCGATGGCTCGCCGGCACAGCAGAGCGCGCCCGCATCCGGAAAAGGATGACCGCCACGAAGATCGCATAGACGGTGGCGCTGAACACGAACAGCGCGCTCGGCCCGAAATATTGCATCACCGTCGAGGCTGCGAAGGGGCCGCCAATGGCGCCGAAGGAATAAAACAGCATCAAGGCTGCGTTGATCAGCACAAACTCGCCCTTGTCGGCGCGGTCGTTGGAATGCGCCGCCGACAACGAATAGAGCGGCATGGCAAAGCAGCCGAAGATAAAGACGAGCAGGAAGTTGAGGAACGGGCTGCCGCCTGCCACGAACGCCAGCGCCAGTGCCGCCACCATCGCACAGCACGTCGTCATCAGCAGCACCGAGCGCCGGTCCCAGCGGTCGGAGAGATAGCCAAGCGGATATTGGATGATGGCGCCGCCGAAAATGCCGACGCTGACGAAGGTGACGACGTCGGCGACCGACATGCCGATCTGCTCGGCATAGACCGGCGACAGGGTGCGGAAGGCGCTGTTGGTCACGCCGACGGCGATGCAGCCGAAGCAGCCAAGCGGCGAGATGCGCCAGACGCGTGCTAAATCGAGTTTGACGTCTTCCGGCGGCGTCGGGTTGGAGCGGTCGCCGAGCGAAACCGGCACCAGCGACACGGTGATCATCATCGACATGATGGCGAAGATGGCAAAGCCGCCGGCGCCGAAGATCGGGATCAGGAATTGGGCGCCGGTCACCGAACCGATGTCGACCATGCGGTAAATGGCAAGCACCCGCGCCCGGTCGGTGTTGGTGACGCCGGAATTCAGCCAGGCTTCCATGATGGTGAACAGGCCGGCAAAGCAGAACCCGCCGGCAAAGCGCACGGCGCACCACATCACCGGATCGATGACCAGCACCAGCAGCAGCGTTCCCGCCGAGGCGATCGCCGCCAGCGCGGAAAAGGCGCGCACATGGCCGACGGACTTCATGATGCGGGTGACGGCAAGGCAGCCGAGCAAAAAGCCGGCGAAATAGAACGTGCCCATCAGGCCGATAAAGGAAGCGGGAAAACCCTCCTGCGCACCACGCAGCGCAATCAAAGTGCTCTGCAGGCCGTTGCCGCCGAGCAGGATGCCGGCGGCGATCAGGAGCGGGATCAGCGGGCGGATGGAGGACATGAAGGAAAGCCTGTCGTTGATCCTTCTTGAACCATCGCCTTCGCCAATGCCAGCGGCAATTCCCGGAGGCGTTGGGGCCAGGCAGGGCCATAGGTTGCCTTGGGAACTTGCGCTACCGCGTCGCGCCGGATGCTCCGTGTTGGGAACCCAAGGCGTATCTTTGTAGTTCAGTGCTGGTGGGCGAATGCGCGTCTTGTGAGCTGCCGGTGTGCTGAGGACGGTGTCGGGCATCGACGTCCGTTTCTGCTGCTGCCTGAAGCTCCAAAGGGAGATCCGTCATCATGAAGTTTCATCCCGCATTTGCTGGATTTGCCGTGGCCGCAGTTCTGGCGGCCGGGCCGGCGCGGGCTGTCGACCTCGCCATGGTGTCGGGCGATACCGGCAACGGCCAGAGAATCCTTCGCGAGATACTCGATCAATACGAGAAGAAGACCGGCAACAAGGTTAGCGTGGTTCCGGTGCCGCCCTCGGGGACCGATCAGTTTAGTCAATACAGGCTCTGGCTTGCGGCTGGAAACAGCGACGTCGACGTCTATCAGACGGACGTCATCTGGGCTCCCCAGCTTGCAAAGCAGCTCGTCGACCTGACCGCGGCGACCAAGGATGTCGTCGGCGCTCATTTCCCATCGATCATCAAATCGCAGACCGTCGACGGCAAGCTCGTCGCCTTGCCGATATTCACCGACGCTCCGGCGCTCTATTACCGCAAGGATCTCCTCGACAAATACGGCGCCAAGGTCCCGACCAGCTGGGCCGAGCTTGCCGATACTGCCAAGCTTGTCATGGACAAGGAACGCGAGGGCGGCAACAAGGACATGTGGGGCTTCGTTTTCCAGGGCAACGCCTATGAGGGACTGACCTGCGATGCACTCGAATGGGTGAAGTCGAACGGCGGTGGTCAGATCATCGAGCCGGACGGCACGATCTCCATCAATAATCCGCAAGCAGCCGCGGCGCTGGAAATGGCGAGGAGCTGGGTGGGAACCATCTCGCCTCCCGGCATTCTGGCCTATCAGGAAGAAGAGTCGCGCGGTGTCTGGCAGACCGGCAACGCCGTCTTCATGCGCAACTGGCCCTACGCCTATGCGCTTGGCAACAGCGAAAGCTCCCCCATCAAAGGCAAGTTCGAGGTGACGACGCTGCCGTCCGGGTCGGGTGAGGGCGCCCGCCCGGCAGCAACGCTTGGCGGCTGGAATCTTGCGGTTTCCAAATATTCGAAGAACCCGGCCGCAGCCGTCGAGCTGGTCAAATGGATCGCTTCGCCTCAGATGCAGAAGTACCGCGCCTTGAAGGGGGCATATCTGCCGACCATTCAGGCGCTCTATGACGATGCCGACATCGCCAGCGCCCAGCCGGTTATCCCGCGCTGGAAGGAAGTTGTCCTCAACGCGGTGCCGCGTCCCTCGGCCCAGGCCAAGACCAGGTACAATGAGGCATCGAGCGAGTTCTGGACCGCCGTCCACAACACCATGTCCGGCGAGGGCACGGCCGCCGACAACCTTGCCGATCTGGAGTTCTCCTTGACCAGGCTCAAGGGCACCGCCTGGTGACCTCGCCACGCTCAGGCTCGCTGCTGGCGCGTCAGCGTGTGCGCTCGGCATGGCTGCTGCTTGCCCCGATGCTCATCGTGCTCGCCGCCGTTGCCGGCTGGCCGTTGATGCGCACGATCTATTTCGGCTTCACCGATGCCTCGCTCGCCGACCTCGAAGCCCGTCGCTGGGTTGGCTTCGCCAATTATTTCTCCATCCTGCAAATGCCGAGCGGCCGCGTCATCTATGACGGGCTGCTCGCCGATCCGGTCTGGTGGCGCGCCGTCTGGAATACGGTGCGCTTCGCGGTGATTTCGGTAACCTGCGAGACGGTGCTCGGCATGATCGTCGCGCTGGTGCTCAACACCAAGTTTCGCGGCCGCGGCATCGTGCGCGCCGCGATTCTAATCCCTTGGGCCATTCCGACGATCGTCTCGGCGAAAATGTGGCAGTGGATGCTCAACGACCAGTTCGGCATCATCAACGACGTCCTTCTCAAGCTCGGCCTGATCGGCACCAAGATCGCCTGGACGGCTAGCGCCGACACGGCCATGGTCGCCATCCTCATTGTCGACATCTGGAAGGCGACCCCGTTCATGGCGCTTCTCATTCTCGCTGGCCTCCAGATGCTTCCACAAGAAATCTACGAGGTCGCCAAGCTCGACGGCGTCGGCGCGTGGAAAGTTTTCTGGAAGATCACCTTGCCGCTCATCCGGCCGGCGTTGATGGTGGCCATGATCTTCCGCGGTCTCGATGCGCTGCGCATCTTCGACCTGATCTACGTGCTCACGCCAAACAATATCCACACCAAGTCGATGTCGGTGTTTGCCCGCGAGTGCCTGTTTGAGTTCGACAAGTTTGCCCACGGCTCCGCCGCCTCGACGCTGCTCTTCCTCATCCTCGCTTTGCTGACCATGCTCGTTCTGTGGCTCGGCCGGATAAGACTGGACAAGGACTATTGATCATGTGGGGGTGCTGACCATGTGGATCGTCAAGCGCACGGCTTTCTACCTCCTCGTCGCCGTTATCGTCGTCGTCGCGGTATTCCCGTTTTACTACGCCATCGTCACCAGCCTGAAATCCGGGACGGCGCTCTTCCAGATCGACTATTGGCCGAAGACGATTACCTTCAGCAATTACAAGACCGTTTTCACCGAAGGGACCTTCCTGCGCAACCTCGTGAACTCGCTGTTCATCTCGAGCGCCGTTGTCGCCATTTCGCTGTTCCTCGGCGTCACCGCCGCCTATGCCCTGGCGCGCATCCGCTTCCGCGGCCGCTCGGCTCTGCTCCTCATTATCCTGTCCGTCTCGATGTTCCCGCAATTGGCGGTGCTTGCCGGTCTGTTCGAGCTGATCCGGGCCTTCGGCCTCTACAATTCGCCGTTCGCGCTGATCTTGTCCTATATGATCTTCACCTTGCCGTTCACCGTCTGGGTGCTCACCGCCTTCGTTCGCGACCTGCCGATCGAGCTGGAGGAAGCGGCGATCCTCGACGGCGCCACGCCCTGGATCATCATCAGCCGCGTTTTCCTGCCGCTGATGTGGCCGGCGCTGGCGACCACCGGGCTTCTCGCCTTCATCGGTGCGTGGAACGAATTTCTGTTCGCGCTTACGTTTACCTCCAACAACGAGCAGCGAACCGTGCCGGTCGCCATCGCGCTGCTCTCCGGCAGCTCGCAGTTCGAGATCCCGTGGGGCAACATCATGGCCGCATCGGTGATCGTCACCGTGCCGCTCGTCATCCTCGTCCTGATCTTCCAGCGCAAGATCATCTCCGGCCTCACCGCAGGCGGGGTCAAGGGATGAGGTGCTGAACATTTCGTCGCACACAGAGGCTTGCCAACTCGCCATCGTTCGCGGAACGTCCCCGCTCAAAAATCGAATGGCGAGACGACATGCAGATCCTGCTGATCACCGGCCCGGCTGGCGTGGGCAAGACCACGCTGTGCTGGGAAATGAGCGCTCAACTCAGCGCAGCGCAGATAGCTCACGCGGTTATCGAGACAGACGAAATCGACAGAGTGTTCCCCCGCCCAAGTGCCGAGGACCTTGAAAGAATTCAGCCTGGAACTGTTGATGTCAGCAGCATCAATTTGGCTGCGATCTGGTCAACATATCGGGTGCTGGGCCACTCGCGCTTGATTATGTCGGGTGTCATGATGCACCTCCAATTCGATCGGCGGTGGATTCTTGCTGCCATACCCGACGCGCGGATTACGGTGGTTCGTCTGTCCGCTACGGAACCCACAATACTCGCGCGTCTAGCACAGCGCGAGATTGGATCCGGTGCGGAAGAGCAGGCACAGCGCTCGTTTCGACAAGCCAGGCGCATGGCCGGTGAAGCAGCCGAAGATCTGTTTGTGGTACCCACAGATGGCAAGATGCCAAAGGAACTTGCGGAGATCATTTTGCGGGAAGTTGGCTGGTTGAGTATCGTCGCAGAATAGCGCAGGGAGGCATCGAGATCGTCCACCGTTGTCTGCGCCCAAGGTCCGAAGGGCTTGAAAGCCGAAGTTCGAACCGAGATGCCACCCGGGCGCCGCTTGCCTTGACAAATGCACACTCTCATGTGCTTTTCGCGCAAATTTTCAGGCCGGGCCATCGTGCTTTGGCCGCAACCAACATCCGGACCTAGCAATGACAATGCATCGTTACCGCAGCCATACCTGTGCCCAGTTGAGGAAGAGCGACGTCGGCTCTTCCGTCCGCCTGTCGGGCTGGGTGCATCGCGTGCGCGACCATGGCGGCCTGCTGTTCATCGATTTGCGCGACCATTACGGCCTGACCCAGATCGTCGCCGATCCGGATTCGCCGGCCTTCAAGATCGCCGAGACCCTGCGCGGTGAATGGGTCGTCCGCGTCGATGGCGAGGTCAAGGCGCGCCTCGCCGACACCGTGAACCCTAATTTGCCGACCGGCGAGATCGAGATTTTTGCGCGCGAGATCGAGGTGCTGTCGGCGGCCAGGGAATTGCCGCTGCCGGTCTTCGGCGAGCCGGATTATCCGGAGGACATCCGCCTCAAATACCGCTTCCTCGACCTGCGCCGCGACACGCTGCACAAGAATATCGTCGCGCGGACGAAAATCATCGCCGAGATGCGCAAGCTGATGGGCGAGGTCGGTTTCACCGAATTCTCGACGCCGATCCTGACCGCCTCGTCGCCGGAAGGGGCGCGCGACTTTCTGGTGCCGTCGCGCATCCACCCCGGCACTTTCTACGCGCTGCCGCAGGCACCGCAGCAGTATAAGCAGCTGATCATGGTGTCCGGATTCGACCGCTACTTCCAGATTGCGCCGTGCTTCCGCGACGAGGACCCGCGCGCCGACCGTCTGCCGGGTGAATTCTACCAGCTCGACGTGGAGATGAGCTTCGTCGAGCAGGAGGACGTGTTCACCACCATGGAGCCGGTGATGCGAGGCGTTTTCGAGACCTTTGCCGCCGGAAAGCCGGTGACGCAGAAGTTTCCGCGCATCGCCTATGATGTCGCGATCCGCAAATACGGCACCGACAAGCCGGACCTGCGCAACCCGATCGAGATGCAGGCCGTCTCCGATCATTTTCGCGATTCCGGCTTCAAGGTATTTGCCAACATCCTTGCCAACGATCCGAAGGCCGAGGTCTGGGCCATTCCGGCCAAGACCGGCGGTTCGCGCGCCTTCTGCGACCGCATGAACTCATGGGCGCAAGGCGAGGGCCAGCCCGGGCTGGGCTACATCTTCTGGCGCAAGGAGGGCGAGAAGCTCGAAGGCGCCGGGCCGCTGGCCAAGAACATCGGCGAGGAGCGCACGGAGGCGATCCGCCAACAACTCGGCCTTGCCGATGGCGATGCCGCTTTCTTCGTCGCCGGCGACCCGAAGAAATTCGTCTCCTTCGCGGGTGCGGCGCGCACCCGCGCCGGCGAGGAGCTCAACCTTGTCGACCGTGATCGCTTCGAATTGTGCTGGATCGTCGACTTCCCGTTCTTCGAATGGAACGAGGAGGAGAAGAAGATCGACTTCGCGCACAATCCGTTCTCGATGCCGCAAGGTGGCATCGATGCGCTTAACGGCGAGGATCTGCTCGGCATCAAGGCGTTCCAGTACGACATGGTCTGCAACGGTTTCGAGATCGCCTCAGGCGGCATTCGCAACCATCTGCCGGAAACCATGGTCAAGGCGTTCGAAACGGTCGGGCTGGACCGCGCAACCGTCGAGGAACGCTTCGGCGGCCTTTACCGTGCCTTCCAGTATGGCGCGCCGCCGCATGGCGGCATGGCGGCCGGCATCGACCGTGTCGTCATGCTTCTGGTCGGCGCCAGGAACCTGCGCGAAGTGACCATGTTCCCGATGAACCAGCAGGCCTACGACCTGTTGATGAACGCACCGTCGGAAGCCAGCCCGCAGCAGCTTCGCGAATTGTCGCTGCGCGTCGTGGCGACGAAGAAAGAGGTTTAGGAAACGCTCCGAACAAGTCCTGTGGATTCATAAAAAAGCCCGGCATCGCTGCCGGGCTTTTGCTTGGAAGCTCGGTCAGTCTTCGTTCGCCGTAACCGTCACGCCGAGCGTCTTCGGCAGGTCGAGCGGGTTGGACATGGCGCCCGCCATGATCAGCGCGAACGGCACCGCTGCCGGCGGCTCGGCCGAGACCTCGATGCTTTGCGGATCGTCGAGGAACTTGTTGACCGCGGCCGAAACCTGCGCCGTCAGTTCCGGATTGTTGAGCTGCGCCATGCCGAAGGGCACGATCGCCTTGGCCTGGTTGGCGATGTCCTTGCCGGACATGCCTTGCTGCTTGCCGGCATAATCGAGCACCTTCTTGGTCAGCGAATCGTCGTCGAAGCGGATCGAGGCGCTGTTGAACGATAGCTGCTGCAGCAGCCCGAGCATGGCCATGCCTTGCGCCGAATTGTCGGCGCCTTCGGGCTGCGCTGCCATCTTCTTCTGCATGTCCTGCATCGATTTGATGACATCCAGCGTGTAGCCGCCGAGATTGAAGGTCATGCCGAGCGTGCCGGCATTGTCGACCGAAATTTCGTATTTCGACAAATCCATCTTGCCGTCGGTAGGCTGCCAGGTGCCTTCCATCTCAAGATTGCCCGATATGTTTTGGTAGCCGAGCGCGTTGATGACTTCCTTGGACTTCGGATCTTCGACCAGCGTCAGGTCGGCAGTGAACTTTTCCGTGGTGCCGGAGAACGCCATGGCCTTGCCGTCGGCCGGCGGCGTGATTGCGATGGCAAGCCCGTCCATCGAGAAGGCAGTCTTGTCGGCGACCTTGACGGTCATGTTGTCGAGCTCGGCCGATTTGTAGATCATCAGCGAGCCCAGCGGGCCGCTTGCGCCTTCGGCCGGAACCGTCATGTCGTGGATGACGAAGGGGCTGAGATTGAGCGTGACGCCATCTTCGCTGTGTTCGAACGGCGAAGTCGATACGGTCGCGATTTGATAGCCGCCATTGGCTTCGGTCACGCCTTCGAGCTTGACGTCGCCGATCTTGAGCGCCTCCTTTTCGGCCGCCGGTTTGACCGCTACGCCTTGCAGAACCATGCTGGAGGTGTCGCCGGTTACTCCGGTCCAGGAGAGGTCGACGCCCTGGGCGGCGAGGGCAGCCTTCAGCCGGTCGGCAACCGCGGTATCCTGCGCGAACGCCGCATTCAGCGGCAGCGTCAGCAAAAAGGTCGAAAAAGCCAGTCTTTTAATAAGTGTCGAGTGTCTGATCGTCATCGAGAGCTCCCCTGAGAGTGTCCTGAAATTCTTTTCAAATCGTCGCGTCGTCACCATTCAGCGACGAACTGGACCGGAAAAAGGCGGGCCTCGGCACAATGGTCGAAAATCGCGGCCAAAGGCAAACCCGATCCATCAGGCTTGCGATAGAAGCCGGATGTAACGGATTGATGTTGGCCGGCGTCGCGACGCTTCCAATTCCTGTTGCACAATGCAGGTCGCGCAAAAGTGTGCAGCGGCTTTGCGCGACATGGATCAAAACAAGGACCTAAAGCGCGCGCATAAGGCCGGTCGAACGCGACGCGCTTTAGGAGGACGTATGCCGGCGCCTCTTGCCGCGAATCACCCGCTCGGCTAGTGCCAGCCCATGGGAAAAAGGCTTTTGCCGCCTGAAACTGGCGGCGGCGACAATATCGAGCCGGTCGATCTGAAGAAGGCGCTGGAAGAGCGCTATCTCGCCTACGCGCTGTCGACCATCATGCACCGGGCGCTGCCGGACGTGCGCGACGGGTTGAAGCCGGTGCATCGCCGCATAATGCATGCCATGCGCTTGTTGCGGCTCAACCCCGACCAGGGCTTTGCCAAATGCGCCCGCATCGTCGGCGAGGTGATGGGCAAGTTCCATCCACATGGCGACCAGTCGATCTACGACGCGTTGGTGCGGTTGGCGCAGGATTTTTCGATGCGCTACCCGCTGGTCGACGGGCAGGGCAATTTCGGCAATATCGACGGCGATAACGCCGCCGCCATGCGCTACACCGAAGCGCGCATGACCGACGTGTCGACGCTGCTGCTGGAAGGCATCACCGAGGACGCGGTCGATTTCCGCCCGACCTACAACGAGGAAGACGAGGAGCCGGCCGTGCTGCCCGGCGCCTTCCCGAACCTGCTTGCCAACGGCTCGTCCGGCATCGCCGTCGGCATGGCGACCTCGATCCCGCCGCACAATGCGGCCGAGCTTTGCGACGCCGCGCTTCACCTGATCGATCATCCGGATGCGCCCGTCACCAAGCTGATGGACTTCGTGCAAGGTCCGGATTTCCCGACCGGCGGCATCATCGTCGACAGCCGAGCCTCGATCCTCGAAGCCTACGAAACGGGTCGCGGCGGCTTTCGCGTCAGGGCGAAATGGAGCCAGGAGGACCAGGGCAGGGGCACCTGGAACATAGTCGTCACCGAGATCCCCTACGGCGTCCAGAAGGCCAGGCTGATCGAAAAGATCGCCGAGCTCTTGATGGCGCGCAAGCTTCCGTTGCTCGAGGATATCCGCGACGAGAGCGCCGAGGACATCCGCGTTGTGCTGGTGCCGAAGAGCCGCTCGGTCGATCCCGGCATCATGATGGAATCGCTATTCAAGCTGACCGAGCTCGAAAGCCGCTTTCCGCTCAACATGAACGTGTTGTCGCGCGGCAAGGTACCGAACGTGCTGTCGCTGAAAGGCGTGCTCAAGGAATGGCTGGAGCACCGCCGCGACGTCTTGATCCGCCGCTCCAAGCACCGTCTCGGCGAGATCGAGAGGCGGCTGGAGATCCTCGCCGGCTATCTGATCGCCTACCTCAACATCGACGAGGTGATCAGGATCATCCGCGAGGAGGACGAGCCCAAGCAGGTGATGATGGCCCGCTGGTCACTCACCGACACCCAGGCCGAAGCCATCCTCAACATGCGGCTGAGGGCGCTGCGCAAGCTCGAGGAATTCGAGATTCGTGAGGAATTCAACGGCCTGACCGGCGAGAAGAAGCAGATCGAGGCGCTACTTGCGTCCGACGCCAAGCAGTGGGCGACGATCAAGTGGGAAGTCGCCAATGTTCGCCAGAAATATGGGCCCGAGACCGAGATCGGCAAGCGCCGGACCGAGTTCGCAGATGCACCCGAACATGACCTGACCGATATCGCCCACGCCATGATCGAGCGCGAGCCGGTCACCGTCGTCGTATCGGAAAAGGGCTGGCTGAGGGCCATGAAAGGTCATCTGACCGATCACTCGGCCCTGACCTTCAAGGAAGGCGACAGCCTCAAGCTCGCCTTCCATGCCCAGACGACCGACAAGGTGCTGGTCTTCACCACCGGCGGCAAGTTCTACACGATCGGCGCCGACCGGCTGCCGGGTGGGCGTGGCCATGGTGAGCCGATCCGCATCATCGTCGACATGGACAACGACCAGGATATCGTCACCGCCTTCGTCCATGATCCCAAGCGCAAGCTGCTGCTGGTTTCGCATGACGGCAACGGTTTCATCGTGCAGGAAGAGGAGGTCGTCGCCAACACCCGCAAGGGCAAGCAGGTGATGAATGTCAAGGCGCCCGACGAGGCCCAGCGCTGCGTGACTGTCGCCGGCGACCATCTCGCCATTGTCGGCGAGAACCGCAAGATGCTGGTGTTCCCGCTGGCCGAGATCCCGGAGATGGGACGCGGCAAGGGCGTGCGCCTGCAGAAATACAAGGATGGCGGCGTCCTCGACCTCAAGACCTTCACGCTCGCCAGCGGCCTGTCCTGGCAGGATTCGGCAGATCGCACCTTCACCAAATCGCGTGACGAGCTTGCCGAATGGATCGGTGCCCGCGCCTCGGCCGGTCGCATGGTGCCGAAGGGCTTTCCGCGCACGGGCAAGTTCGGGTAGGCGCGCGAACGCGAAGGAGCGTGACCTTTCGGGGGGCGGTCAGGCGAGGTGGTGAAAGGGAATTCGTGTTTTCGCGCCCGGCGGCGCATTTTGTTCTTGCTTTGTGCCGGCAGCTATGCTACTAATTTCACTATGGTGCTGATTCGCACCGACGACCCGCCTCCCAAGGCGGGTTTTTTGTTTCGGGCTCCTTTCGACCAAATTGGAATGCCGTCACGATTGCTGCACTATATCAGTGCATAAGCTTCGCCATGGGAAATCGCGGGGATAACGCATCTGAACGACACGGGGCGTTGGGGAGGTAGTCGCTTGAAGGAAGTCAGGATACAGAAGCCGGAGCGGCAGCAGCGCCTGTTTGGCCTGTCGACGCCGCTCAGGGCCGCTGTCATTCCGCCGCTGTCGGCGGCGCGCTGGCTCCTGGTGCTGATCGTCGCCGCCGGCGTTTATTTCTTCCACGGCTTCCTGTTCCCGGTCCTTGCCGCCCTGGTTATCGCTTTCGCCAGCTGGCCGCTCTATCGGCGGCTGCTCGCCGGCGTCGGCGGCAACCGCACGATCGCCGCGACCCTTGCGATCCTGTTCATCCTGACCTTCCTGGTGGTGCCGATCGCGCTTGCCGGCACCTATGCCATCAACGAGGTGCGCGAATGGGTCGGCTGGGCGATCGAGACCAACCGCTACGGCGCGCCGACGCCGCACTGGATCGCCACGCTGCCTGTGGTAGGCGAATGGCTCAATGAACAATGGACGGTCAACGTTGGCCACCCAGGCGGTATCGGCGAACTGATCCAGCTGATCAGCGGCGCCAATATCGGCAGCATCTATCGCGGCGTGCTTGCCGCCGGCGGCAGCGCCTTCGGCCTTTTGTTGACGCTGCTGTTCATGATGATCGCGCTGTTCTTCGCCTATCGCGACGGCGAGCATTTCGCCGGGCAGGTCGATCGCCTCGGCGAACGCATCCTGCCGGCCAGATGGGAACGGATCTCACGCGTGGTGCCGGCGACGATCTCCTCCACCGTCACCGGCATGACCGTTATCGCCATCGGCGAAGGGCTGGTGCTGGGCATCGCTTACTGGTTGGCCGGCGTGCCGTCGCCGGTGACGCTCGGCGCACTGACCGGCATCATGGCGCTGATCCCCGGCGGCGCGCCGCTGTCGTTCACGCTGGTCTCGATTTACCTCGCCGCCAGCGGCTCGCCGATGGCCGGGCTGGCGCTGTTCATCTGGGGCGCCGTCGAACTCTTCGTCGTCGACAAGACATTGCGCCCGAAGCTGGTTGGCGGACCGATAAAGCTGCCCTTCCTGCCGACTTTCTTCGGCCTGATCGGCGGCGTCAAGACAATGGGTTTTCTCGGCCTGTTCATCGGCCCGGTGCTGATGGCCCTGCTGGTCGCGATCTGGCGCGAATGGCTGCGCGAGGTGGAGCTGACCGATGAACTCGCTGCCGCCGAACCGGCGGAGCAGGAAGATGCACCGCCGCAGATCGAAATTGTCGCCGAACGCGCCGCCGCGAAAAAGAATCAGGCCGGGTGACTGACGGCGAGCGTGGCGCGGCGCTTACGTCCCTCGTGCAACTGCCAGAGCGAATGGCCGATCAAGGTGACGATGAGGATCGTGCCGCCGATCAGGCTGTTGCGCGACGGGGTCTCGGCGAAGATCATCCACACCCAGACCGGCGCCAGCACGGTTTCTAACAGGTAGAACATCGCCACTTCCGGCCCGGAAATGTATTTCGGACCGTTGGCGAGGCAGAAGAACGAGATCGGCATGATGACGGCGCCGTTGAAGACGATCCACCACGGTGCGTTGACGTGAAAACCCACCTTGGAAACCATCAGGGCGGCGATGGCCAGTGGCAGCACGACTCCGATCAGCGCGGTGAAGCCCATATCCTTGCCGCTGGCGCGCGAGATGGTGATGGCCGCGGCGATCATGAAGGCGGAGCATAGTGCCATCAGGTCGCCGAAGAGATGCCCGGTTCCGACGGAATCACCGACAATCATCACGACGCCGGCGATCATCAATGCCAGCGCTGCGACCGTCAGGGGCTGTGGCCTCTCCTTCAGGAATAGCCACGACAAAAGGGCCGC
Organism: Mesorhizobium sp. M1423; assembly: GCF_040317575.1. NCBI lineage: Bacteria > Pseudomonadati > Pseudomonadota > Alphaproteobacteria > Hyphomicrobiales > Phyllobacteriaceae > Mesorhizobium > Mesorhizobium sp. M1423. Next base: position 21,303 of record NZ_JAMYKU010000010.1, read on the forward strand.
GAACATGGTGGTGAAGGCCAGGATGAAAACGAGGTTGGCGGTCGAGGTGTTGTAGACGCCGGTGATGAAGGCGATCGAGCCGAGTCCGTAGAGGGCGGCAACGATGAGCCCTGACCAGCCCGGGATAAGCTGCGGTGCCTTTGCGCTCAGCGAGCGCCAGATGGCCCAGATGACGAGCGTGGCGACGAAGGTCGTGCCGGTGCGCAAGAGCAGGATCGTCCATGCCTCGCCGTCGGCGAGCCGGATCAGCGGAATGTCGACGGTCAGCGTCAATCCGCCGATGGCGGTGATCAGAAGGCCTCTCTGGTGGTCGTTGTGGGAAGACATGCAGCAATTCTCGCGGTAGGCTTGGAGGCGCAAAATTGACCCGCCCGGTCTTCCGCCGATCGGCCGGAAGCCCAGCGGCATCCTCCTCGAAACAATTTAAGGGTGAATACCGAAAGCGGAAATCAGCGCGAAACCGCTTCGTGATTGTAGCGTTCCCAGCCTTTCGGGCCGAGATGCTCCTGCGGCTGGAAGCGCATCTTATAATTCATCTTGCGCGAGCCGTTGACCCAGTAGCCCAGGTAGACATGGGGCAGGCCCATCGCCCTGGCGCGGGCGATGTGGTCGAGGATCATGAAGGTGCCGAGGGAACGGTCCTCGAAATCCGGGTTGAAGTAGGAATAGACCATCGACAGGCCATCGGCCATCTTGTCGGTGAGCGCCACGGCGATCAGTTCGCCCTGACCCTTGCCGGTGATGAAGCTGTCAGGTCCGCGGCGACGGTATTCGATGACCTTGGTGTCGACATGGGTATCCTCGACCATCATGGCGTAGTCGAGCACGGTCATATCGGACATGCCGCCACGGCGGTGGCGGGCGTCGAGATAGCTGCGGAACAGCGAATACTGCTCGGTGGAGGGTTCGGCGTCGTGCATGGCGCCGACCAGATCCGAATTATGCTGTATGACGCGTTTCATGTTGCGGCTGGCGGTGAACTCCTGCGCCAGGATGCGCACCGACACGCAGGCGCGGCAGGTCTCGCAAGCCGGCCTGTAGGCGATGTTCTGCGACCGCCTGAACCCGCCCTGCGTCAACAGATCGTTCATCTCGGGGGCCTTGTCGCCGACCAGGTGGGTGAACACCTTGCGCTCGAACTGGCCCTCGAGATAGGGACATGGCGAGGGCGCGGTCAGAAAGAACTGTGGCGACTGGGTCGGGTGCTGCGTCATCGAGCCTTGGAAACACTCCTGCGAATCGCTCTACCTTTGGCGCGGACGCCGAAAAATTCAACAGGATTGTGAAAGCCTGTGTGAATGGACGTCTTCACTTTTGTGCGCAAAGGCTGCGGCCGCGCTTCAAAGCCGCTCAGCGGCCGCTGCGGCTGACGACCGTGCCGAGCAGCAGGTCGTGCAGCGTGCGCTTGCGGTCGGAAAACAGGCTCACCAGCAGGACCAGCGGCGAGAGGATGACATTGCCGGCCCAAAACAACACCGAATGGACGACGGCAGTCAACCCGTCGATGCGGCTGCCGTCGAGCCGGTCGAGCCGGATGCCCATCATCTTCATGCCGGTGGTGGCCTGATCTTTACTGCCGAGCGTGTTCCAGATGTAGAGGATCGCGACGGCCGGCACGAGAATGGAAAACAGCATCCAGCCGAGGCCGAGCGTCAACAGCCCGAACAAGAACACCAGGATCGCGAATGGAATAGTGAGCAGCGCGACGATGAAATAATCGATGACGAAGGCGAGAATGCGCCGCGTGCGCACGCCCTCATAGGCGCGAACGTCTTCGAGCCTGCTGGTGATGATTTCGCCGTCGAGAACGCGAGCGTTCATGTCATTTCCTCGTAATCGAACCCGGGTTAATGCACGGGCCGCGTATTGATGAAATGGTGAAGGTTCGCGGTGGAATCAAGATCGAGCCATTCGCCACCGTAGATGGTGACGGAGTGCCCGGCGCCGTCTGACTTGTTGAATTCATGGCGCGGATAGCGTTAGCTTGCTGCGGCGCAACAAAACGTGCCGAGCCGAGGGGACGGGGCGACATGGACTACGACATGCTGGTCATCGGCAGCGGCCCATCCGGGCGCCGCGCCGCGGTGCAGTCGGCCAAGCTCGGCAAGTCGGTGCTGGTGGTCGACAGAGGTCGTCGTCTTGGCGGCGTGTCGGTACACACTGGCACCATACCGTCGAAGACGTTGCGCGAGACGGTCCTCAACCTCTCCGGCTGGCGTGAGCGCGGCTTTTATGGACGCGGCTACCGCGTGAAGCAGGACATTTCGGTCGGCGATCTGGTCGAGCGCCTGCATAAGACGCTCGACCATGAGGTCGAGGTGCTGCAGCATCAGTTCATGCGCAACACGGTCAAGAGTGCGCGCGCCGCGGCAAAATTCCTCGGCCCCAACAAGGTCAGCCTGACCACCGACACCGGCGACTACAGCGAGGTTGGCTTCGCCCATGCACTGATCGCGGTCGGCACCCGGCCGCACCGGCCGCGCGACGTGCCGTTCGACAAAACACGGATTTTCGACAGCGACGAGATGCTGGAGCTCGACCGGCTGCCGCGCACGCTGACGGTGATCGGCGCCGGCGTCATCGGCGTCGAATATGCGACGATCTTTTCGGCGCTCGACGTTCCGGTGACGCTGGTCGAGCCGCGCAATACCATGTTGGATTTCGTCGACCGCGAGATCGTCGACGACTTCATCCATCAGATGCGCGACCGCGGCATGACCATCCGCTTGGGCAGCGCCGTCAAGGAGATCGCCTCCAAACCCGATTATGCCGAGGTGATGCTGGCAGACGGCCGCACCATACGTTCCGAGATGGTGCTTTATGCTGCCGGGCGTACCGGCAATGTCGGCAGCCTGGGCTTGGAAGCGGTCGGCATCGAGTCCGATTCCAGGGGCCGCATCAAGGTCGATCCGCAGACCTTCCAGACCAGCGCGCCCAACATCTATGCCGCCGGCGACGTCATCGGTTTTCCGAGCCTGGCCTCGACCTCGATGGAACAGGGCAGGGTGGCCGCCTGCCATGCGTTCGGCGTGCCCTTGCCGCCGCCGCCCGAAACCTTTCCCTACGGCATCTACGCCGTGCCGGAAATCTCCACCGTCGGCCAGTCGGAGGAGCAGGTGCGCGAGAGTGGTGCTGCCTATGAGGTCGGCGTGGCGCGGTTTCGCGAGACATCGCGCGGCCACATCATGGGCGTCAATACCGGCTTCCTGAAGCTTCTGTTCTCGATCGAAACACGCCGTCTGCTCGGCGCCCATATCGTCGGCGAGGGCGCGACCGAACTCATCCACATTGGCCAGGCGGTCATCAATCTCGGCGGCACCGTCGACTTCTTCGTCAACAACACCTTCAACTATCCGACGCTGGCCGAAGCCTACAAGATCGCCGGGCTGGACGCCTGGAACCGCATGGGGCGAGGATAGCTTCGAGGCTCATCGATCTGACGTTGCAACGGCGACCGCAGGATCCGCCAGCCATTGCCTGACGATCTCGGCGTCCGGATCGCCGATTTCATGGCCGGAGGCAATGGTGTGGGTCTCGACCTTGGCGCCATGCGAACTCAGCAGGGCGGCCAACACCGCCGCGAATGGCGCATAGGTCAGGTCGGCGGCGCCGGCGATGATCAACGCCCGCGCCTTCGACAGGTCGGCCGGCGGCACCTCGTCAAGCACCGGCATCGGACGCAGCAATGCGGCGCGCTCGATCAGGCCCGGATGCAGCAGCATGACGCTTGAGACCAGATTGGCGCCGTTCGAATAACCGACAAAGGTCGCGCGGCTGAGATCGAAGCGGTGGCGCTTCGCGATGCCGTCGACGAAGCCCGCGAATGCGTCCGTCTCCGCACGGATGCTCGTCTGTTCGAAACGCGTCGGGGTGATTCGCGTGAACCAGCGGAACCCGCCCTCCTGAGGGATGCGGCCACGGACCGCAACCAGCGCCGCATGCGGCGCGATTTGCCGACCAAGCGGCAGCAAGGTCGTCTCATCGACTCCCGATCCATGCTGCAGGAACAGCCAGTCACCGGGTAAATTGGCGGGTCGATGGAGCCGGTAGAAAAAGCCTGAATTTTCCTGCAAAATACCGTCTTCGAGGCTCTCCTCGGCCATAGTCACATCCTTTTGATTTCGCGTTACTTTCGTTAATTTGCCGGCTTCAAAACGAAATATTTTCAAGCTCCGCGAAAGTTGATTGAACCGGGCGCATTTCAGTCCGTTTCTTTGCCGATATAATCCCCCCGCGGGAGGGATCGAAGCAGTGTGCGCCGGGTGGTCGCATGCCGGCATGAACAACCAGCTTTAAGGCCTTTTATCGATGACCATGCCAGTTTCGCCGGAACGCGATACGCGTATTGACGTGTTCCGGGCTCTCGCCCTCCTGACCATATTCATCGACCATGTGCCGGGCACCGTTTTCGAAACCCTGACCTACAAGAATTTCGGGTTTTCGGATGCGGCCGAGGCCTTCGTGCTGATCTCCGGCATGTCCGTCGCTCTCGCCTACGGCACCAAATTCCAGCCGGGAAACCGGCTGATTGCAACGCTGAAAATGTGGCGCCGCGCCGGCGTGCTCTATGTCACCCACATCGTCACGACGATGGTGGTCATGGCTATCTTCTGCGCGGCGGCGGTGTTTGCGAAACGGCCGGACCTTCTGACGCTGATCAACATCGAGCCGCTCGTCAGAAACCCGCCACAAGTCCTGGTCGGCATCGTCACGCTCGGCCATCAGCTCGGTTACAACAACATACTGCCGGTCTATGCAGCGCTGCTGTTGATGGCGCCGGCCTTCCTGCTGTTCATCAGCTATCGGCCACTGGCGGCGCTTGCCGTATCCGCAGCCCTTTGGCTGCTTGCCGGAATCTACCAGATCGCGCCACCGAACTACCCGGAGCCCGGGTTCTGGTTCCTCAATCCGCTGTCATGGCAATTGCTGTTCAATATCGGCATGGCCAGCGTGTTGCATGTGCGGCGCGGCGGCACCATCCCGGTCAATCGCTGGCTGGTCGGCGCCGCCGCCGCCTATGTGCTCACGGCGCTCGTCTGGGTGCACAGCCCGCTGTGGGGGCATGTGTCATGGCTCGACCTGCCGGTGGTGCTGACCGGTTTCGACAAGACATTCCTGTCGTTGCCGCGACTGCTGCACATCCTGGCGATGAGCTACCTGGTCGTCGCCTTGCCTTCCGTCTCGAACCTGTTCCGCACCGGTCGTGACAATCCGCTCGCCATATTGGGCAAACGCTCGCTGCCGGTTTTCATTGCCGGAACGGTGATTGCCATGGCGGCGCAAGTGATGAAGCTGATCAACCCGGGCGGCATTGCCTATGACAGTCTGCTGCTCGCCGCCGGCATCGCCATGCAGTTCGCGCTCGCGTTCTATCTGGAGTGGCTGTCCGCCATCGGCTGGTCCGGCAAGGGCAAGCCGGTCCGCAACGCGCCGCCTGGCCGTCCATCCTTTGGCATCGGTCCCATGGCGGCCAATAGATAAGATTTGGAGCCGATCTGCCCAGTCAGCCTGTACTTGGCGGCGGTCCGGACGATGCCCTGACGACAAGTTCGACGTCGAGCGTTTCTCGCCGCACTGTGCCATCGAAGTCGAGGATTCTTCGCGCTGCCCGGCGGCCGATCTCGGCGATCGGCTGGGCGATGGTGGTGAGCGGAGGCTCGCAAATTGCGGCTTCAGGCACGCCGTCGAAGCCGACGACGGAAACATCGCGGGGAACCGTGATACCCCGTGCGTTGAGCCATTCCAATGCCACCATTGCGATCCGGTCCGACATCGCCAGGATGGCGGTCGGCGGTTCCGCCGAGGCGAAAATGGTTTCGAGACCAGCCCTTGTGCTCGCCTTGTCGTTTTCGGTCTCGTAGACCGGCACCTTGGCGGTGTCGACACCGAACCTGGAAAGCTCTTCGAAATAGCCGAGGAGGCGGTCACGGGTTCCGGTATACGACGCTGTCCGGACCTGCTCGGGCGAGACAAGACCGGTGCTGTCGTCGGCGAAGGCCAGCGACAACACGGCGAAGCGGCGATGTCCAAGTACCGCCAGATGGTGCGCCGCGAGCCGGCCGCCGGCAACATTGTCGATACTGATCGCCGAGACCGTGTCGTCCTGCGAGCCGAACTCGAGCGCAACGAAGGGCAGCTTTCGTTCGCGCGTCAGCTCGACGAGGCGCGGACCGCCCTCGATGCAGAACAGGATGAAGCCGTCGACCAGGGCGCTCTGGATGTTCCAGGCAAGTTTTTCCTCGTTGCCAGCTGACACCAGGGCAATTCCCGCGCCGGTGGCGTCGCATGCCTCCGAGATGCCGGCCATCATCACGCGAGCAAAGGGGTCGTCGAAGAAATAGGACAGCGGCTCGGTGGTGGCGACGCCGATCGCATTGACCTTGCCGGCACGCAGCAGGCGGCCCTTTGGATCGGGGCCGGCATAGCCCAGCGCCTCGGCCGCCGCCTTGACCCGCTCGCGGACTTCCTCGCGCACGATTTCGGGACGGCTGAAGACATTGGAGGCAGTGCCGTGTGATACGCCCGCGGCTTTGGCGATGTCGGCCAGCCGGATGGGCCTCCTGCTGCCTTCGGTGAGTGATGCCATTTGTTTGTCTCCGGGACTCCGGTCCAACAGTATCGCCAATTACCTAACACCTTCCTTGGATCGATTCAAATTTTTGCTTGACATTTATGGTGCGGCGCGTATTCTTTGAATCGATCCAAGCGCGCTTTCGTCCGCAGGTTGGATCGATACAAGAGGAGAGTGCCATGCACCCCGTCAATTATCTGTTCGAGGACATTTACCAGAACGACTGGAGCATCCGCTCCAGCGCGGAGGCCCGGAAGCGGCGCGACAGGACCGGTCCGTGGATTCGCGACCTGCGTTTCCTGACGCGACGCAAGCGGAGCTGATCGGCAGCGTATTTTTTGCGCCTGCTGCTTGGATCGATTCAAATAAGCTAGAGGAGATTAAGCCATGCACCCGATCAAGCATCTGTTCGAAGACATCTATCGCAATTATTGGGGCATCTCGCCGGCCACCGAACGGCCGGAGCGACGGCGTGTGGTCAAGACGACCAAACGCGACGGCCAAGTTCGGCCCGAACGTCCGCGAGACTGAGCTGGCAAGACAGAGCTCGTGGATCGAGGGCGGCCGCCATTGGTTGCCGCATCAATGGCGGCGCGGACGCACCAGCGCCGAGGTGGCCATCACCAGCCAGCCGCCGATCAGCAAGGTGCCGCCGATCGGTGCCGACATCGGGAACAGCCGCGAGCCAAGGAAGTCGCGAGCGAGGAGATCTCCCGAGAACAGCAGAAGCCCGACGAGGAGGATGAGGCTTCCGCTTCGCAGGATGCTATTGCCACCGAGCAGCCCGACGGCAAGGAAGACCGGCGCATGCATGAGCAGGAAGGACGCGGCCGTACCAACGAAAGCGCCGCCGAGATGCGCCGCCGCCGCCGAAAGCGCCACGCCGGTTGCGCCGCATAGGCCGCCGGCAAAAATCAGAATGCGGCCGCCTGCCGCGTGTTCATCCGTGCTCATTTCCACGCCTCCGTGATTGCTGGCGACCGCCTGAGATAGCGCTGCGCGAACCGTGTCAGGATTTGCCGGCTTCCGCCAACATGTCACGTTCGCGGCGTGACTGGACCAGCCAGTTATAGGCCGCTCCGCCCGCCATCAGCACGGATGTGCCGAGAAACACCGCGCGCATGCCGAAATGGCCACCAACGAAGCCGCCGAGCAGCGGTCCGGCGACCTGCCCGACATATTGCGCCGAGATCGACAAACCCAGCACATTACCGCCGACGCCGTCGGGCACATTGTGGCGGATGACGCTGGTGATGCAGGGCAAAAGACCGCCAAGCGCCAGGCCCATCAGGAAACGCAGGCCGACGAGCTGCCAGCCTTGCGTGACGAAGGCCTGCGGGATCAGGAGCAGCGCCGAGACTGCGAGTGCGGCAACGATGACGTTCCAGTGGCCGATACGGTCGGCGAGCTTGCCGAGCCGCGACGCCGACAGGATGGCGCCGAGCGCTGCCGCCGACATGACGATGCCGGAGACCAGCGTGACCTGGCTCTGGTCTTCGATGAGCTGCTGGACATAGACGGTGATGATCGGCTCGATCGACATGGTGGCGAAACTCAACAGCATCCCGGTCGCCAGCATGGCGACGACGGGGCGCTTGTCGGGAATTTGCGACCAGCCGCCTTTCGCCTTTTCTTCTGACGCGGCCTTGGCGGCAACCGGGCGAGGGGCCTCCTTGATCAGCAAGGTGGCTGCCAGAAAGGCCAGGAAAATGACGCCGCCGGCGAGCAGGAATGTGGCGCGGATGCCAATCAGCGGCGGCAGCGCGCCGCCGAGCAGCGGGCCGACCAGGGCACCGGCCGTGATTCCGGCCGACAGCACGCCCAGCGCCCAGCCGGAGCGATCCTTGGGCGTCTGCATGGCAACCAGGATGGTCGAGCCCGAAGAATAGCCGCCGGCAAAGCCGATCAGCAGGCGCAAGAACACCAATTGCCAGACAGTCTGCACCATGCCGGTCAGCGACATGCACAGCGCCATGCCGAAACTGGCGCGCACCAGCATCAGTTTGCGGCCGTAGCGGTCGCCTAACCGCCCCCACAGGGGTGCGACCAGCGCGGCAGCAAGGAAAGTGGCGCCGTAGGCGATGCCCGACCACTGCACGATCGCCGCATGGCCCTCGGCGCCCAGCTGTTCGACGTAGAGCGGCAGGAACGGCAACAGCAGCGTCATCGCTGCGAGCGTGCTGAACGAGCCGGCAAAACACACGGCGAGATTGCGGCGCCAGTGGACGTTATGCGTGCCTTGCACGGCGAGGATGGCGTCTTGCGGCATGTCAGAGACTGCTGTCGTTGGGTTGCTGCGGATACCATTTTGGGATACCAAACTGGTATCCGTCATGGACGCAAGGCTGGTCGCTGTCAATGCGGTCCCTGCAAAGTGATCGCCAGTAATGGCCGGTGAGCAGAGGGCTAATGAACCGGCTCCAACAAACGGAACGCCAATGTCGCAGATGCAGAACGTCGAAAAGCAGCTTCGCGAGATGATCCTCGGGCTCGAGATCGGTCCCGGCGAGCGGCTGACGGAGCGCTGGGTCGAAAGCCGCTTAGGCGCCTCGCGCACGCCGGTCAGGGCGGCGTTGCTGCGGCTCGAGACCGAAGGCCTGATCTGCCGCGACGGCCGCGGCTGGACGGTCTCGCCCATCAATCTTGCCGAGCTGGAGCAGATCGCCGTCTATCGCGAGGCGGTCGAGGTCGCGGCAGTCAGGCTGACTTGTGCCTTGCAGGACAGGGGTGCCGTCGAAATCATCGAGGCGATGCTCGATTCCTGCGACGACCAGACGCCGCGCGAGGAATGGCATCGTGTCGGCATGGATTTTCATATCGAGCTGGCGCGCCTGTCAGGCAACGAGTTCCTGTTCAGAGCGGTTCGTGATGCGATGACGCGCCTGTCGCGCGCCCGCTGGCTCGAGGTTCGCGACGAGGCAGCGCTTGGCCGTGCCTGGGCCGAACACCATGACATTCTGTCGGCGGTGCGGGCCGGCGATGCCGACGGGGCCGCCTGCCTGCTTTCATCTCATATCGACGGTAGCCGCGACCGGCTGGTGACGTCGTTGCGCAACGACCGGCGCGGCCTGCGCGCCAGGGGATTTGCCGTCGTCGCTTGAGTGAGGATCGGCGGCCATTGATCACGAAAAAGGCAGATGAGCGAAGAAAGCTACTTTCGGTCTCGCTTCGCAAATGCCGATGGCGTAAGAGCGGCGATGGAAAACAACCGATTTGACACACCCGTGACCGTCAAGGGCGCGGCGGGAAGCAATCAGCTCTTGCGTACGGCCCGCGAGGCTTCCGACTACCTCCTCAACAATTGGCCCGGCAAGCGCAGCCCCAAGCACCGCGAAGCGCTGCAAGCCTGTCATGATGCGCTGGCCGGCGACAAGCCGGCCATGAACGCAAGACGGGCCTTCATTGCCGCCGCCCGCGAAGTGAACGTCTTCGTCAGCGACAAGGCGCCGGCCTGAGGCATAGCGGGGACTTGATCGAGACCCGGGCCGCCTGACAGGCCTGATATCATCACTCGGCCGTTTCGGTGTTGGTTTGGGACTCGCTTTCGCCCTCGGGCTTCGAGCGCTCCTTGGCCGCGACCTTGGCAGCCTGCTTTTCCGCCTTCTTGGCAGCCTTCTGCCGGTCGCGTTCCTTGCGTTCCTGACCGTAGTTCGGTGCTCGTGCCATATCGTTTCCTTTCATTGTGCTTGGCCTTTGCCTAGGAGCATTGGGCCACAAACACAACACCGCAAGGCACGATCGGCTCCATATCTCGTCGCAGTCCGGGGAGCCCCGCTTCAGGGCGTTTTTTCAGGCGCCGTCCCGGTCGAGGACGAGATCGGCGGGCCCGAACCGGTCCTTTGCCGTGAATTGCTGGTGCCAGTAGGGATAGAGCACGGGCGGCCTGCTGACCACGTCGAGGCGTGTGCGCTCCTCATCGCCGAGCACCAGGCTTGCAGCAGCGATATTGTCCTTGAAATGCGCTTCGGTTCGTCCGCCGATCACCAGCGAACTGACGGCGGGCCGGCCAAGCAGCCAGGCAAGCGCCACCTGCGCCGCCGACACGCCGTGGTTGTTGCCGATATCGATCAGCACGTCGACGATCCGCCACAGCCGGTCCTCGTCGCGGATCGGCGGTTCCGACCAGCCACTGAGCTGGCGGGCGGTCGGCTGGTCACGGTGGTATTTGCCGGACAGCAATCCGCCGGCGAGCGGGCTCCAGACCAGCACGCCGAGCCCTTGGTCGACCGAGATCGGCAACAATTCATACTCGGCCTCGCGGGCTTCCAGCGTGTAGTGGATCTGCTGGGTGACGAAGCGCGGCTGGTGATGACGGTCACTGATACCGAGCCCCTTCATCACCTGCCAGCCGGAATAATTGGAACAGCCGACATAGCGGACCTTGCCCTGCGCGACCAGCGTGTCGAGCGCGGCGATGGTTTCCTCGAGCGGTGTCAGGCCATCCCACTCGTGCAGGAAATAGATGTCGATGACATCGGTCCTGAGGCGCTTCAGGCTCCTCTCGCATTCGCGGATCAGATGATAGCGCGACAGGCCTTCATCATTGGGGCCTTTGCCGATCCGCATGCGCGCCTTGGAGGCGATCAACACGTCGCCCTTGCGCTTGCCGCAGAGCGCCTCGCCGATGATCTCCTCCGACACCCCGTTCGAATAAACGTTGGCGGTGTCGATGACGTTGATGCCCGCATCGATGCAAAGGTCGATCATCCGGCGCGCCTCGTCGAGGTCGGTCTTGCCGACCGCCGAAAACGCGCCGCCGCCGCCGAACGTCATGGTGCCCATGGTCAGCGTCGAAACCTTCAGCCCGGAACGGCCGAGAGTGCGGTATTCCATGTCGTATCCTCATGATTTTATCGGGAAAGGGCGTTTCAAACGACAGCCCTGAATGAACCGGGCATTTGTAGGATAATTCGTTCCGCTTGTCGCCCGTGTTGCAGGGCAACATCGATCACATCTTACGGATTGGACGCGCAGCCAGCGCAACAGCGGCTGCAATAAAACCGTCATTGCCGGCCTATACTAACATCGGTTCAGCGCTTCGATTTCCGGCCGCCGGGCCGGGCGGCAGAGCGCCTGACAGCGGCCGACACGGCCTGTAAGCGGAGCAGCGCAAATGACCGAGATAAAACAGAATTCCCCGGCCAGGGACTGGCTGGAAGCGGAACTCGCCGACACGCTCGACGAAGATTATGAGCTGGAAATCTCTGAGCCGGCGCTGTCGATGGAGATCGCCAAGATCTATAAGAATGCGCATCCGCCATCGATCGACCGCCTGCAATATTTTCGCGATCTGATCACGCTGCAATCCGAATTGATCAAGCTGCAGTCCTGGGTCGCCTATCACAAGAAGAAGCTCGTCGTGGTATTCGAGGGCCGCGACTCGGCGGGCAAGGGTGGCGTCATAAAGCGCATCACCCAGCGGCTCAATCCGCGCATCTGCCGCGTCGTAGCACTACCGGCGCCGACCGAGCGCGAGAAGTCGCAATGGTATTTCCAGCGCTACGTTCCGCATCTGCCGGCCGGCGGTGAGATCGTGCTGTTCGACCGCTCCTGGTACAACCGCTCCGGCGTCGAGCGGGTGATGGGCTTTGCCCAGCCGGATCAGGTCGAGGAGTTCTTTCGCGACGTGCCGGATTTCGAACGCATGCTCGTCCGCTCAGGCATTACGCTTGTCAAATACTGGTTTTCGATCACCGATGAGGAGCAGCAGATGCGCTTTTTGATGCGCATCCATGACCCGATGAAGCAATGGAAACTGTCGCCGATGGACCTCCAGTCGCGCGTGCGCTGGGAACAGTACACAAAGGCCAAGGAAGAAACCTTTGCCCGCACCAACATCCCGGAAGCTCCCTGGTTCATCGTCGAGGGCAACGACAAGAAGCGGGCGCGGCTGAATTGCATCGACCATCTCCTCAAGCAAATGCCCTATGAGGAGGTGCCGCACGAGGAGATCACACTGCCCGAGCGCGTCTTCAATCCCGAATACGAGCGCCAGGTGCTGCCGCGCGAACTGTACGTGCCGGAGAAGTATTGAGGCTGGGCCTCCTTCTCCCCGTCACTATACGGGGAGAAGGTGCTGGCAGGCGGATGAGGGGGCGGCGCCAACCTCGACAATTGAACCCGCTCAAATCACTTCGTGGACTAAACTTATTCTGACGTCATATTGCCCTCGGTGGTATTGTCCGGCAGCGTAATCTTTGATCGCTTGCGCCGCCCCTCATTGCCCTGCCGGGCATTTCTCCCCGTATAGTGACGGGGAGAAAGGGGCTGCACCAAAGGGTTCGCCAATAGCGCAGACAAAAACGCCCACGCTACTTCCTAATCGCGCTCGATGATGACATGCGTGGCCTTCGGCGTCGCGACCTGCTCGCTGCAGCGGTAGCCGAGCTTGGGCATGTCGATGCCGGCAAAAAGGCTCTCGCCGGCGCCTAGCAGGACAGGTGAGATCGCCAGATGCATCTCGTCGATGAGCTTTTCCTTGAGATATTGCCGGATCGTAGAAACGCCACCGCCCAGCCGTACATCCTTGCCGTCAGCCACTGCTTTCGCCTTCTCCAGCGCTGAGTGGATGCCGTCGGTCACGAAATAGAAGGTCGTGCCGCCCTCCATGACAATGGGATCCCGCGGATGGTGCGTCAGCACGAAGACTGGCACGTGGTATGGCGGATTGTCTCCCCACCAGCCTTTCCAGCTCTCGTCAGGCCACTCGCCGCGGATCGGCCCGAACATGTTGCGGCCGAGGATCCATGCGCCGACATTCTCGAAGCTGCGCGCCGCGAACGTCTCGTCAGTGTCCGTGGTCCCGCCATCCTTGCCGAGGACCATCTTTCGGAAGGTGCGGGTGCCGAACATCCATTCGTGCAGGGCTTCGCCGCCAACACCCAGCGGGTTCTTGAGGTCTTGGTCGGGACCGGCGCCGAAGCCGTCGATCGACAGGGTGAAAGCCTTGACGCGAAGTTTGGACATGAGAGCCTCCTCGATAACCAATTGTGCGATGCAGCAGTTATCGGGTTAGCTTAACTGATTGCATTTTGCAAGCGGTTTTTTGAATCGCCGGGGCAATCGCTTCCAAATCATGTTGGGATGACCAATCTCAATGTTGGCGCCGTCCCTCATCCGCCTGCCGGCACCTTCTCCCCGTATAGTGACGGGGCGAAGGGGCTGGCCGCAACCTCGGCGATGTTTTTGCAACGCTGGAGATTGGCGAAATCTTTTGCGAACGCGTCTTTCTCCCCGTCACTATACGAGGAGAAATGCCCGGCAGGGCAATGAGGGGCAGCGCAAACCTGAAGCGATTGCCCTGCGGTGGCCATGTCGCGCTTTGGACGAAGGAACGTTACTCGATGTGGGCGCTACGGAGGCGCATCACCCCTTCAGCATCTCAGCCACTTCCGGCGCGAAATAGGTCAGGATGCCGTCGCAGCCGGCGCGCTTGAAGGCCAGCAGCGATTCAAGCATCGCCTTTTCCCCGTCGATCCAGCCATTGGCGGCGGCGGCCTTGATCATCGAATATTCGCCCGACACTTGATAGGCGAAGGTCGGCATCTGCAACTCGTCCTTCAGCCGGCGGATGATGTCGAGATAGGGCAGGCCGGGCTTGACCATCAGCATGTCGGCGCCCTCGGCGAGATCCTGCTCGGCCTCGCGCACCGCTTCGTCGGAATTGGCGTGATCGATGTAATAGGTCTTCTTGTCGCCCTTGAGCAGGCCGGCGGTGCCGACCGCCTCACGATAGGGGCCGTAAAAGGCGGATGCGAACTTGGTCGCATAGGACATGATCGCTACATCCTGAAACCCATTGGCGTCCAGCGCATCGCGGATGGCACCGATCCGGCCGTCCATCATGTCCGAGGGGGCAATGATGTCGGCCCCTGCCGCCGCCTGGATGACGGCTGCTGCCGTCACCTGCTCCACCGTTTCATCATTGACGATAATGCCGTCGCGCAAGATGCCGTCATGGCCATGCGAGGTGAACGGGTCCAGCGCGGCGTCGGTGATGATGCCGATCTCCGGGACCGCGTGCTTGATGGCGCGGGTGGCACGGTTGATGATGTTTTCCGGATCGAGGATGTGCGAACCGGTCTGGTCCCGCAGGCCGAGCTCGACATTGGGGAAAGTGGCGATCGCCGGAATGCCAAGCTTAGCCGCGCGCTCAGCCTCCTTGACGGCGAGGTCGAGCGACAGGCGGAAGACGCCGGGCATGGCGGCGATCGGTTCGCGCACTTGTCTGCCGTCGACGACGAAGATCGGCCAGATCAGATCGTCGACCGAGAGCCGGTTCTCCTGGACAAGGCGGCGCGACCAATCGGCCTTGCGCATGCGCCGCAGCCGCCGGCTGCCGGTGATCTCGTCGACGCTGCGCGCGCCGGCAGGCTTTGCAGGGGTGAATTTGTTCATCGCCAAAACTCCGGATCGGGCGGCTTTTACCACGAGCCTCCGCTGCTGACCAATGCGACACGATTGTGCCAGCGCTCCGGCGCTATTCTGGTTGGCCATTGCCTGACAGGATCTGCGCAGCACCCCGCATGGCGACGCGGAATGCCTCGTCGAAGTTGACGCCGCGCACTTGCCATTTATAGGCCTTGCCGTTCATGGCAAGCCGCCAATCGGCGATCCAGCCCAACTCCTTGTCGCTCCAGACCAGGCTGCCGGCCAAGAGCTCCTCGTTGCCGACAGTTCCCGCCAGCAATTCGGGTGAGAGCGCACGCACCTGTTCGAAAATCGCCCCCGCTTTTACGAGAGCGGCCTTGCTTGGAATGACGATCTTCATCGCCAACGGTCCGGCTGCCGATTGAAAGGACTCTGCCATATAGGGGCTTTCGTCTCCGTCGCTCGCCAAGACAAAATGCTGGCGTGCATCTTGCACAGCCAGCAGTACCGAGATGATCGGCCGCTCGCCGAGCCATGGCTTGCTGCCGAGCTCAGCAAGCACTTTATCGATCACCGGCGGCGTGTACTGGCAAGTGAGATCGTGCGGCCGATCGTACGTGCCTTGATCATCATGGTTGGGGATACCTTCCATGCGATCGCGGTAGCGGAAGCTGCTGACGAAGCTGCCGGCCTTGTCGCGCAGTGCCGTCATCTGAGGTTTCGCCGGCAGGCGCTGGTCGCCGGATACCCGCACCAGCACTTTGTCGAGGCAGACCTTGAAGCCGGCCTGACGGTGTTCTTCTCCCTGGCCATTGACGATGGTTTGCGACTGGTAGAGTTCGGCGAGGCTTGTCGCCAAGGCCGGATGGCCAGCCAGGCAGGTGCCGATCAACCCGATTGCCATCAGCGCAGGGCGCGAAAATCGAATCATAGACGACGTCCCGTCGGTGCCGCGTTGCTACGCGCCTGCCATGACTTTTTCGTCATTGCTGCCTCTAGCCATCGATTGTTAGCACCGGCTGCCGGTCCGGGCCAGAGGCCGCGCTGGCGTGCCCGCCATTGACGCGGCCATGCGCCACGCTTTAGCACTTCACTCCCGGCGGGCGCGGGGAGGGATTCTCTGGCGATGGATTTTGGCGGAGGCGACGAGATTCGCTTCGAAAGATTGGGCAGGGCCGGCTTCGTCACGCTGACGCGGCCGCAGGCGCTCAATGCCGTAACCCACCGCATGGTCAAAGCGCTGGACAAGGCGCTGCGCAGCTGGGAGCGTGACGACGGCGTTGACGTCGTTGTCGTCAAGGCCGAGGGCAGGGCGTTTTCGGCAGGCGGCGACATCCTTCATATCTACGAGGCCGGCCGGGCAGGAAAGCCTCCGGTCGATTTCTTCGCCGACGAATACCGGCTGAACGCCCGTATCGCCCGTTTCAAAAAACCCTATGTCGCGCTGATCGACGGCATCGTCATGGGCGGCGGCGTCGGCATCTCCTTCCATGGCTCGCAGCGGGTGCTGACCGAGAACGCCCAGTTCGCCATGCCCGAGGTCGGCATTGGCTTTTTCCCGGATGTCGGCGCCAGCCATCTGTTGCCGGATCTCGGCGGCAGCTTCGGCATGTATCTGGCGCTGACCGGCAACCGCATCCGCCATGGCGATGCTTTGTGGTCGGGCCTGGCCACGCATACGATCAGGGCGGAGGATCAAGCTGGCTTTCTCGACCGGCTGACGGCAAGCGGCGACCCGGAATCGGTGCTGCGCGGCTGCTTCGTCCCAGCCAAACGCGAGACCGACAGGCCGACGCTCGAAGTCATCGCCAGGCATTTCGCGCAGCCGTCGCTGGCCGATATCGTCGCCAGCCTGGAGCGGGCAGCCACTGCCGACGAGTTCGCGGCAAAGACGCTGGCCACCATCCGCACCCGGTCGCCGACCAGCCTGCATGTCGCCTGGCGCCAGATCAGAGCCGGGCAGACGTTGTCGATGGACGAGTGCATGAAAATGGAGTTCCGTATCCTCAACCGCATGCTTGCCGGGCACGACTTCTATGAAGGCATCCGTGCTGCCATCATCGACAAGGGCTCGACGCCGCAATGGCGGCCGGCAGGCATCGATAAGGTCAGCGCCGTCGACGTCGATGCCTATTTCGCACCGCTCGGCGAACGGGAACTGAAGTTGTGAGCGAGGCCGCCTCGAGACGCGTGGTGCTGCAGCCCTCGACGGTCGAGGTCATCTTCGCCTGGTTCCAGCGCGTCATCGCCGGCTACTGCCTGCTGTTCGGCATCTTGTACTGGATCCGGCTGATCGGCTTTTACCCCGGCCCCTTATGGCGCTTCGACCTGATGCCGGTGCACTGGCAGGTGGCGGCGGTGGTGCTGGCGGTGTTTTTTCCATTCGCCGCCGCCGGCCTGTGGATGCTGGCGTCCTGGGGGCCGGTGATCTGGTTCATCTGCGCGGTGACCGAGACGGTCATGTATGCCGGCTTCCCCGAGCTGTTCGGCCACCGGCTGCTGATCGTCGCCTCGCATCTTGCGGTGGCGCTGCTCTACATCGTATTCCGCGTGGTGATCTGGATCCAGAAGCGGCAGGCCCGGCGATAGCAATTCCGGTCAAGGATCGGTGGCTAAATCTTTAGGTTAATTATCCTTGCTCGGGTGACCGTCCGTTAAGCCTCTTTCGAAACCCCTTACCGGTAAGCTCTTGTTAGCCTTGGCGTTTAAGTCGAATTTTATGAGTATTCGATAGTGTCGCGATCAAGGTGAAGAACAAAAAATCACCGGGCGACAAACGAGAGGCAAAGACAATGATCAATTCGCGTCCGGCGGCGAAGACCGCCAACGTATCCGATGACCGCCGCGAGGCGATCCGTTCGCTGTACATGGAATCGCTGCAGCTGGTCGAGCGGCTGCACCGCCGTCTGCTTGACGTGATCAAGGACGAATTCGACCGCAACGGCCGCTCCGACATCAACGCCATCCAGGCGCTGCTCCTGTTCAACATCGGCAATTCGGAGCTGACGGCCGGCGAGCTGCGCTCGCGCGGCTATTATCTCGGCTCGAATGTCTCCTACAATCTGAAGAAGCTGGTCGATCTCGGCTTCATCAACCACCAGCGCTCGCGCATCGACCGCCGTTCGGTGCGGGTTTCGCTGACGCCGAAGGGCAATGAGGTGGCGGAGGTCGTCGCCGGCCTATACGAGCGCCATGTCGGCACGATCGAGCAGGTCGGCGGCATCAACACCGAAGAGTTCAAGCAGATGAATCGCGCCCTCCAGCGGCTGGACCGGTTCTGGAACGATACCATCGCTTACCGGATGTAGTCGCACCCGCCGCATAAAAATCCGAAGCTGGACCACGGGAGCGCTGCCGCGGAGCGGACCAAAGGCCGGTGCCGAAAAGCACCGGTCTTTCCGTTTCGTCAGGCCGGCCGATCCAAATTCGAGCAACAGCCACGTTGCCGCCATATTCCAGTGGAACCGAAGATGCGGGTGATGCTGGGGCCAAAGCCGTGCATTTGTCCTGTGCTCAAATCACTTCCCATGTGTTTTTACACCGAAGTGATGCGGGCCATGGTTGGCTAATTGTTAAGAAGCCAACTCTAGAGTGCGGGCGAGACCGCCCGGTAGGTTGAATTGTAGCAAGAATGTCTGGACCGTCCATGAGAACCAGCCGCCGTTTCTTCCTTTCAGGAGCCTCCGCGCTCGCAGCCGCTATGGTCGCCGGCCGTGCCAGTGCGCAGGATGTGATCGGAGATATCCTGAAATCCTCGGCCCGCGGCAATTGGGACGACCAGTTCGACGCCCGCCCCAGCCAGGGCGGCAAGGTGGCCTCGACGCTGCCGATCTTCAGCCTGCAGACCGTTTCGTTTACCGAGCAGGCGGTCGCGCAATACCAGAACATTGTCGCCCAGGGCGGCTGGGAGCCGGTTCCCGACACCAAGAAATTGCAGCTCGGCGTCGACGATCCCGACGTGGTCCCGCTGCGCAAGCGTCTGATGATTGCGGGCGATCTGGCGCAGAGCGCCGGCATTTCGACAGCCTTCGATTCCTACGTCGACTCCGCGGTCAAGCGCTTCCAGGCGCGCCATGGCCTGCCTGCCGACGGGACGCTGGGCCAATATTCTTATGCCGCGATGAATGTTTCGGCGCCAATTCGGCTCGGCCAGTTGCAGACCAATCTGCAGCGGCTGCGCGAGCGCGCCGGCACGCTGGGCAACCGTTACGTGCTGGTCGACATCCCGGGCGCCCAGATCGAAGCCGTTGAGAACGATCGCGTCGTGCTGCGCCATACCGCAATCGTCGGCAAAATCGACCGGCAGACGCCGATCGTCAATTCCAAGATCAACGAGATCATCGTCAATCCCTACTGGAACGCGCCGGTCTCGATCGTGCGCAAGGACATCATTCCGCTGATGCGGAAGGACCCCAACTATCTCAAGGACAGCCACATCCGTCTGTTCGCGCCGGATGGCAGCGAGGTTGATCCGCTGACCGTCGACTGGTCGACCGACGACGCCGAGAAGTACCGCTTCCGCCAGGATCCGGGCGCTGGCAACGCCATGGCCTCGGTCAAGATCAATTTCCCCAGCCCGGACGGCGTCTACATGCACGACACGCCGCAGCAGAGCCTGTTCGGCAAGATGATGCGCTTCGATTCATCGGGCTGCGTGCGCGTCCAGAATGTGCGCGATCTCGTCACCTGGATTCTTCGCGATACGCCGGGTTGGAACCGTCAGCACTTCGAGGCAGCGATCAAGAGTGGCGAGAACGTCCCGGTGCAGGTCACCAATCCGGTGGCGGTCTATTTTCTCTACATCTCGGCCTGGTCGACGGGGCCGGGCGTGGTGCAGTTCCGCGACGACATTTACGGCCTCGACGGGGCCAACGAGCTGCAGATCACATCCGCGCTCTAAACAGCTGAGTTCATTTGCAAAAGGCCGCCGGAAGGGCGGCCTTTTTTATTGTCGCCGTCGCGCTCTGAGCTTTGCGCATGATTCCGAAAATCAGTTCGCCACGGACCATATGCAAACCACGCGGCGCTGTTCACCGAGATCACGCTCACCGAGGCCCTGCTGAAGGGTCGGCAGGCAAGGAAATAGAGGCCGCCAGTCTCTCTGGCGCAATCCGGCCAGCAAATTTCGCGCAGCAAACGTGGCGGGCCGAAAGCAACTGTGTTAATGGCGCGACAGACCCCGAACCTTGAGGATTTCAGCCCATGGCAACAGCAGCGGCAGTGTCGAACAAATTCGAATCCTTCTTCGAAACCACGCTTGCCGATGCCGACCCCGAGATTTTCGGCGCCATCCGCAACGAACTCGGCCGCCAGCGCCATGAGATCGAGCTGATTGCCTCGGAAAACATCGTCTCGCGCGCCGTGCTCGAGGCGCAAGGGTCGATCATGACCAACAAATATGCCGAGGGCTATCCGGGCAAGCGCTACTATGGCGGCTGCCAATTCGTCGATGTCGCCGAGGAACTGGCCATCGAACGCGCGAAAAAGCTGTTCGGCTGCAACTTCGCCAACGTCCAGCCGAATTCCGGCAGCCAGATGAACCAGGCGGTGTTCCTGGCGTTGCTGCAGCCCGGCGACACCTTCATGGGCCTCGACCTCAATTCCGGCGGCCACCTGACGCATGGCTCGCCTGTCAATATGAGCGGCAAATGGTTCAAGGTTGTCTCCTATGGCGTGCGCAGGGAAGATCATCTGCTCGACATGGATGCGATCGAGAAGACCGCCCATGAGACCAAGCCGAAATTGATCCTGGCCGGCGGCACCGCCTATTCACGCGTCTGGGACTGGGAGCGTTTTCGCGAGATCGCCGACTCGATCGGTGCCTATCTGATGGTCGACATGGCCCACATCGCCGGCCTGGTCGCCGGCGGCATGCATCCGTCGCCGCTGCCGCATGCTCATGTGGTGACCACCACGACGCACAAATCGCTGCGTGGGCCGCGCGGTGGCATGATCCTTTGCAATGACGAGGAGATTGCCAAGAAGATGAATTCGGCCGTCTTCCCCGGCCTGCAGGGCGGACCGCTGATGCATGTCATCGCCGCCAAGGCGGTGGCTCTGGGCGAAGCGCTGAACCCGAGCTTCAAGATATATGCGGAGAGCGTCGTCGCAAATGCCAAGGCGCTGGCCTCCAGCCTGCAGGAAACCGGTCTCGACATCGTCTCCGGCGGTACCGACAACCATCTGATGCTGGTCGATCTGCGTCCCAAGAACGCCACCGGCAAGCGCGCCGAAGCTGCCCTTGGCCGCGCTAACATCACCTGCAACAAGAACGGCATCCCCTTCGATCCGGAAAAGCCCTTCGTGACCTCGGGCGTTCGGCTCGGCACGCCGGCCGGCACCACGCGCGGCTTCGGCCAGGCCGAGTTCCGTGAGATCGGCAAGCTGATCGCCGAAGTGCTGGATGGACTGAAAGTCGCCAATTCCGACGAGGGCAATGCTGCCGTCGAGGCAGCCGTGAAGGCCAAGGTAGCGGTATTGACGGATCGTTTTCCGCTTTATCCGTATCTTGGTTGACGCAGGGCGTCGTTCCCCAACTGTGACGGCGCCGATCAACTGGACACGGCGGCATCTCGGAGAGGCTTGATGATGATGCGAATTTTCCGTTTCGCCAGCGTTGGCGCCTTGCTCACCTTAGCCATCTCGCACCAGTCCGGCCTCGCTTTGGCACAGACCGAGCTGACCCCGGCAGCACCCAAGACAGAGACCTTCGGCAGATGGTCCACCACGGTGGACGTGGTCAACACCGGTGAAGATGTGCGCAAGACCTGCGCCGCCTCGACGGTCTTTTTCGACGCAAACGGCACCAGCGGCACCCTTACGCTAGCCATCTCGAATGGCGACGTACTGCCGCCCGAGGGCTATCCGAGCCTCATCATCGCCGTGAGAAACGGTGACTTGCCTAAGGGCGACAACATCCCGGCGGTGTTCCGCGACGTCAACGACAAGATCAAGGCTGGTTTTCATCTTATCGCCGACGGCCAGTGGATAGTGAACAACAAGCCCGAGACAACGCTCGCCATACTGCGTGCCATGCGCCGTACCAGCGCCCTCGATGTCAGCTTCGCCGACAAGCCGGTCGCGACCATATCGATGGACGGCTTCACCAAGGCCTATCGCTATCTCGGCACGTCCTGCGGCTTCCCGACCGGCGACGTCGCTCCCTGATTGGCGTATTGCCGTCCAACTGATTGCCGCTCTCGCAATTTTCCTCGTGCCTCGCTATCTCTGAGGCGCGATCGGTCATCGGCCATACTTTGCCATCGTGGCAAAAACCTCTAAGCCTTTCGCTCCACGAGAATCGCGAACCGAAGGCTCTCCATGCGCTGCCCTTATTGCCAGTCCGAAGATACGCAGGTGAAGGATTCGCGCCCTGCCGAAGACGGCGCGGCGATCCGCAGGCGGCGCGTCTGCCCAGATTGCGGCGGCCGCTTCACCACTTTCGAGCGGGTACAGCTGCGCGACCTCGTCGTGGTGAAGAAGTCGGGACGCAAGGTGCCGTTCGACCGCGACAAGCTGCTGCGTTCGGTCGAGATTGCGGTACGCAAGCGCAACGTCGACCCGGAGCGCATCGACCGCGCGGTGACCGGCATAGTGCGCCAGCTGGAGAGCTCGGGCGAGACCGAGGTCGCCTCCGGCGAAGTCGGCCGGCTGGTCATGGAGGCGCTTAAGTCGCTCGACGATGTCGCCTATGTGCGCTTTGCCTCCGTTTACCGCAATTTCCGCGAGGCCAAGGATTTCCACGACGTGTTGGGCGAGCTCAAAGGCGACGAGCTCAAAAGTGACGAGCCCAGGGGCGGAGAGCTGAAGAGCGAAGAGGACGCCGGCTGAGCATGGCAGGGTCCGAGCGCAGCACGGCGAAGCAAGAGGTCCTCGATCGCCGCTATATGGCGGCAGCCCTCAGGCTGTCGCGCAAAAATGCCGGCCGGACGTCGACCAATCCTTCCGTCGGCACGCTGATCGTACGCGATGACGGCGACGGGCCAATGATCGTCGGCAGCGGCGTCACGGCCGTCGGCGGCCGGCCGCATGCCGAAACCGAGGCGCTGGCCGAGGCCGGTGAGCTGGCGCAAGGCGCCACCGCCTATGTAACGCTGGAGCCTTGCGCCCATCACGGCCGCACGCCGCCTTGCGCCAATGCGCTGGTCAGCGCCGGCGTGGCGCGGGTGGTTGGCGCTGCCAGCGATCCGGACCCGCGTGTTTCCGGCAAGGGCTACGCCATCTTGCGTGCCGCGGGCGTCGAGGTGATGGAAAAAGTGCTGGCGGCCGAGGCCGCGGAGCAGATGGCCGGCTATTTGATTCGATCTCTGAAAAAACGCCCGGAAGTGATTCTGAAGCTTGCGCTTTCGAGCGACAATAAGATCGGCGTGAAAGGCGAGGGGCAGGTCTCCATTACCGGCGATATCGCGCGGCGCGAAGTCTATCTGATGCGCGCCGAAGCGGACGGCATATTGATCGGCATCGGCACCGCGCTGGAGGACGATCCGGCGCTGACGGTGCGGCTGCCGGGACTTGAGAACCGTTCGCCGGCGCGCATCGTGCTCGACCGCCAGATCAGGCTGCCGGAGACCTCGAAGCTGGTTTCCGGCGTCGACCGGGTCCCGCTCTATGTCGCCGCGTGTGCCGAGGCCGATCCACGTCGGCGGGCCGCGCTCGAACGCACCGGAGTGCGCTTCATCGGCACTGAGACGTATGAAGGCGATATTGCGCTGCCGGAACTGCTCGAGGATCTGGCGGCGCTGGGCATGGCGAGCGTGCTGGTCGAGGGCGGCGCCAAGGTGGCCAAGGCGTTCCTCGACGAACAACTCGTCGATCGCATCGTGCTGTTTCAGGGGCCGGATGCGATCGGCGAGGACGGCATTGCATCGCCGATAGATGCCAACCATATCCCGCCGGGATTTCGCAAATTGCGCGACATGCGTTTCGGCGAAGACACATATGCCGAATGGACAAGAGACATTTAGGACCGAACTGATGTTCACTGGGCCAAAGTAATGTTCACTGGAATCGTCACCGATGTCGGCACCGTCGCCGCCGTGAAGCCGCTCAGGGAAGGCGTCGGTTTGCGCATCGACACCGCCTACGATCCGCAGACCATTGCCATTGGCGCTTCAATTTCGTGCGGCGGCGTCTGCCTGACGGTAACGGGATTGCCGGAAGACGGCGCGAACGCACGCTGGTTCGAAGTCGAGGCCTGGGAAGAAGCACTCAGGCTGACGACCGCGATGGGCTGGAAATCCGGCACGCGCATCAACCTGGAGCGGGCGCTGAAGATCGGCGACGAGCTTGGCGGCCATATCGTGTCAGGCCATGTCGACGGAATGGCCGAGATCGTGGCCCGCAAGGAAGAGGGTGACGCCGTTCGCTTTACCCTGGAAGCACCGCGCGAGCTTGCCAAATTCATCGCCCCCAAGGGTTCCGTCGCGCTCGACGGCACTTCGCTCACCGTCAACAAGGTCGAAGGCACCCGCTTCGACGTGCTATTGATCCACCACTCGCTGACGGTCACCACCTGGGGCGAACGCCAGGTCGGCGACCGCGTCAACCTCGAGATCGACACCATGGCCCGCTACGCGGCGCGACTGGTGGAGGCGGCCAAAGAGGGACTTTGAGGTGATCGCCCATAAAGTCCATTCCCTGATGCGGCCGCCACCGGGTTGGCCTTGAACGTTCCTTCAGCAATCTTCCGCTTGCGATCAAACCGGCTTCGGCCTAAGTCACCGGCGATCCCCGGAGACATCTATGGCTGGCACATCCCAACACGGCAAAGCGTTCATCCGTCCGAAGAAGAAGGCCCACCTTCTTGTCATCGAGGCGCGCTTTCACGACGACCTTGCGGACGCGTTGCTCGAAGGCGCGACCAGCGCGCTCGACGAAGCGGGCGCGACATACGATGTCGTCACCGTTCCGGGCTCGCTCGAAATCCCGGCGGTGATTTCCTTCGCGCTCGACGGTGCTTCCGAAGGCGGGACGAGCTATGACGGTTTCGTCGCCCTCGGCACGGCGGTCCGCGGCGACACCTATCATTTCGATATCGTCGCCAATGAATCCAGCCGTGCCCTGATGGACCTGTCCGTGCAGGATTCAGTCTGCATCGGCAATGGCATCCTGACCACCGAAAACGACGAACAGGCCTGGACACGGGCCAGGCGCTCCGAAGGCGACAAGGGCGGCTTTGCGGCGCGTGCGGCGCTGACCATGATCGCCCTAAAGGAACAACTGGGAGAGCGAACGTGAGCGAACCCGCTTCGCCCGGCCAGCCTGCGGTTCGCCATGCCAACAAGCGCGGTGCTGCCCGCCTGGCGGCTGTGCAGGCGCTCTACCAGATGGATGTCGCCGGCAGCGGCGTGTTTGAGATCACCGCCGAATACGAGGCGTTCAGGCTCGGCAAGGAAGTCGACGGCGCGCTCTATCGCGAGGCCGATGCGCAATGGTTTCGCGCCATTCTTGCCGGCGTTGTCGAGCACCAGAAGACCATCGATCCGATTATCCGCCAGGCGCTGACCGAGGACTGGCCGCTGTCGAGGCTCGATTCGACGTTGCGCGCCATATTGCGTGCCGGCGTCTACGAATTGATGAAACGCGAGGACGTGCCGGTGGCGGTCATCGTCTCCGAATATGTCGACATCGCCAAGGCATTTTACGAAGAAGACGAGCCGAAACTGGTCAATGCGGTGCTTGATCGCGTGTCGCGCCGCGTGCGTGGCGAGGGCCGCGGCAAGGACGCCTCATGACTGCTATCGTCGTCGTTGAGGCCGGCAAGGAAGCGCGTCGCACCGCTTTCATCCTCGCAGCCTCGCAGGCGATCATCGGTTCGGCGGCACCCATCGCCATTTCCATGGGCGGACTGGCCGGGCAGTACCTCCTCGAAGCCGACAAGTCGCTGGCAACCGCGCCGATCACCGGCTTCAATGTCGGCGTGGCGCTCGGTTCCCTGCCGGCCGCGGCGATCATCCGCCGGCTCGGCCAGCGCGACGGCTTCATGACCGGCACTGCGGTCACAGCGCTTGGCGGGCTGGTCGCTACGTTGGCGCTGTTTCATGCCAGCTTCTGGCTGTTCGCTTTCGGCCTTGCCGTGATCGGGATCGGCGGTGCCTTTGTCCAGCAATTCCGCTTTGCCGCCGCCGACAATGCTCCGCCTGAATTCAAGGCGCGCGCCATCTCCTTCGTGCTGGCCGGCGGCATCGTCACCGCCATACTTGGGCCGCAGATCGTCATTTTCACCGGCGACCTGTTCTCGCCGGTGAAGTTTGCCGGCTCGTTTGCGTCCATCCTGGTGCTGGCGGCGGTTGGCGCCGCCATCCTCTCTTTATTGCGCATCCCAGCCAAGGCAACCGAGAAGGTGGAAATCGCCGACAGCGACGCCCGGCCGCTCTTAGAAATCGTCACCAGGCCGCGCTTCGTCGCGGCGCTGTTTTGCGCCATCGGCAGCTACGCGCTGATGAGCTTCGTCATGACCGGCGCGCCGCTGGCCATGGTCGGCTGCGGCCTTTCGACCGACGACGCCACGCTCGGCATTTCCTGGCATGTGATGGCGATGTTCGCGCCGAGCTTCTTCACGGGGTCGCTGATTTATCGTTTTGGCGCGGAGCGGATCGTGGCCATCGGCCTGGTGCTGCTCATTGGCTGCGGTATAGTCGCGCTGTCGGGGTTGGCACTGTGGCAGTTCTGGACAACGCTGATCCTGCTCGGCCTCGGCTGGAACTTCAGCTTCATCGGCGCCACCGCCATGGTGGCTGACAGCTACCAGCCATCCGAAAAAGGCAAGGTCCAGGGGTTCCACGATTTCGTCCTGTTCGGCTCCGTCGCCTTCGCCTCGCTGATGTCGGGCGCGGTCTACAATGCCTGGGGCTGGGAGATGCTGAACTGGATGATTTTTCCGGTCGTCGCGCTGTGCTTCGTGGCACTGGGCGTGTTGAAGATGACGGGCTTGCGTGCGGCCAGCTGACGCCACGCTGTCGGGACGAGACAACAGCGGATTCACCCAAATCCGAACAAAATTATTGCGTCCATCACGCTTCTTATGAAACCGTGTACCCCGACGGGGCATCGAAGCCATGCTCATATGCGGCAGCCATATTCCGGTTCACAGCAAGGGATTTGTGATATGTTTTCAATCAAGGTTCTGGCCGGCACCGTGCTGGCGCTCGGCATCACGGTGGCCTCGGCGAGTGCCCAGGTGGTGGTGTCGTCGAAGATCGACACCGAGGGCGGCGTGCTCGGCAACATCATCCAGCTGGTGCTGAACGCCAATAATATCCAGACCACCGACCGCATCCAACTCGGCGGCACGCCTGTGGTACGCAAGGCAATTACGGCCGGCGAGATCGACATCTATCCGGAATACACCGGCAACGCCGCATTCTTCTTCGAGAAGGCCGACGATCCGGTGTGGAAGGATGCCGCTAAGGCCTACGAGACTGCCAAGAAGCTCGATTACGACGCCAACAAGATCGTCTGGCTGTCCCCGTCACCGGCTAACAACACCTGGGCGATCGCCCTGCGTAAGGAGGTCGCCGATACCAACAAGCTCGTCACCCTTTCCGACTTCGGCAAATATGTCTCGGGCGGCGGCAAGGTGGTGCTGGCGGCGTCCGCCGAGTTCGTCAATTCGGCGGCCGCGCTGCCCGCTTTCCAGAAGACCTATGGCTTTACGCTGAAGCCGGACCAGTTGATCACGCTGTCGGGCGGCGATACGGCGGCGACCATTGCCGCTGCGGCCAACCAGACCAACGGCGCCAACGCGGCCATGGTCTACGGCACCGACGGCGGCATCGCGCCCTCCGGCCTCGTCGTGCTTGAGGACGACAAGGGTGTGCAGCCGGTCTACCAGCCGGCGCCGATCATCCGCGAGGCGGTGCTGAAGGAGCACCCGGAAATCGAGACGCTGCTGAAGCCGGTCTTCGCCAAGCTCGATCTCGTCACGCTGCAGGAGTTGAATGGCCGCGTCCAGGTTGGCGGCGAACCGGTCAAGGGCGTCGCCGAAGACTTTTTGAAAAAGAACGGCTTCCTCAAGTAAGGCGATTCCGGCGCGCCGCTTTCGAGGTGCGCGGATCGGCCGATGGGGGAGGGCGTGCGCATCCGGTTTGACAAGCTCGGCGTGGTTATCGCGGCGATATCAGCCTATGCGGCTTTTGCGGCACCATTCGCCACGTTCCGCGCCAATCGCATCGTACCCGGCGAGGCGAGCTCGATCCTCGAATCTTTGCCTGCGGCGGTCGGTCCGCTATTGATGGCGATTGTTGTCGCAGCGGCGCTCATTGCATTGCTGAAAACGCCGCTTGCTCTGCGCCTCGCCGCCAGTGTGGTTGCACTTGCGGCGCTGGCGCTGCTGATCGGCGTTGCCGGCAGCTTCCTGACGCCCGCCGGCAACACCTTCGCCCGTATCTCGCCGGCTTCGGGCTTCTGGCTGTTTATCTTCGCCTTCACGCTTCTGCTCGCCGACGTGCTTACAAGGCTGAACCTGTCGCCGCAGGCACGGGTCGGCGTGCTTGTTGTCGCCGCAGCGGCGATCGGCCTGCTGCTGGTCTCGGGGAGCTGGAACAGCCTGTCGATCCTCAAGGAATATTTCAATCGCGCCGATAGTTTTTGGGCGGAAGGCTCCAAGCACGTGACGCTGGCGCTGGGTTCGCTGGCGGCAGCAGTGATTATCGGCCTGCCGCTCGGCATCCTCTGCCACCGCGTCGAGAAATTGCGGGCCGGCGTGCTCAACGTGCTGAACATCATTCAGACCATTCCTTCGATCGCGCTGTTCGGCCTCTTGATAGCACCGCTCGGCTGGGTCGCTTCGCATGTGCCGGGTGCTGCCGCGCTCGGCATTCGCGGCATCGGCACGGCGCCGGCTTTCGTCGCCCTGTTCCTCTATTCACTGCTGCCGGTGGTGGCCAACACCGTGGTCGGCCTTGCCGGTGTGCCGCGTGCCGCCAACGACGCAGCGCGCGGCATGGGCATGACCGACCGCCAGCGGCTGTTCGGCGTCGAGTTTCCGCTGGCTTTCCCGGTGATCCTCACCGGCATTCGCATCGTGCTGGTGCAGAATATCGGCCTCGCCACCATTGCCGCGCTGATCGGCGGCGGCGGCTTTGGCGTATTCGTATTCCAGGGAGTCGGCCAGACGGCGATGGACCTGGTGCTGCTCGGTGCCGTGCCGACGGTGGCGCTGGCCTTCGCCGCCGCCATCATCCTCGATGCAGTGATCGAAATGAGCGCCAGCAAGCGCAGGGTTTAAACGGCATGATCGAGATCGAAGGCATCACCAAGCGCTACGGCGAGACGACAGTGGTCGACGACGTGTCGATAGTAATCGAGCCGCGCAGCATCGCCGTCATCGTCGGCACCTCCGGCTCCGGCAAGACGACGCTGCTTCGCATGATCAACCGGCTGGTCGAGCCGACATCGGGCGTGATCAAGCTCGACGGCGTCGACAACCGCTCGGTGCCTGATTATGAGCTGCGTCGCAGCATCGGCTATGCCATCCAGGGCCACGGTCTGTTTCCGCATCGCACGGTGGCACAGAACATCGCCACTGTGCCGGTATTGCTCGGCTGGGACGCCAACCGCATCAAAGCCCGCGTCGACGAGCTGATGACGCTATATCAGCTCGACCCGCAAGCCTACGGGCCACGCTATCCGCATGAGCTTTCCGGCGGCCAGCAGCAGCGCGTCGGCGTCGCCCGGGCGCTTGCCGCGGAACCCAACGTGCTGTTGATGGATGAGCCGTTCGGCGCGCTCGATCCAATCATCCGCAACAAGGCGCAGGAGGATCTGCTGGCGATCCAGAAGCGCTTCGGCACCACCATCATCCTAGTCACCCATGACATGGAAGAGGCCGTTCACATGGGCGACAAGATCGCGGTGATGGATGGCGGCAAAGTAGTGCAATATGCCGCGCCGGCCGAGATACTGGCGAAACCGGCCAGCGCGTTTGTCGAGACCCTGGTTGGCGCCAGCGAAAAACCGTTCCGGCTGTTATCGCTTGGCCGGGTGCGCGACGCGGTGGAAAAAGGCACGGCCGAAGGCGAGGCGATCCCCGGTGATGCCAGCCAACGCGACGCGTTGGCCGAACTCCTGTGGTCGGGCCGCCCGGCACTGCCGGTGAAAGATACTGATGGCAAATCGCTTGGCCGCGTCACGGTGGATGGACTGGTTAAACGCGCGGCGAGGCCGGCATGAAAGCCTGGCTTCCATCACTGCTCAGGCTTGCCCTGGTGGTGCTGCTTATTGCCTTCGTCACCAATCCCGGCTGGTTCGAACCGCTGCTGAAGCCGCTGACAGAGAACAACGCGCCGGTAATCTACAATCAGGGCAGCCTTTTGACGTTGACGCTGCTGCATCTGCGGACCGTCCTGATCGCAACGGTTGCCGCGACGATCGTTGCGGTCGCGCTCGCCATTCTGGTCACCAGGCCAGCCGGCGCCGAATTCCTGCCGCTGTCGCGCAGCCTGGTCAATATCGGCCAGACCTTTCCGCCGGTGGCGGTGCTGGCGCTTGCCGTGCCGGCCGTCGGCTTCGGCGAAAAGCCGACGCTGATTGCGTTGTTTCTCTATGGCCTGCTGCCGATCTTCGAGAACGCGCTGACCGGCCTGACGACGCTGCCGGCCAATGTCGTCGAGGCGGCGCGTGGCGCCGGCATGACCGGCTGGCAAAGGCTGGTCAAGGTCGAACTGCCGCTCAGCGCGCCGATCATCCTCGGCGGTATCCGGCTGTCGGTGGTGATCAGCCTCGCCACCGCGACCATCGGCTCGACAGTGGCGGCGAGGACATTGGGCGAGGTGATCATCGCCGGCCTGCTGTCGAACAACCTCGCCTTCATCCTGCAGGGCGGCCTGATCGTCGCCGCCCTTGCCGTGCTGATCTATGACGGGCTGTCGGCGATCGAGCGCTACACGGGCCGGCGCATGGGGCGCGAGGTGGAATAGCCCCTCGGGGCAAAGTTCGCTTCTTTCAACGGCCATTCGAACGCGCCGGATGATCGAGCGTCAGTTCGAGCGTGGTGCCCGTCTCGCTGGCGATCCAGCGGCGGCGGATGATGGCGAAATCGTGCTGTGTGCCGGCTCTAACCACAGAGACTAAGTCGCCCACCGCGCAATAGCTGTCGAGATCGAGAGTTTCGAGAATCGCGGCAATGTCCTGCTTCCCGGCATAATGTCTCGCGACAGTCGTGAGCACTATGATCACTGGTCCCCCCGTTGCGCGATCTTCGGGACTCGGCGATTGATGAGTGCGATGCCCCGATCTTTCAGCAGGAGTTCTTGCCATGACCGCGCGTTTCTCCAAGATCGTCATGTGTTTGTGTCTGGCGGCTTTCGCCTTCCTTGTCGCCTTCGGCAACATCACCGATTACGGCTCAAACTTCGCCTTTGTCCAGCATGTGCTGAGCATGGACACGACCTTTCCCGGCAACGCCCTGATGTACCGCTCGATCACCAACCCGTCGCTGTGGACGGCGGGCTACTGGCTGATCATCATTGGCGAGGCGCTGACCTGCTTGCTCTACCTAGTCGCCGCCTGGCGACTCTGGCAGGCGCGCAACGCCAGCGGACAGGCATTCAACGATGCCAAGAAGTTCGCCATCATAGCCGCCACCATGGGTTTCCTCGTTTGGTATTTCGGCTTCATGGTCGTTGGCGGCGAGTGGTTTGCCATGTGGCAGTCTTCGACATGGAATGGTCAGGAGGAAATTCTACATGACAATGCTGGTGGTGCTGATCTTCGTCGTCCAGCCGGACGGCGACCCGCGCAAAGTTTGACGGCCGTTCGCCGATTTCAATCGATCTAATCGGATGGCAGTGTCGACAGGCGCGCTGCCGTCCAGCCTTTTGGATGAAACCCGCGATCTTTTGAGCGAAAACCGGACAAAAACCGAACAATATCTTGACGTTCCGAGCCCTGTTTCGCATAAGCCGCTGCGAAGGGACGGATTCCGGTTGCGGAAAATTCGTCCCCTGTCTCAACGGCCCGGGGAGGGGTTCTTTTGGGCCACCAATCGAGGAAAATTCGGCAATGACCATACTTTCAGCTGTCATCGCCTGCGGTCTGCTTTCAGTCCTTTACGCCATATGGGCGACACGTTCGGTCCTCGCGGCCGATCAGGGCAATGCACGCATGCAGGAAATTTCCGCGGCCATCCGCGAAGGCGCGCAAGCCTATCTGGCGCGCCAGTACACCACCATCGCCATCGTCGGCGTCGTGGTCCTGCTGCTCGCCTGGTGGCTGCTTTCGATCACCGCCGCCATCGGCTTCCTGATCGGCGCCGTTCTATCGGGCGCCGCTGGCTTCATCGGTATGCACGTCTCGGTGCGCGCCAATGTGCGCACCGCGCAGGCGGCGTCCAACAGCCTCGCTGCCGGCCTCGAGATCGCCTTCAAGTCGGGCGCCATCACTGGCATGCTGGTTGCTGGCCTGGCCCTGCTTGGCGTATCGATCTATTACCTGATCCTCACCCAGTTCATGGGCCTTCAGCCCGATGACCGTGTCGTCATCGACTCGTTGGTTTCGCTTGGCTTCGGCGCCTCGCTGATTTCGATCTTCGCTCGTCTCGGCGGCGGCATCTTCACCAAGGGCGCCGACGTCGGCGGCGATCTCGTCGGCAAGGTTGAAGCCGGCATTCCCGAAGACGATCCACGCAATCCGGCCACCATCGCCGACAATGTCGGCGACAATGTCGGCGATTGCGCCGGCATGGCCGCCGATCTGTTCGAGACCTATGCGGTGACCGTGGTCGCCACCATGGTCCTTGCCGCCATCTTTTTCGGTGGCACCGCCGTTCTCGGCGCGACCATGCTCTATCCGCTGGCCATCTGCGGCGCCTGCATTCTCACCTCGATCGCCGGCACCTTCTTCGTCAAGCTCGGTTCCAGCGGCTCGATCATGGGCGCTCTCTACAAGGGCCTGATCGTCACCGGCCTGCTGTCAATTGTCGGCCTTGCCGTCGCCACTTCGGCATGCATCGGCTGGGGTGAGATCGGCACCGTCGCCGGCATGGCCATCACCGGCACGAACCTGTTCATCTGCGGCCTGGTCGGCCTTGTGGTGACAGGCCTCATCGTGGTGATCACCGAATATTATACCGGCACCAACAAGCGTCCGGTGAACTCCATCGCCCAGGCCTCGGTCACCGGTCACGGCACCAACGTCATCCAGGGCCTGGCGGTCTCGCTCGAAGCGACGGCGTTGCCGGCGATCGTCATCGTCGGCGGCATCATCTCGACATACCAGCTCGCCGGCCTCTACGGCACGGCGATCGCGGTGACGACGATGCTTGGCCTCGCCGGCATGATCGTCGCGCTCGATGCCTTCGGCCCAGTCACCGACAATGCCGGCGGCATTGCCGAAATGGCCGGCCTGCCCAAGGAAGTGCGCCAGTCCACCGACGCGCTCGACGCTGTCGGCAACACCACCAAAGCGGTAACCAAGGGCTACGCCATCGGGTCGGCCGGCCTCGGCGCGCTGGTGCTGTTTGCGGCCTACTCTAACGACCTGAAGTTCTTTGCCGCCAATAGCGACAAATACCCCTACTTCCAGGGCATGGGCGACGTCTCCTTCGACCTCTCCAATCCTTATGTCGTCGCCGGCCTGATCTTCGGCGGCCTGATCCCGTATCTGTTCGGCGGCATCGCCATGACCGCCGTCGGCCGCGCCGCCGGTGCTATCGTCGAGGAGGTGCGCAAGCAGTTCCGCGAGGATCCGGGCATCATGGCCGGCACCTCGAAGCCGAACTATGCGCGCGCCGTCGACCTTCTGACCAAGGCAGCGATCCGGGAGATGATCGTTCCATCACTGCTGCCGGTGCTGGCGCCGCTGGTGGTCTATTTCGGTGTCCTCCTGATCTCCGGTTCGAAGGCATCCGCCTTTGCCGCGCTCGGCGCCTCGCTGCTCGGCGTCATCGTCAACGGCCTTTTCGTTGCCATCTCGATGACCTCCGGCGGCGGTGCCTGGGACAACGCCAAGAAGTCGTTCGAAGATGGTTTCGTCGACAAGGACGGCCTCAAGCACCTCAAGGGCTCCGAAGCACACAAGGCCTCTGTGACCGGCGACACGGTCGGCGATCCCTATAAGGATACTGCTGGGCCGGCGGTCAACCCGGCGATCAAGATCACGAACATCGTCGCGCTGCTGCTATTGGCCGTGCTCGCGCACGGCTAAGCTCGGTCGCCACGGCTCAAGACAAAAACCCGCGGGATCGCTCCCGCGGGTTTTCATTGCCTGAGATGTGCCGCCGCTTACAGGGAAGCGAAAAGAAAAGAAGCCGACACCGTCGAGTGGATCAGGTGCCGCCGAGCGTACTGCCGCCGCTGGCGCCCGGAACACCAGGCGTCAGCTTGCTGGCGCCACTGATGATCTGGCTGAGGAAGTTCTGGTCCTTGCCGCCGGTCGGCGTGGTGCGCGAGATGAAGTCGAACACCTTGCCGTCCTTCAGGCCGTAATTGGCGATCTGGGTGACGCGCCCGTCATCGCCAAAATAGACCGCCAGCACATGCTGGTCGACTAGCCGCGGCTTGTCGAAGGCGACATAGCGCTTGCGCGTCTGCGAAATGTAATAAAAGGCCTCGTTGTCGAAGGTCGCCTTCGTCGAGGGAGTGCCGAGCGCCAGCAGCACCTGTTCGCGGCTCGAGCCGACCGGCACCAGGTCGATCGCCTGCTGGTCGATGACGTAGCCCTGCGTCAGCGTCTCGCTCGGATTGAGATCGCCGATCATCTTGGACGAATTGCAGGCGGAAAGCGCCGCAGCGATCACCAGCAGCGAAACCGCACCGGCGGGCCTAGGCAGGAAAGTCGACTTGAATTTCAGCGCGCGCAACTACAACTCCATAAGCTGGCCGCAACTTGCGCTGGGCCGCAAAACCGGTAAACCAGCTTGCTTGCCGATGCAACAAGGCCACTTCAACAAACGGTCCCGGGAGACCACCCTCAAATGTTCCAGCGCCTCTTTGGCCGCGAACGTCACGCCAACCGCGCCATCACCGAGGCGCTTTACGCACAAATCGTGGCGGCGGCGCGGCAACCGGTGTTTTATTCCGCCTGGAACGTGCCGGACACGCCGCTCGGCCGCTTCGAGATGCTGTCGTTGCACATGTTCCTGTTCCAGCAC
Organism: Mesorhizobium sp. M1423; assembly: GCF_040317575.1. NCBI lineage: Bacteria > Pseudomonadati > Pseudomonadota > Alphaproteobacteria > Hyphomicrobiales > Phyllobacteriaceae > Mesorhizobium > Mesorhizobium sp. M1423. The sequence goes on from NZ_JAMYKU010000010.1 coordinate 56,333, forward strand.
CGGTTGCGCGGCGAGGGCGGTGCTGCGGCAGAGGTTGCGCAGGTGCTGATCGACGAGTTCTTCATGGATGTCGAACATTCGTTGCGGGAATTGGGCATTGGCGACGTCGGCGTGCCGAAGCGAATGCGGAAACTGGCGAAGATGTTCTATGGCCGTACCGCCGCCTATGACGATGCGCTGAAACGAAATGACCATGATGCGCTTGCCGCCGCCCTTTCCCGCAATGTCAGGCCGGATGCCGGCGCCTGGCCGCAAGCGTCGCAACTGGCACTCTATGCCGCCGATGCATCAAGGCAACTCACGCAACAGCCGACCGAATCGATCGTTTCCGGCACGGTGGCATTTCCAGTGGCCAACTCTGAGCGAAGGCAGGCCGAATGAAGGCGGCGAAGTGGAGGCGAAGATGAAACATCCTGATACCCACAGCCCAGTGTCATTCCTGGCAAATGTCGCCCGGATGCCGCAAAAAGGGCTGCCGGTGGTGATCGATGCCGACGCCGGGCAGCGCGCCATACTGGCCGTCGAGCATGAGCTGCTTTCGGTCGAGAACTATCGCGCCGAACTTCTGATCGAGCCGTGGAAGCGCAATGGGGTGAAAGTCAGCGGCCATGTCGAGGCCGATATAACGCAGGCCTGCATCGTCACTCTCGACCCGGTCGAGGCGCATATCGACGAGCCGGTCGAGGCGCTGTTCCTGCCGGAACAATCCAAGCTCGGGCGGCAAGGTTTCGACGGTGGCGGTGAGATCCTGCTCGACGCCGAAGGGCCGGACAGCCCGGAAACCTTTTCCGGCGACGCGATCGACGTCGGGGCGCTTGCCGAACAGTTCTTTGGCTTGGCGATCGATCCCTATCCGCGCAAGCCGGGTGTGTCGCTGGAGGCCGCCGGCGATGCCGAGCCTGTGGAGAATGAATTCCAGCAAAAGCTCAGATCACTGCTGGGAAAATCCTGATGGCTGACCCAATTTGAGAAAAGTTGGTTGTGCGGCAGCCCAAAACCGTTATTTTCGCCGAACCTTCGCGAGCCCCGTACCTTGGCAAGCCCGCTGGCCAAGCAACCGTGAGATGAACACCGCGTGATCAGGATTTCCATCGATGCCATGGGCGGCGATCACGGGCCAAGCGTGGTCATCCCGGCGCTCATGACTGTCGCCACCCGCCGTCCGGACATACGCTTCGTCATCTATGGGCGCGAAGAAGCGGTAAGGCCTGAACTCGCCAAATTCCCCAAGCTAGCGGAGGTGAGCGAGTTCATCCACTGCGAGATCGCAGTCCGGATGGACGACAAGCCGAGCCAGGCACTGCGCCATGGCCGCTGGAAGTCATCGATGTGGAAAGCCGTCGAAGCGGTCAAGGCAGGCACGGCGGACGCCTGCATCTCGGCTGGCAATACCGGCGCACTGATGGCGATGTCCAGATTCTGCCTTCGCACCATGGCGACCATCGACCGCCCGGCGATTGCGGCGCTCTGGCCGACATTGCGCGGCGAAAGCGTGGTGCTGGACGTCGGCGCAACCATCGGTGCGGATGCGCATCAACTGGTTGATTTTGCCATTCTGGGTACCGGCATGGCGCGCTCGGTTTTCGGCATCGAACGGCCGAGCGTCGGCCTGCTCAATGTCGGCGTCGAGGAGATCAAGGGTCAGGAGGAGGTCAAGGAAGCAGGCCGTATGCTGCGCGAGGCCAACATGGCCTCGATGAACTACCATGGCTTTGTCGAGGGTGACGACATCGGCAAGGGCAGTGTCGACGTCGTCGTTACCGAAGGATTTGCCGGCAATATCGCGCTCAAGACGGCGGAAGGCACGGTCAGGCAGATCGCCGGCTACCTGCGCGCCGCGATGAACCGGACACTGATGGCCAGGATCGGCTATATCTTCGCCAAGACCGCCTTCGATCGCCTGCGCGAGAAGATGGATGTCGGCCGCTCCAATGGCGGCGTCTTCCTGGGATTGAACGGCATCGTGGTGAAAAGCCATGGCGGGGCTGATTCGGATGGCTTCGCTGCGGCGATCGAGCTCGGCTACGACATGGTGCGCAACAATCTGCTTGACCGCATCGAGGCCGATCTCGACCTGTTCCATGCCCGCAATCCGAATGCCCAGACAATCCGGAAATCCGACGTCGTCATCGACGCAAAGGAATAGGAAAGAGCATTGATCAGATCAGTCGTGCGCGGCACGGGCGCCGCGCTGCCCCGCCGCATTATGAAGAATGCCGATTTTGAAGGCATGGTCGAGACCTCGGACGAATGGATCGTCCAGCGTACCGGTATTCGCCAGCGCCACATTGTGGCCGACGACGAGACGACGGCCTCTCTGGGTGAGGCGGCAGCGCGCGCAGCCCTCGACAGCGCCGGCCTGACGGCTGACGACATCGACCTGATCGTGCTGGCGACCTCGACGCCCAACAACACCTTTCCCGCGACCGCAGTCGAGATCCAGAACCGGCTCGGCATGCACCACGGTTTTGCCTTCGACCTGCAGGCGGTCTGCTCGGGTTTTGTCTATGCGGTGACGACCGCCGACCTCTATATCCGCGGCGGCTTGGCCAGACGGGTGCTGGTGATCGGCTCGGAAACGTTTTCGCGCATTCTCGACTGGAACGACCGCTCGACCTGCGTTTTGTTCGGCGACGGCGCCGGCGCGATAGTGCTGGAAGCAGGCACGGGGGCAGGCGGCATCGCCGACCGAGGCGTTCTGGCGGCCAGCCTGCGCTCCGACGGCATCCACAAGGACAAGCTTTTTGTCGACGGTGGGCCGTCGACTACCGGAACGGTCGGGCACCTCAGGATGGAAGGCCGCGAAGTGTTCAAGCATGCGGTCGGCATGATCACCGACGTCATCGAGGCGACGTTCGCACAGGCCGGCATCAGCGCCGCTGATCTCGACTGGTTCGTGCCGCATCAAGCCAATAAACGAATTATTGATGCTTCGGCCAAAAAGCTCGGGATAGAGGAGCGGAAGGTGGTGGTGACCGTCGATTTGCACGGTAACACATCGGCTGCTTCCGTGCCGCTGGCACTATCCGCGGCCGTCGCCGACGGCCGCATCAAAAAGGGTGACCTGGTGCTGCTTGAGGCGATGGGCGGCGGCTTCACCTGGGGCGCCGTCCTGCTGCGTTGGTAAGTGCCGAACTAACGGGTTCGGGTCCTTGACCTTGACGGATCAATTACTTAGGTTCTGCCGTTGCTTGTATCGATTTTATTTTTTGAGCTGATGGGACGGTTCGTATGGGGGGAAAGACACTTACGCGCGCCGACCTCGCCGAAGCCGTTTACCGCAAGGTTGGGCTGTCGCGTACTGAATCGGCCGAGCTTGTCGAGGCGGTGCTGAATGAGATCTGCGAGGCGATCGTTCGCGGTGAGACGGTGAAACTGTCGTCCTTCGCGACCTTCCATGTCCGTTCCAAGAACGAACGCATCGGGCGCAATCCCAAGACCGGTGAGGAAGTGCCGATCCTGCCGCGCCGGGTGATGACCTTCAAGTCATCGAACGTGCTGAAGAACCGCATCCTGCGCTCCCATCAAAACAGCAAGGCCAAGGGCAGCAAGTAGATTCCCGATCTCCCTTGCCGAGAATCCATGCTTCAGGCTTCGGTTGAAAAACGAAGCCTGCTTTTACGCCGGGCTTGAATATTGTTTCATAAACCGCTGAAATAAGATGCGATTCGGCAGGCCGGATCGGTATTTGGGTGTGATCCGCCCCGGTGGACGGAAAAGCTGCTCTCTTTGTTTTACCGTGATGTTGCCCAAAAACCGGTCCCCGCCTTTCGCGATCATGCTCTAGCGTGAGGATTCGCCCATGGACAAGAGCCCCGATGCTTTCCGCACCATCAGCGAGGTCGCGGAGGATCTGGATTTGCCGCAGCACGTGCTGCGCTTCTGGGAGACGCGTTTCAACCAGATCAAGCCGATGAAGCGCGGCGGCGGCCGCCGCTACTACCGGCCGCAGGACGTCGAGCTGATCAAGGGCATTCGCCACATGCTCTACGATCAGGGCTATACGATCAAGGGCGTACAGAAGCTGTTGCGCGAGAACGGCAACCAGTTTTTGATCGCCGTCGGCAATGGCGACATGGCGGCGGTCGAGGCGATCTCGCAGCGCCGGCAGGCTGACGCGGTACCGCTGACGCAAGCGGCGCAGCCGCGCGGCCCGGACGACGAGATGCTGGTCGGCCAACCGAGGGTGAAACCCAGCCGTCGTTTTTTCGGCATCGGCAAGACCGACGAGGAAGGCCCGGTTCCGCCGGACACGTCAAAACTTTCCCGTGACAATCGCGCATTGCTGCAGGAGGCGCTGTTCGACCTGCTGGAATGCAAGCGCCTGCTCGATCAGGTTCGCTAGAGCCCGCCGGGACTGACCGGAACGGTCTTCAGGGTCATGCGTTAGGCTTCCTTCTGCAGATGAAGGAACCACGTCATGGCATCGCTTTCGAGCATCTCCGAGACCGATCTGAACAAGCAGGTCGCCGCCCTGACCAGGGAACTGGCCACTTTGAAGAAAGCCGTGTTGAAGCGGGGCGGCGCCTATTACGAAGACGGTCGCGATACCGCGTCGGACTATTATTCGGATATCGCCGAGCGTCTCGGCGACACCTTGCCGGCAATCAGAAGGCAAGGTCGGGCGATCGAGAAGACCGCCCGTGATCACCCGGCGACGGCGGCCGCTGTCGGGCTGGTTCTGGTCGGGCTGGTCGCCAGTCTCTTCCTCGGTGGCCGGCAGCAAAAAGCGCCGCGAGCGCGTTCAAGGTAGAGGAAATGCGGTGGTCAGCGGGACCGCCGCCATTTCGTCGACGCGGCAAACCCGGCAAGCTGGCCGCCCTTGATCAAAGACCAAGAACGCCTGCTTGCCGGCTGTCTGTCCCAAGGCGTTTTCAGTACTTCTTCGCCACGACCTTCTTGTGATGATGGCGATAGTGGTGGACGCGGTGATGGTAGTGATGGCGGTGATGCTTCTTGACGGTGGTGTGCATCGTCGCTGCATTCGCGCTGCTCGCGCCGATGATCGGCATCGAAAGGGCAAGTGCGATTGCAAGTCCAAGGGCGGAGAGAAGAGACTTCTTCATGACATCGTTTCCTTTTTGCGCAGGGCGAATTTGAGCGTCACCGATTCAGGTCGGTGACTCGAGCACTGCGGTCAGGACTATCGCCTTGGAGTTTTTCGGCAGTTTTTCCGGCCTGTAGAATTTTGTTTCCGAACTGTGTCTGCCGACGATCAAGCCAGATATGAGCGCGCCGGCATCCGCCATTCATTCCGGCGTCGGTTCACGATGCCGTGACGCTATCTTTGATGCTTGGCAAATCACCGGCGAGCGGGCATTCTCCCGATCGTCTCAGGCAACAACATGATTTGATCTAACTCTTTCATCCCACGGAGTTGCCAATGCCCCAAATAGCAAAACGCGAACCTTACTCCGAATTGGCGGCGAGCGCGGTTACGCCTGAACGCAGTGCCGTCCGAACCGCCCGGGAAGCCCGTGGATACAGCATCGAAGAGCTGTCCCTGGCGTGCGGGCTGGCAGCCTATGAGATTGCCGACATCGAAAGCGGCAAGGATGCCGATCCTTCGAAACGTCGGCGTATTGCCTCCGCGCTTCAGCTTCCGGAAAGCGCTCTGTTCGACGAAGCCGTGTTGCCTGCGAAAAGGCGGTCCGTGTCGTAGCGGCGTGCCATGCGTTTATTCGACGAGCTCGCCATGGGTTGCCCTGGCGAGCTTCGTTTTCCGGCCACGTAGCGGACTTGCCGGCCGCCACGGCGACGCGAGACGGAAATCGCCGGAGATGAGCCTCGAATCCGTTCGCGCTTTCTTCGTCGCCCACGCGCCCGAAATCGACGTCATCGTTACGCAAGCCAGCTCGGCGACGGTGCCTCTGGCTGCCGAAGCGCATGGCGTAGCGCCGGCGCAGATTGCCAAGACGATCTGCCTGCGCGCCGGCGACCAGACGATGCTGATCGTGGCCAGCGGCATCTCCAGGCTGGACAATCGCAAATTCAAGGACCGGTTCGGCGGCAAGGCGCGAATGCTGGATGCCGAGCAGGTGCTCGCCGCGACCGGTCATCCCGTCGGTGGGGTGTGCCCGTTCGGCCTACCGGCACCGCTCCCGGTGTACTGCGACGTCTCGCTGCGCGCCTTTGACGAGGTCGTCCCCGCCGCAGGCGCGACGAACGCCGCCGTCCGGCTCAGCCCGCAACGCATGGCCGAACTCGTCGACGCCGAGTGGGTGGATGTCTGCCAGTAGCCCTTTATCCGGGTCGTGGGATCCGGTGAGCGTTACCGCTATTCGGTCTTCTGTGGCTCTTCTTTCTTGATCGTCTGAGCGTCCGCGGCTGTCGACATATCGGCCTTCTCGACGCTCGCTGTCCTCGTCTGCGTGTCGACCGATGCCTGGACCTTTGAATGCGCGGGGCAATCCGCAGAGGCAGCGGATATGGACAGGGTCAGTGCGGCGGCTGTTGCGAGGAATGTCTTCATGATCATTCTCCTCTTTCATTGGATATTCGTTGGGAAGATTAGCCCGTCTGGCACCGACCGCAAAATCACATTTGTTCACGCGCGCCCTTGCGTGCACGGAAGCCTACGCTGGACCAATAATTCAAATGGTTGCGCGGATAGCCGCTTGCCGTATCAAAACCCACTGCCTCCGGCCGGAGGATTTTTGGCGTAAAAAATCTCGCCGCTCAGAGCCAGTCTCAAATCTTCGGCGCTGAGCTGACCACTTTCGAACAAATCCATCACCCTGCGGCCGAGCACTTCTCTGCCTGGATCGCCGTCAGCGAGGCCTAGTTCACGGCATCGGGCATCAAGTGCTTTGGCCAACATGGTCAGCTCGGCAGGACAGGTAGCTCCTTGAAGCGACATTGCATCTCTCCCGAAAAGGCCGAAAGGGCGTGTCATCTTCGAAGCGTCCGCTCGCCCTTACAACTGCGGACGACGGCAATTCAACTAGAGCCAACCTTTTTCGAACTCAACATTCGAACGTATTAAAAACGCCGCCCGCGCTCCAATGGGAGGATCCTGCTACAATACGGTATGGCCGTCCGTATAGCGGTTGTCCTAATGCTTCTTTTCGCCTTCGCCTACGGTTTCGCAAAACTCGTGGAACATTATGGCAGCGTTCGCGACAGGCCCTCTCCGTGTGAAGAATTGCCCTATCCTGATTGTCCTGACCCAAAAGCTCCTCCCCGGGAAGAAACTAAGCCTTGAGCAGGTGCTTGTTTGTAGGCGGCCTCATGGCCATGGCACCGGAGTTCGCCCACCGCCAGCGGAACAACAAGTCTTTCGGCTCGTTTAGGTAAGTAGCCCCGCACGGAAGAATCAAGCACCGTAGCGGAAGGTTGCCTCGCTGGAGGATTGCTATATGGGAAAGCAACTTTTATCTGCTGCGACAGGAATCTTTCTTTTCGTAGGTATCGGAACCGCCGCTGCTCAGGACGTCATCATTCAGCCTGAGCAAGACACGGTGATCCGGGAGTATGTAAAGAAGAAGCCGGTAGCATCCCTGAGCCTTCCCGGTGTTGAGCTCAACATTGGCACCGCTCTGCCCGACACAGTCGAGCTTTACGAAGTGCCGGACGTTCAGTACCGCTATGTAGTCGTCGAGGGACGAACCGTCCTGGTTGATCCAGGTACCCGCAAAATTGTTAAGATCTACGATTGATTTTCTGCCTGAAGCCCGCCGTGCCGAAAAAGCGGCGGGCTTGTTTGCGTTCAGCCGCCAATCGCGGTAGCGGACGATGCGCTCGCGTCCTCACGGAAACCGGAGGGGTGAGCTGCCACGTTTCGTTCCCAGGCCGCCAGCATCCAGGTTGGGTTCTTCATGCTTGCTGCCATTGATCCTTCCGGCATTCCCGCAAGCAACGAGGGCCGGGCACGTTGCGCTTGCTCGACTTTCCTGACCCCGTCGCTGCCGCCCTGAAAAAGTTTCAGGCCAAGCCGGCCGCCGGCGTTGAACCAGTTCGTTCCAACCGCCGGTTGGTGGACGCGCTACCGCTCATGCGCCTAATGTCGACTTGATCCGCGCGCACCTGGCAAGCCCGCCCACCCGAGTCCCCCGCCTGGTGCAACAGCGCTTGATCGGCCCCGCCGTACTTCATGTGCGGCGGGTTTTTATTTACTCGATGGAACAACCCGGCCGGCGCGACGGTTCATCTCAACGCAGCAAGTCCCTCCTCATAAGAATTGCTGCCAGATCGGGTTGCACCGATCTGCCCGCGTCCTTCTCCCGGAAGGCGCGAGCTTTTTGCATGCTGGTTTGGGCTATTCCACATTGACCTGGCGAGCGAAGCCCTTGGTCGAAATCGTGTTGCGCTGGCTGCAATGCGGCTATTCTGTATGGCCAGTTGGGGGAACTGGCTAAGCCTTTGGATTTAATGGTCGGAGTGGCCGGATTCGAACCGACGACCCCTTGACCCCCAGTCAAGTGCGCTACCGGGCTGCGCTACACTCCGGACCGGTCGCGATGTATCGTGATAGACTGGGTCCGGTCAACCGAATTCGGCTGCTGTCCGGCCTGAAGCAACAGCAACGGAGGTTGCGGGCGCCGCGCCGCCCGCAACTGCCACTGATGGCGGTATTCCAGCGCGATGGCGCCCCAGATCAGGCCGAGCAGCAGGTAGACATGCCGCCAGTGGTCGATGTCGATGAAGGTGCCGAGCCCGATATTGCCGATGAAGGCGACATAGGCGCATAGCAGATAAGGCTGCCAGGGCCGGTCGCGCAGCAGAATGCGGAAGCCGGCGGCGATCGTCCAGCACGTCAGCGTCAGGAACGACACGAAGCCGAGCCACCCGTAATCCATCAGCATCTTCAGCCAGATGTCGTGCGTGTCCTCGCCGAACATCTTGCCGAATACGAGCGGGCCGATGCCGAACGGATGCTCCAGCGCCATCTGAAAGCCGATCGTGTAGCGGGCGAAGCGGCCGAGGCGGGCGGTGTCGTAGCTTTGTTCGAGTTGCGCGCGATTCGAGAACATCTCCGCCACGCCAGGCAGTTGCAGGATGACGATCATCGCAATGACCAGCAGTCCGACGGCGGCGATGGTCATGACGACGACGCGCAGCCGGAATTTGCCGCTGGCGCTCTGCAGGAACAAGGCCCCGGTCAGCAGGATCGCCGAAACGGCGAACATGCCCCAGGCGCCGCGCGAAAAAGAAAAGAAGATGCCGGCGGTGATGATCAGCAGCGGCACCGCCAATAGAGGCATGCGCGCGATCGAGCCGGTAAGCAGCAGATAGAGCAGGTAGATGCCCGGCAGCACCAGGAACGGCCCGAACACGTTCGGGTCCTGGAAGGCGCCGGCGGCACGGTCGTATTTGGTGAAGATCTCCGCTCCTGGAAAGGCATGGAAATAGCCGGCTATGCCGACCAGCGAAGTCAGCACTGCCGACACGACATAAGCGACGAAGATCACGCGGTAGAGACTGGGCTGGACGGCCGTTACGGAAGCGAAGAAAACCGCGGTGAGGGTCAGGAACAGCGAGACGGCGAGATAGAGCGGCGTGGCGGCGAGGTCCGACATCTGCGTCATCGAGATCATTCCGCCGATGTTCATGATCATCAGCAGCACCAGAAGTGGCACCGCCGCGCGCTGTATGCGCATGCCGAACAAGGGCCACACCACGATCAGCCCGATCATATAGAGGTCGTATGGCGCCGGCTCGGCAATAACGAAACCGGACAGGAAGACGCCGAGGAAAACTGCCCCTGACGCAATCAGCGCAATGAGCTTGGCGTTGACCGCCGCCGCCGGCAATTCGTAGGCCGTCGCGCTCAATACGCATTTTCCGTGTTGAGCAGGCGGATCGGCGTCAGGAACAGGATTCTCAGGTCGAACAACAGCGACCAGTTCTCGATGTAATAGAGGTCGTATTCCGTGCGCATGCGGATCTTCTCGTTGGTGTCCATCTCGCCGCGCCAGCCATTGATCTGAGCCCAGCCGGTCACGCCGGGCTTGACCTTGTGGCGGGCGAAATAGCCGTCGACCACCTCATTGTAGAGAAGGTTGTGCGACTGCGCGGCAATGGCGTGCGGGCGCGGCCCGACCAGCGACAGCGAACCGAACAGCGAATTGAAGAACTGCGGCAATTCGTCGATCGAGGTCTTGCGGATGAAGCGGCCGACGCGGGTGACGCGCGGATCGTTCTTGGTCACGGTCTGCTTCGCCGTCGGGTCCGCCTTGTCGGTGTACATCGAACGGAACTTATAGACGTCGATGATTTCGTTGTTGAAGCCGTGCCGCTTCTGGTGGAACAGCACCGGGCCCTTGCTGTCGAGTTTGATCGCGATCGCGGTCGCCAGCATCACCGGCGAGAACACGATGATGCCGATGATCGAAAAGACGATGTCAAAGGCGCGTTTCGCGACCGAATCCCAGTCGTTGATAGGCTTGTCGAAGATATCGAGCATCGGCACCGAGCCGATGTAGGAATAGGCGCGCGGCCTGAACTGCAGCGCATTCGAATGCGCCGACAGCCGGATGTCGACCGGCAGCACCCACAGCTTCTTCAACAGTTGCAGCACGCGCGATTCGGCGGTCAGCGGCAGCGAAACGATCAGCATGTCGATGCGTGCGATGCGGGCAAATTCAATGAGCTCGGAAATCGTGCCGAGCTTGGGATAGCCGGCGACAACCGGCGGCGAACGCTTGTCACCACGATCGTCGAAGATGCCGCAGATGCGGATGTCGTTGTAGGGCTGCTTTTCGACCGAGCGGATCAGCACCTCCGCCGCCTTGCCGCCGCCGACGATGACGGCGCGGCGCTCCATCCGCCCGTCGCGCGCCCAGCGCCGGATCAGCTTCGACATCACCAGCCGGAGACCCAGGATCAGCACGAAGCCAATAACGAACCACGTGCCGAAGAGCAGGCGCGAATAGTCTTCCGACATTTTCATGGTGAAGGCGGTGAGCGCCATCAAGGCGAAGGTTCCAGCCCAGACCAGCAGGAGGCGGCCGAAATTGGCGATCGGCCGCATCAGCGCGACGATCTGGTAGCAGTCGGTGACGTCGAGCAAAACGACCGCGAGGAACGAGGTGGCGGCGATCGTCAGCGAGTATTGCCAGGCAAGATAGCTGAAAAAGCCGACATAGTAGAAATAGACGGCAAGACCCGACACCAACAGCAGCGCGAATTCCGCCATGCGCAGGACGCCGCTGACCATGATCGGCGACATCGTATCGCGCCGGTATTGCGAGGCGACCTGGCGGGCAACGTCGTTCATGCCGCCGGCCGTGTTGTTCTCGGCAGGGGCGTCGAATTTGCGCACCGCGTCTAGCGAAAAACGGCGCGCGGGGTCGATTTCGTTCATGGGGCGTCCGTAGGTTTCCCTCAGGTGAATAGCAAAAGAGAGCTAAGAAACCCTTGAAACAACAGATGGCTTTGGAGACGCTTTCACCGGGGGCCTTTTGCAGCCGAGTGGATATCAGTTGCTCTACTGTTTGAGCGCGGCGAAATAGGCCTTTTCGATTTCAGCGGCCATTACATCGGCGCCGAAGCGTGCCTTGAGGTCGGCGGCGCCGGGCATCAGGCCTTTGTAGGCGTCGAGATCGGCCAGAGCGGCGCTTATCTTGTCGCCAAGTTCGCGCGGGTCGGGCCGGATCAGGGCAGGGGAGCCGGTGTCGAAGATTTCCGGTATGCCCCCGACCGACGTCGCGATTAGCGGCTTGCCGGCGGCAAGCGTTTCCAGAACGATATAAGGCATGGCTTCCGCACGCGAGGGAACGACGACCAGCTTGGCTAGCGTGAAGGCGAGCCTGGCCGGCATCGGCGGCAGGAAGCTGACCTCGAGGCCGAGCTGATCTACCTGGGCGCGATAGCGCGGCAGGTCGTCGCCGTCGCCGACCATCAGCGCTTTCAATGGACGACCGAGCCGTGTTGCGGCTCGCCCCAGCGCATCGATGAAGATGTCCGGGCCCTTGAGGTCGCGCATCATGCCGATATAGAGGAGGTCGACGGCATTGTGCTCGGTCTGCACCGGCTCGAACTCGGCGGCGCGCAGGCCGTTGTGTACGAGAGCGTTCGGAATGGGCGGCTCGCCGACCTTCCTGCGATAAGTCCGCCGCTCATAATCGGAAACAAATAGCAGGCAATCGGTGAAGCGAGCCATGAAGCGTTCGAGCGCGAAGAACAGCTTCCCCATCGCCGTGGTTTCGTCATAGTGCAGTGAGCCGCCATGCGGCGAATAAAGGCGGGCTACGCGAGACCTTGATACCCGCAACAATGAGCCGAACAGACGGGCATAGGCGCCACCTTTGGCGCCATGCCCGTGCAGCACGTCCGGCCGCAATTCTTTTATGATCCTATAGGTGCGTCGGGCCGAAGCGAGATCGCCTGGCCCGACATGCCGCTGCATCGGTGTGCGATGAATGCCGAGCGCCAGGCTGCCTTTCATCTGTTCGAACAGCCGTTCCTCGAAATCGCCGCCAGTCGTCGAATCGCAGACGATGCCGACGGCATGGCCGGCGGCGACCTGAGCCTCGGTCAGGTCGCGCACATGCCGGAAGATGCCTCCGACGGGTGAGCGAAAGCAGTGGACGATCCTGAGTGTGTCCGCCACTTGGTCAGCACATCAAAACAGGCGTTCGCGAACATAGACTGTATCGCCGGGCAACAGTGGGTCGGAGGTCACCACGCGTCCGGTTATAACCTTGCCGTTGATGTCGCGGGTAATGTCGACGCTTTCCTGGTTGGCGCGTGGCGTGAAGCCGCCGGCGATGGCGATAGCTTTCTGCACGGTCAGGCCGGGAACGTAGGAATATTGGCCCGCCGCGCCCACTTCACCCATGACGAAGATCGGCCGGTAGCGATCGATTTCGACCGAAACGTCAGGATCGCGCAAATAGCCCTGGCGCAGTTTCTCGGCGATCTCGCCCTCGAGTTGCTGGGCGGTGTGGCCGCGCGCCGGCACGTTGCCGACGAGCGGCAGCGAGAGATAGCCGGATTGGTCGACGCTGTAGGTGTTGGTCAATCCTTCCTGCTCGAACACGGTGACGCGGACGCGGTCGCCGGCACCGAGGCGATAGGGCTGGTCGAGCACTTCATGGAAGGCGGCCGGCGTCGGCCGGTAGCTTGAGCAGCCCGAAAGCATCGATACGGCAAGCAGCGCGCGGAAAAGGGGAGCAGTGCTTTTCATGAGCGGACACGTACCTTTGAATAGCCGGCGACTCTGCGGCAAACCTTAACGATCGAGCTCGGTTATCATCCTGTTAGGGTTAATGGCCGGTAAAGGCGCGCGGCCGATGCGGGCCCGATCGACAAATGCAGATGGTTTTCAGCCTCTTGTTTGCGGCTTGTTAGCAGAGCCTAACAGGTGCTTACCGCGTTATTAACGGCTGAGTTACCATAGTTGTTTACGGTGCATGCTGACTCAGTACCGGAGCAGGGATGCATGTCCGTTCAATCCGCGGCCGCAGATGTCGACGTCGATCTCAGGCAGCTTTTCGCCAGCCTGGCGCGAAACTGGCTGCGCATCCTTGTCGTCGCGCTGGCTGTAACCGGCCTGGCCTTTGCGCTCGCCTGGCTTGCAACGCCCGAATACAAGGCGGCAGCCAAGCTGGAGATCGGGCCTCGAGAATCGGAGTTCACGCGGCCAGCCGGTGCCAACGGCAACGAGTGGTCGATTCCCGACGAAGAGGCTGTGGCCACCGAGGTCCAGATCATTTCGTCCCCTGACATCCTCAAACAGGTGGCGGCGAAGCTCAACCTCGCGAAATTGCCCGAATTCGACGAGGCGCTGAAGATGTCGGCGCTGAGCCGCACCCTTGTCCTCGTTGGCTTGAAAAGCGATCCCTTCGAGATTCCGCTGGAAGAGCGCGTGCTGGACGCAATGCATGACAAGCTCAACGTCTATGGCGTTGAAAAAACCCGCGCGATCGCAATCGAGTTCTCGTCAGAGGATCCACAGCTTGCCGCCGCAATCCCGAACGCCATCGCAAACGCCTATATCGCCTCCAAGGGCAACGCCAAGCTCGAATCGAATTCCGCCGCCACCGACTTTCTGGCGCCGGAAATCGCGGACCTGCAGAACCGGGTGAAGGAGGCGGAGGCCAAGGTTGCCGCATTCCGTGCGCAGTCCGATCTTTTGATGGGCGGCAACAATTCGGTGCTTGCCACCCAGCAGCTGTCCGAATTGTCGAGCGAACTGTCACGGGTACGCGCCAACCGCGCTTCGGCGGAAGCGACCGCCGACAGTGTGCGCAGGGCGTTGCGCAATGGCGGCTCGCTGGATGCCGTTCCAGAGGTGTTGTCTTCCGACCTGATCCAGCGCCTGCGCGAGCGGCAAGTCGAACTCAAGAACAACATCGCCGACCTTTCCACCACCTTGCTCGACAATCATCCGCGCATCCGTGCGCTGAAGTCGCAGCTCGCCGATCTCGACCGCCAGATCCGCAACGAAGCGGAAAAGATCATGAAGGGTCTGATGGCGCAGGCCGAGACGGCGAAGGCACGAGAGGCTCAACTCGTGGCCGACGTCAACACCCTGAAGGCGGCGTCCGCCCGCGCCGGTGAAGAGCAGGTGGAACTCGATGCCCTGCAGCGCGATGCCGCGACCAAGCGCCAGCAACTCGATCTCTACTCGTCCAGCTATCTCCAGGCGGCCGCACGCAAGGATCGTAACTACCTGCCTGTCGACGCTCGCCTATTTTCGGAGGCCCGGGCGCCGACCGAACCCTATTTCCCCAAGATTGGTCCGATTGTCGGTGCGGCCTTTGTCGGCTCGTTGCTCCTCATGGCGATCGTCACGTTGCTGCAGGAACTGTTTTCCGGCCGCGCCATGCGTCCGGCCGCCGGTGCCCATTTCGAACGCATCGAGCACGTTGCGATGCCGGCTGTCCAGGCCGAACGCGTAGTGGCCGAGCCCGGCCCGCCGGTTGCCCGGCCCGAACCGGCAGTCGCCGAGATCGACCAGTTCGGTGAGTCCGACAACAGTGTCACTGAAACCAAACTGGAGCCGGAACCCGTCGCGGTGGCGGAAGCGGCTGCCGAGAAAATCGAACCGGAGTACTCTGAGATGGCTGCTGCAGACATTGAACCGGCACGTTCTACCCTCGGTGAGGTCGACATCGACAAGGCCGCGGAAAAACTCATCGCCACCGGTGCCGCCCGCGCCATATTCGTGTCGCCGGAAGGCGACGAGGCGGCTGCCTCGGCGGTGCTGGTGGCGCGCGCAGTCTCCGACGCCGGGCTACGCGTGCTGCTGCTTGATCTCACCGCTTCGGGTGCTGCCTCGCGGCCGATGCTGGACAGCGGGCTGTTTCCAGGCATCACCGATCTGCTCGCCTCGCAAGCGCAGTTCAGCGACGTGATCCACCCCGATCTCTATTCGGACTGCCACGTGATTCCGGTCGGCACAGCCGATCCGGTCCGTGCCATGCGCGCCGCCGACCGGCTGCCGATCATCATGCAGTCGCTGACCACCGCCTATGACCTGGTCGTTGTCGAATGCGGGCCAGCGGACGCCCAAGGCATCAGCCGCCTAGTGGGCGAGGGCACCGAGGTGCTGCTCTCCATGCTGGAGCCGGACGACGAGGTGACGCAAGCCGCAGTCGCGCTCATCGAGAGCGGCTATCCCGACCTGACGCTGGTCACGCCAATCGGCCACGTGGCGCCGGGGCCAATGCCGGGACGGCGCTCGGCGGCCTGAGGCAGTTTTCTCAAATCGAAATCAGCTGTTGTCTTCGCCTGCGGCCGGTGCTGTCTGCCCCACGGCCTTGCGGCGCAGCAGCTTGGTCAGCTTCCAGACCATTGGGCTGTGCTTGATGAATGCTTTCAGGCTTGCGCCGTGCCTGAGCGCAAGCGCCAGCGCGCGGCCCTTCAGCGTCAGCGGAACCAGCACCTCGAAATGCTGCGTTTCGACATCGCACCACAATCGCTTATAGGGTTCGTCGCCGACTGAGAAATCATAGATTTCAAAACCCGTCTCGCAGGCTTCCTGGATGTTCTCGAAGAACAGGAAGTCGCCGGGGCTGGTGTGTGCGAGGTCGTCCTCGGCGATCGCCCCGAATTCGCAGATCAGCCGCTTGCCCGAGCGGCTCGACCCGGTGACCGCACGAAGCTTGCCGGCGACTTCCAGCCCATGCAACACGAAGCACGGGTTTTCCTCTTGAAGCGCTTCGGCAAACAGCGAGCGGAAAAAAGCGCGTACCTCCGCTTCACCGAAAACATTGACGATGCCCATCTTGCGGAAGCGGAATTCCTTCATCTCGAAAAAGGCGTCGAGCAGCCTGTTCACCTCGTCCGCAGTCCTCGCCTCGATGCGACGATAGCTGCCGACGGCCTCGAACTTGCGCGCCTGCGAGCGATGCTTCTTGCGCCTGCGCTTGCCGCTCACCCGGGTGAGCAGTGCATCAAACCCTCCGACAAGACCGGCGGCCAGCGACAGATTGGGGCTCGAAAAATGCGGCAAGGCGGAGAGCGGGTTGGCAACGCCGTCGAGATCAGGCAGCAACCGCTCTAGCGCGACAAGATCGATGTCGCGCCGCGCCTTGGCAATCGCGGCCAGCATAGAGCGGATCGCCGCGATATCGGCATTCGCCAGCCATTGCGGGTCGGAGGCGGCAAAATTGCCGTTGGCATGGCGGCCGCCCATAAAGCGGGCGATGCGGAATGCCCCGCTGTGGGTGACCTCCAGCGCCAACGAGAAAACCGGCCTGTCGCCGGCGCGCAGCGTCGCAACGACAACGTCGGCGCCGGTATGTGCGGCCCAGTTCAGGATCCAGCCTGCGCTCTGCGCCGGGGCAAAAAGCGCCGAACGGCAGAATTCGGCGTACGCCGCCAGCGCCGCACTATCGGCAACCGAGGTCGACAGGCCGGCTTTGCCGGCCGGCAAGGCACACGGCGACGCCTCGCTGCTTGCCAGCCGATTGCCGTCAAATGACGCGGTGGCGTCAACCATACCTCAATCCTTAGGGCGTATTCGTCGCGATTGGGGGTCCGCGCAGGCGCATTCCATGCTTGATGAGCTTAGGCGCAAAAGGTGAATGAATGATCGACGGGGGCGAGGCAATCCGCAAACTGGCGCTCAATCTCGCCCGCTATTCCGGTCTTGCGCCGCTGGCCAAGCCGTTCATCGGCGGCCTTGGCGCCATCCTGATGCTGCATCGGGTCACCGCGACGCCGGAAAAGCCGAACGGCGTCAACCGTCACTTGAACATCGCGCCTGGGTTCCTCGACATCGTGATCGCCGACATGACGGCGAACGGCTACAGGTTCGTTACTCTGGACGAGGCGATCGAGCGCATCAAGGCTGGCGACAAGGACGGCCAGTTCGCGACGATCACCGCCGACGACGCCTATCGAGACAACATGACCGAGGCGCTGCCGGTGCTGGAGAAGCACGGCGCGCCGATTACCATCTACGTCGCGCCGGGACTGATCGACGGCGCTGCCGATTTGTGGTGGGACGTGGTCGAGGACATCGTCAATGCGCGCGATCGCCTGACGCTGACGACGCCGGACGGCCCGGTGACGATCGATTGCTCGAACCCGGGAAAAAAGGTCCAGGCCAATGCGCGCCTGCACGCTCATCTGACGCTGAAGGTGCGCGAGCAGGACCAGCGTGCGGTGTTGCGCGATCTGGCGCGTTCGAACGGCATCGAGTTGGGCGGTTCGCGCCCGAACACGCTGATGAACTGGGACGAGCTCCGCACCATGGCCGCGCACCCGCTGGTGACGATCGGAGCGCATAGCGTCAATCATTGCAATCTGAAGCGGCTTTCCGAGAGCGACGCGCGGCATGAGATCGGCGACGTCAAGCGCATATTGCAGGCCAAACTCGGCGAGGAGCCGCGCCATTTCGCCTATCCCTACGGTTATGTCAGCGCCGTCGGCCGTCGCGAAGTGGGCCTTGTCCGCGATGCCGGCTATGCCTCGGCGGTGACGACCCGCCACGGCATACTCCGCGCCGAGCATGCCGGGTTCCTGCATGCCCTGCCTCGTATTTCGGTCAATGGCCGCTATCAGAGCGTCGCCCACATCCGAACAATGTTGTCGGGCGTGACGACGCCGCTGGCCAATGCCGGCAAGACGGTGGTGACGATCTAACTGTTGCCTCGGCTCTTCGGCCGCGGCTCCAGGATCAGCCATTTGATGATGCCCATCGCCGGCAGCACCCACAAAAGCCCGCTCAGCAGGAAGAAGATGAAATGCGCCAGTGGCCCGGACTGTGACAATTGGGCGACCGCCACGATCGAGGCGACCAGCGCATAGACGACGACCAGCACTACCAGCAGGAAGCTTCCGATCAGCTTTTTCAGGCGAATGGGCACGGCGCGATCTCGTTGATCGCTATCGCTTAGGCCGAACAGCCGATGCGCGCAAGCCGCCAGAAACGGCGCGACGGCGTGCCGCGCTGTCCGGTCTTGCAAGCCGGGTTGCGATGGTTCACCAATCCGCGACTTCAACTGCCGGGACAAAGCCATGGCTGCTGCCATATCCGATGCCGCGCCTTTCGCAGCCCGCGATCGCGACCTTCGCAACCGCGCGCTGGTACGTGGTTGGCTCTATGTCGTGCTCCTCGTGCTGTTTGCGCTGGTGGTGGTCGGCGGCGCTACGAGGCTCACCGATTCCGGCCTGTCGATCACTGAATGGCAGCCGATTCACGGCGTCATCCCGCCGCTCAATGATGCCGAGTGGCAGGAGGAGTTCCTGCGCTACCAGCAGATCCCGCAATATGCCGAACTCAACAAGGGCATGAGCATCGAGGCGTTCAAGTCGATCTTCTGGTGGGAGTGGGTGCACCGCGTCCTGGCGCGTAGTGTCGGCGTGGTCTTCGCCCTGCCGTTGCTGTTCTTCTGGGCGACGCGCCGCATCGAGCGCGGCCTCGGCACGAAATTGTCGGGCATCCTCCTTCTCGGCGCCCTGCAGGGCGCGATAGGCTGGTGGATGGTGGCGTCCGGGTTGGCCGACCGGGTTTCGGTCAGCCAATACCGGCTGGCGACGCATCTGACGCTGGCGGCGCTGATCTTCACGGCGACCATGGTGGTCGCACGCGGATTGGCCCCACACTCCGAACCGGCCGCCGACCGATCGACGCAACGTCTGGCCGGCTTTCTGGTGCTGCTGGCGCTGGTCCAGATCTATCTCGGCGGGCTGGTCGCAGGGCTCGACGCCGGCTTGAGCTACAACACCTGGCCGCTGATGGACGGCAAACTGGTCCCCGGCGACCTGCTGCTGCTCGAGCCGGCATGGCGCAATTTCTTCGAAAACCCGAAGACGGTGCAGTTCATCCACCGGGTCGGCGCCTACACGATCTTCGCAGTCGCGCTCTGGCACATGATTGCGACACGCCGGCGTCTGCCGGACACGACGCATGCCCGACGCGCGACGCTGCTGTTCCTGATTGTCGTGGTGCAGGCGTCGATCGGCATCGGCACCCTATTGATGCATGTGCCGCTGCACATGGCCCTGACGCATCAGGCATTCGCGCTGTTCCTGCTGGGTTTTGCCGCCGCGCACTGGCGCGGCACCAAGGGCGCTTATCCGCTGCCCCACGAGATTGCTCTCAGAGGCTGAGCCGCTCCGTCCGGATCGCCATGGCGATCGCCACCTCGCGGTCCTCGTCGACCGCATTGCGATCTTCATGGTGCCATGCAGCCGACAGGCAGCCATAGGCGATGGCGTGGTCCAGTATCGCGGGCGGCGACTGGCCGAGCGTTGCGGCAAAGACTTGCGCCATATGGCAGATCCGCCGCGGATCGAGGCAAAGATCGTCTCGGTCAAGTGGGTTGTAGAACATGTTGGCCGCGTCGAAGCCGGGGTCGCCGAGAACGCCCTTCGGGTCGATCGCCAGCCAGCCGCGCGGACCGTGCATGACGTTGTCGTGGTGCAGGTCGCCATGCAGCGGCCGCACGTCATGCGGATTGGACAGCAGCCGTTCCGCGATTTCGGCTGCTTCGACATACAGGCTCTTTTCGCCGGCGGCGCGATCGGCCTTGGCCTTTTTGAACAGGCTGGAGAACCGGGTCCGCAACGGCTGGAGATCCGGCGGGGCAGGGTGCTTCGACGGCGAGACCAGTCTTGCCATTACCTCGGCCGCGATCGCGGTGGCGGCATTGTCGCCTTGTTCGGCAAGATGGTGTGACAGCATCCTGTCGCCGGCGTATTCGAGCAGCATGCGGTGGCCGTCGCGGCCGAGCAGCCGCACCGCGCCTTCGCCGCGTCGCCAGGCGAGGAAATGCTCGCCACGCAACTCGTCCTCGACATCGTCGAAAGGCTTTAGATCCTTGACGATTGCCGGTGAGTCGTCCTCGCGAGCAACCTTCCAGATGCGGCTGCTGAAGGTTTCGGCGATGAGTTCGGGCGCGCCGACCTTCCAGCGCTTCGGAAATGCCGGCGCATCCATTCAGAGGCCGAGCATCAGATCCATGTTCTGCACGGCTGCACCCGAGGCACCCTTGCCGAGATTGTCGTAGACGGCAAGCAGCAGCGCCTGCGCCCTGTCGTCATTGGCAAAGACATAGAGCTTCATCCGGTTGGTGCCGTTGTAGATCTCCGGATCGATGTCAGGCATGCGTTCCTGATGCAGATACGGCGCCACCTCGACCACGCCACGATCAATGGAAGCAAAATGGTCGGCGATCGCCGCGTGAAGCTCAGCGCCGGTCGGTACATGGTCGAGACCGCCGAGTTGCAGCGGCACTACCGTGATCATGCCTTGCGCGAAATTGCCGACTGCCGGCTGCATGATCGGATCGTGCGAAAGCCTGGCATAGGTCCTGAGCTCCGGCACGTGCTTGTGCTGCAGCGTCAGCCCGTAGGGCAGGAATTCCGACGCATCCTCGCCCTTGGCGACATAATCCTCGATCATCGGCCGGCCGCCGCCGGAATAGCCAGAAATGCCGTTGACGGTGACCGGAAAATCGGCTGGCAACAGCCCCGCCGCAACCAGCGGCCGCAGCGTCGCGATCGGTCCTTGCGGCCAGCAGCCCGGATTGGCGACGCGCTTCGCCGAAGCGATCTTCTTCGCCTGGTCCTTGTCCATTTCGGCGAAACCATATTCCCAGCCCTCGGCGACGCGATGTGCCGTCGAGGCGTCGATCACCTTGGTGGTGTCATTGGCGATCAGCGAAACGCTTTCCTTGGCTGCCGCGTCCGGTAGGCAGAGGATCGCGACATCGGCGGCATTGAGGAACTCGGCGCGCGCTGCCGTTTCCTTGCGGCGCTCAGTCGGGATGGAGATGATTTCCAGGTCGCCGCGCTCGGCAAGCAGCGCCCTGATCTGCAGACCGGTGGTGCCGTGCTCGCCGTCGATGAAGATTTTCGGTTTCATTGCCTGCCAAAATTCCTGTTAGCTATATGCCGCTTGCCTGATTCAATCCGGCAACGCTGTGATTGCCCTGGTTCATTTCCTCGAGCCGGGCCTTTCGTTCCGCCAGCAGCCCGAGATAGTGCATGGCCACCATCGAGCCGGCAATTGCCGTTATATCGGCGTGATCATAGGCTGGCGCAACCTCGACGACGTCGGCGCCGACGATATCGACCTGGTTGATCTGGCGCAGCACCGACAGGATCTTTGCCGAAGACGGGCCTCCCGCTACCGGCGTTCCGGTGCCGGGCGCAAAAGCCGGATCCAGGCAATCGATGTCGAAAGTGACGTAGGTCTTCTTGCCGCCCGTACGGTCGACGATGGCATAGGCGATGTCGGACGCCCGCATTTCCTCCACTTCATGGCCATACAGGATCTTGATGCCGAACGTATCGGGCGCGTGGGTGCGGATGCCGATCTGGATCGACCGGTCGGGGTCGATGATGCCCTCCTTGACCGCACGGCCGACGAAGGAGCCGTGATCGATGCGCTTGCCGTCGTCGGGCCAGGTGTCCTGATGAGCGTCGAACTGCACCAGGGCCAGCGGGCCGTAGATGGCGGCATGCGCCTTGAGCAGCGGCCAGGTGACGAAATGGTCACCGCCGAGCGATAGCAGAAAGGCGCCGGATTTCAGGATCCTCGCCGCTTCGCGTTCGATCGTGGCAGGGGTCTTCTGGTGATTGCCGCTGTCGAGCAGGCAATCGCCAAAATCGACCACGGCAAGCTGTTCGAACAGGTCGCGCGAAAACGGATATTGCGGATCGTTGTCGAGGATGGCCGACGCGCGGCGAATCGCCTGCGGTCCGAAACGCGCGCCCGGCCGATTGGTGACCGCCGCGTCGAAGGGAATGCCCCACACCACCGCATCGGCGCCCTTCACGTCCTTCGAATATTTGCGCCGCATGAACGACAGCGCGCCGGCATAGGTCGGCTCGAACGACGCGCCCGTCCTGGAGCGGGTGGTGAAGGCGTGATCGATGGTCCTTGGCGGCATGAAGCGATCTCCTGTGCGTCGACGCGCAACCTTATTGGCCATAATTCTCAGAATTGCGACCCCTTCGGAAGAACATGGCTATTCGGCCCGGTCACAAATCCTTGCTTGCCAGGAGAGCCCCGCATGGCTGGCCCGGAGATTGCCTAGTTAGCAACCGAAAGTAGCCGCTACGGCCGTTTCGGCCGGCATTAACCTGATTTTCCAGCGTTTGCGAAGCCGGCTTCGTTCACTAGGCTGTCACGAGCGTCGCTTAACCGGGTGTCGATCCGGTACGGAGCGATTCTCATGCGAACGACCTGTCTCATGCGAACGACTTGGCTGAGCCTTCTGCTTTCCGCGGCGCTGGCGGCCTCCCTTGGCCATGCATCGGCAGGCGAAACGCGCGCCAGGCAGATTCTCGACCGGTTCGAGCACGCCAACCAATGGCGCGACCATGTGATGGTGGCCGCGCACCGCGCCGGCGGCATGCAGGCCGGCAAGACGCTCTATCCCGAAAATTCGATCGCCGCCGTCGACGCGTCGATTGCAATGGGCGCCGAAATCGTCGAGGTCGATATCAGGCGCTCGAAGGACGGACAGTTCGTCGTCATGCATGACAGCTGGCTCGACCGCACCACGAACTGCAAGGGCGAGGTGGTCAAGCGCACGCTGGCCGAACTCAAGACGTGCCGGTTGGTGATCGAAGGCACCGGCGCCTTTACGGGCGAGACAGTCTCGACGTTGCGCGAAATGTTGATGGCGACCAGGGACAGGATCCTCATCAATCTCGACAATAAGCTCGATACCGAAAGCCTCGCCGGCATGGTCGCGGTCGCGCGCGACCTCGGCATGGCCGAACAGGTGATCGTCAAGGAGAACCTGTGGGATGCGGAGAGGATCGCCACGGTTGCGGCCGCCATGGACGCGATCGACGGCGGCTTCCAGTTCATGCCGATCATTGCCGACGATGCGGTTCACGACGCCATGTTTGCCGAAAAAGTCAGCCGGGCGTTCCCGGTGCGGGCGATCGAACTGATCAATTGGCGGGCTGGCGCCGAGACACTGACCGAGACCGGCGGCCCGCTGTTCAGCCCGCGCATGCGCGCGCTGGCGGTGAGGGGTGACTGGCACATCTGGGCCGACACCTATGCCATCGTCAACAAGCCGGGTGGCTTCCTCGCCGGTGGCCGCGGCGACGAGCTGGCGGTCGCGGCCAGCCTGCCGCGCGAGACTTATGGCTTCTGGGTCGAGCGCGGCGCCACCATCATCCAGACCGACGAACCGAAGGCCGCCATCGATTGGCTGGCGGCGAACGGTTTTCGCGTGCCCTATGCCGGCCCGGCCGAGCCGGCGAATACGGCCAGCATTAACTAGGAGCGGCGGTCGCGCTGCCAATCTCCCCCACGAGGGGGGAGATTGGCTCATCACCGCCTTCGCTAGTCTCCAACACCGGCTGGCGGCACCTCGCGCCTCGTGCGCAGGTCAAGCGGCCATCGCCACGCCCTCCAGCGCCTCGAGCGCATCTTCCGGCAGCGCGAGATCGCCTGCGGCGAGGTTCTCCCTGAGATGCGCAACTGAAGACGTGCCGGGGATCAGAAGAATGTTGGGCGCGCGGCGAAGCAGCCAGGCGAGCGCGACCTGCATGGGCGTGGCGCCGAGGCGTGAGGCGACCTTGGACAAGGCCGACGACTGCAGCGGGTTGAAGCCGCCAAGCGGGAAGAACGGCACATAGGCGATGCCGTCGCGGGCCAGGTCGTCGATCAACGCATCGTCGCCCCGATGCGCCAGATTGTACTGGTTCTGCACGCAGACGATCTTGCAAACCCTGCGGCCTTCGGCGATTTGTGCAGCGGTGACGTTGCTCAGCCCGATGTTACGCACGAGGCCCTGTCGCTGAAGCTCGGTGAGCGTTGCAAGCGGCGCCTCGATCGACCCTTCGGCGGGGCCATGCGCGTCGAACATGACCCGAAGGTTGACCACCTCCAGCACGTCGAGCCCGAGATTGCGCAGATTGTCGTGCACCGCCTTGGTCAGCTCTTCGGCCGAGAAGGCCGGCAGCCATGCTCCGTCCCGGCCGCGCCGGGCGCCGATCTTGGTGACGATAACGAGGTCGTCGCGATAGTGTGCGAGCGCTTCGCGGATCAACAAGTTGGTGACGTGCGGGCCATAGAAATCGCTGGTGTCGATGTGATTGACGCCCTGCGCAACGGCTTCGCGCAGCACGGCCAATGCCGCATCATGGTCCTTTGGTGGGCCGAAGACGCCGGACCCTGCGAGCTGCATGGCGCCGTAGCCGAGCCGTCTGACTTTGCGGTCGCCGAGGATGAATGTGCCGGACTGGTCGACGCTGGACATGGTCTTTCTCCTTCAGGGAATGGTGCACAGATAGACGGTGTCCGATCTCGTGATAATTGGGTACAATTCGCACGGGCTGTGCGGAATGACGAACAATGCAGATTGATCTCGGGGATCTGAACGCCTTCGTGGCCGTGGCGCGCGCCAAAGGTTTTCGGGATGCGGCACGCGCCAGCGGCGGCAGTGCGTCCGGCTTGAGCGAGGCGGTGCGCCGCCTGGAGACGCAGCTCGGTGTCAGGCTGCTCAACCGGACGACGCGCAGCGTCGTCCTGACGGAGGCCGGCCAAGGCTTGCTGGCGCGGCTCGGTCCAGCCTTGACCGAGGTGGAGTCGGCGCTGGACGTGGTGAACGGCTTTCGCGACAGGCCGGCCGGCTCGCTGCGCCTCAATGTGCCGGTCAGCGCGGCGCGACTGGTCCTGCCCAGCATCGTGCCGCGGTTCCTTGCCGCCTATCCCGGTATCCGGCTGGAGGTGATCGCCGAGGAGAGCTTTGTCGACGTGCTGGCGGCCGGCTGCGATGCCGGCATCCGTTACGACGAGCGGCTGGAACAGGACATGATCGCCGTGCCGATCGGGCCGCGCGTGCAGCGCTTCGCCACCGCCGCCAGCCCGGCCTACCTGGATCGTCATGGCCGGCCGCAACACCCGCGCGACCTGCTCGGCCACGCCTGCCTGCGCGGCCGCTTTCCCAGCGGTGCGATAACGCCATGGGAGTTCGAGCGCGACGACGAGGTGGTGCGGGTCGATCCGACGGGGCCACTGATTGTGGGGATCGGCGGAGCAGCCGATTTAGCCGTTGATGCAGCGATCGCCGGCACCGGAATCGTGAAGCTGTTCGAGGACTGGCTTCGCCCGCATTTCGAGAGCGGTGCACTCGAACCCGTCCTCGAACCCTGGTGGCAGAGCTTCTCCGGGCCGTTCCTCTACTATCCCGGCCGGCGCCTCGTACCGGCGCCGCTGCGGGCGTTCGTCGACTTCATCAAGGCATTGCCCATGAACTCTGACATCACGGGCACGGCACAAAGAAAAAGGCCACCCGAAGGCGGCCTTTGAACTCTGTGTAGCTTCGCAGCGCTTAGCGCTTGGAGAACTGGAAGCTCCGGCGGGCCTTCGCCTTGCCGTACTTCTTGCGCTCGACCACGCGGCTGTCACGGGTCAGGAAGCCGCCCTTCTTGAGCACGGCGCGCAGCGCCGGCTCGTAATAGGTCAGCGCCTTGGAGATGCCGTGGCGCACCGCACCGGCCTGGCCGGAAAGGCCGCCGCCGATGACGGTGGCAACGATGTCGTACTGGCCGGCGCGGTTGGCAGCGATGATCGGCTGGTTGAGGATCATCTGCAGGACCGGGCGCGCGAAATATTCGGCGAACACCTTGTCGTTGACGACGATCTTGCCGGAGCCGGGCTTCACCCAGACACGGGCGATGGCGTTCTTGCGCTTGCCGGTGGCATAGGCGCGGCCCGATTTGTCGAGCTTCTGGACATGGACGGGTGCAGCCGGCTGGGTGTTGGTGTTGCCGGTGGCAGTTCCGAGTTCTGCGAGCGAGGAAAGCTCAGCCATCTTACGAAACCTTCTTGTTCTTGGCGTTCAGCTTGGCCACGTCGAGGACGACGGGCTGCTGGGCGACATGCGGATGTTCCGTGCCTGCATAGACGCGGAGATTCTTCATCTGGCGACGGCCGAGCGGGCCGCGCGGGATCATGCGTTCGACGGCCTTCTCAACGACACGCTCGGGAAAGCGGCCCTCGAGCAGCTGGCGCGCGGTGCGTTCCTTGACGCCACCGGGGTGACCGGTGTGCCAGTAATAGACCTTGTCGGTGAACTTCTTGCCGGTGAACACCACCTTGTCGGCATTGATGACGATGACGTTGTCGCCGTCGTCGACATGCGGGGTGAAAGTGGGCTTGTGCTTGCCGCGAAGATGATTGGCGATGACAGTGGCGAGACGGCCGACGACGAGACCCTCGGCGTCGATCAGCACCCACTTCTTCACCACATCCGCAGGCTTCTGCGAAAAGGTTGTCATGGATTGTTGCTTTCGGTTCGGACCTTCAAAAGAAGGCGTTTCTTGTTGCTTGGATTGGCGAAAGGCACTTGCCCGCCGCCAATAACAAAACGGCGGCCTTTGCGGGCCGCTGTTCCGTGAGGGCTTATAGGAGAGAGCGGCGACTACGTCAAGGCGCGTGAAAAGCCATCTCTGGGGTAAAATCAAGCAAAAACAATGATTTGAGCACAAGGTATTATTTTACCACATCTCCAATCCGCTTTGGCGGGATCGAATAGGTGCCCGTTGCGTGCGCTACCGTGTGTCCCTCCGGGCCGGCGACGATGTCGATATCGAACACCATCAGGCTCTTGCCGAGCTTGAGGATGCGGCAATGGCCGTCGATCGGCCCGGCCTCGGCCTTGCGGACAAAATTGATGTTGAGACTGGTGGTGACCGAAAGTGCATCCGGTCCGGCATGCGAGAGCACGCAGACATAACCGCCTATGTCGGCCAGCGTGAACAGCGCCGAACCCGACACGGTGCCGCCGGGACGCAAATGGCGCTCGTCGGCATTGAGCCGCACGACACAGCCGCCTGGAAACACCTCCAACGCCTCGTAGAAGGTGAACTGGTCGTTGAGCTGCGGGAAAACAGTCGCCACAAGCGCGTTGACGTCAGCAGCCGTCAGCACCGGCTTGAGATTGCTTTGAGCAGGCATGTCGGTCTCTCGTTTGCGCCTGCCTGTATGAGCGTAGCGTGCCGTTTCTGGCAACAGCCATTCATTATGGCAGAAGCGGGTGTTGGACGAAGCGAGACCCGCATACTAGGTTAGACCATCACCGATCCGGAATCGCGGAGGAATGACCCATGGCCGAAATCGTCGCCATCAAGCCTGCCGTTGCCGAAGGGCCGGTCGCCGCCCGGCTGGATAAGGGCGTGCTGCGCCTGACGCTCGCCAATCCGCCGGCCAATGCTCTTTCGCTTTCAGTAATGGCGGCGCTGATGGCGGAACTCGACCGCGCCAAGGCCGACAAGTCCGTCCGCGTCATCGTCCTTGGGGCGGCCGGCAAAGTGTTCTGCGCCGGGCACGACCTCAAGGAGTTGAGCACGCACCGCGCCGATGCCGATCGCGGCAGGGCCTTCTTCGAAAAGACGTTTTCCGCCTGCGCCGCGCTGATGCAGGCAATCGTTCGCCATCCCAAGCCGGTGATCGCCGAGATCGATGGCCTGGCGACGGCGGCCGGATTGCAGCTGGTCGCCAGCTGCGATCTCGCCATCGCTTCGCACGAGGCGACCTTCTGCACGCCGGGCGTCAATATTGGACTGTTCTGCTCGACGCCGATGGTGGCGCTGTCGCGCAATGTCTCGCGCAAGCATGCCATGGAGATGCTTTTGACCGGCGAAACGATCGAAGCGGCAACCGCCAAGGAATTCGGCTTGGTCAACCGCGTCGTGCCGCGCGAATATCTGAATCAGATTGTTACCAAATACGCGCAAACCATTGCTGCCAAATCCTCCCTGGTCGTCAAGATCGGCAAGGAAGCCTTTTATGAGCAGGCGGAAATGGGGCTGGCCGAGGCCTATGATTACACCGGGCGCGTCATGGTCGAGAACATGCTGGCGCGCGATGCGGAAGAGGGCATTGGCGCCTTCATCGGCAAGCGCAAGCCGGAATGGCCGGAGGAATAGGAGGCGGATATGGAACCGCGCATCTCCATCATCACCATCGCCACCGACGATCTCGAGCGCGCCACGCGCTTTTATGAGGCGATGGGCCTGACCCGCCATGCCGGGATCACCGAGGGCGTTGCTTTCTTCCAGATGGGTGGCGCCATCCTTGCCCTGTTTCCGCGCCCAAGCGCCGAGGAGGATTCAGGCGTGACCTTCGGCAACGCGCCGTCGGCCGTCTACCTCGCCTACAACACCCGCTCCGACGCCGAGGTCGATGCAGTGTTGGCGCTGGCCAAGAAGGCCGGCGGCCGTATCGTCAAGCCGGCGCAACGGGCCTTCTGGGGTGGCTGGTACGGCTATTTCGCCGATGCGGACGGGCATGTCTGGGAAGTGGCGCACAATCCGGCTTTTCCGATCGCGGAAGACGGATCGATTTCGCTGCCGGCCTGACGAGGTTCCCCTCTGGCTCATCGCAAGCAACTGACGCGGCTGAAGGCGCCCTATCTGAAGCGTATCCTGATCGAGCCCAGCCGGGTCGTCGATTGGGAAAAATATCCCTGGAACCTGCCGATCTTTCACCGCCATGAATTCGAGCTCGAATTCACCACGCCGATCACCATCATCGTCGGCGAGAACGGCACCGGTAAATCGACGCTGCTCGAAGCGATCGGCGCGCTGGCAGGCTACGATGAAGCCGGCGGCGGCAAGGGCTACATGCCGGTCGATCACTCCCGCGCCGTCGACAAGAGCGGCGCAGCGCTGGCGGCGACGTTGCGCGGCCACTGGCTGCCGAAGGTCACCGCCGGCTGGTTCTTTCGCGCCGAATCCTTCTATTCGGTTGCCCGCTATCTAGATCAGGCTGCCATCGACGCACATGAGGCGCCGCCCGACTTCCTGTCCTGGTCGCATGGCGAGGGTTTCATCAGATTCTTCGAGGAGCGCTGCCGCCGGCAAGGCATTTACATCCTCGACGAGCCCGAAAGCGCCTTGTCGCCGACGCGCCAGATCGAACTTCTCAAGATGCTGCGGCGGATGGACCAGTCCGGCACGGCGCAAGTGATCATGGCGACGCATTCGCCGCTGCTGATGGCCTGTCCCGGCGCGCGGCTGTTCCGCATCAGCCGGTCCGGGCTCGACCCGACCGATTTTCACGACACCGATCATTTCCGCATGATGCGCAATTTTTGCAACGATCCAGATGGTTTTCTCGCCGAAGCGCTGTATGAGGACGAGGCATGAACCACGACGCTTACGACAACGCCTATATCGCCGGCATCCTCAATTCGGTGAAGACCATCGCCATGGTCGGCGCGTCGGCTAATGACGTGCGGCCGAGCTATTTCGTGCTGAAATATCTGCTCGGCAAGGGCTTTTCGGTGTTCCCGATCAATCCCGGCCAGGCCGGCAAGGAGATCCTAGGCCAGATGACCTTTGCCAGGCTCGCCGACGTTCCGGGACCTGTCGACATGGTCGACGTGTTTCGCGCGTCCGCTGCCGTGCCGGGCATTGTCGACGAGGTGCTGCGGCTCGATCCGCTGCCGAAGGTCATCTGGATGCAGCTTGGCATACGCCATGACGAGGCGGCCACACGCGCCGAAGCCGCCGGCATCAAGGTGGTGATGAACCGTTGCCCCAAGATCGAATATGGCAAGCTGTCGGGCGAGATCGGCTGGACCGGCGTCAATTCCGGCGTGCTGTCGTCGAAGAAGCCGCTTATGCGGCCGGGATTCCAGAGTTTCGGCGTTCGCCAGAAGTAGGTCGTGAATAGTGAATGGTGAATAGAAGGATTTTTCTGGAAGGCGGCAAGGCGGCATATGAGCCGCTTGCAATCAGGGCGGCGCTGGCCGACTTTGCCATTCACCATTCACCATTCACCATTCACCATTGAGGGAGGTTTTCGATGGCCCGCACGCCCGGTTTCAACACGCTCGCCGTCCATGCCGGCGCCAAGCCGGATCCGGCGACTGGGGCGCGAGCGACGCCGATCTATCAGACGACCTCCTTTGTCTTCGACGATGCCGACCACGCCGCCTCGCTGTTCGGGCTGAAGGCGTTCGGCAACATCTACACCCGCATCATGAACCCGACACAGGCGGTGCTGGAAGAGCGCATCGCGGCACTCGAAGGCGGCACGGCAGGCCTTGCGGTCGCCTCCGGCCATGCCGCGCAGGTGCTGGTCTTCCACAATCTGATGCAGCCCGGCGACAATTTCGTTTCAGCGACAAAGCTTTACGGCGGCTCGATCAACCAGTTCGGCCACGCCTTCAAGAATTTCGGTTGGCAGGTGCGCTGGGCCGACACCAATGACATCTCGACCTTCGAGAGCCAGATCGACGACAGGACCAAGGCGATCTTCATCGAAAGCCTGGCCAATCCGGGCGGCGTCTTCGTCGATATCGAGAAGATCGGCGACATTGCCCGCAAGCACGGCCTGCCGCTGATTGTCGACAACACGCTGGCCTCGCCCTACCTGCTGCGGCCAATCGAGCATGGCGCCGACATCGTCGTGCATTCGCTGACGAAGTTCATCGGCGGCCATGGCAATTCGATCGGCGGCGCCATTGTCGACGGCGGCACGTTCGACTGGTCGAAGTCGGGCAAATATCCGATGCTGTCGGAGCCGCGCCCCGAATATGGCGGTCTCGTCCTGCATGAGACCTTCGGCAATTTCGCCTTCGCCATCGCCGCGCGCGTGCTCGGCCTGCGCGACATCGGCGCGGCGATTTCGCCGTTCAATGCATTCCTTATCCTGACCGGTCTGGAAACCTTGCCGCTCAGGATGCAGCGCCACTGCGACAATGCGGCGGCGGTCGCCGGATGGCTTTCCAACCATCCCAAGGTCGCCTGGGTGTCCTATCCCGGCCTGCCCAGCGACAAGAACAATGCGTTGCAGAAGAAGTACTCGCCGCTGGGCGCCGGCGCGGTGTTCACTTTCGGGCTGAAGGGCGGCTACGCGGCGGGCATCAAGTTCGTCGAGGCGCTCGAGCTGTTCTCGCACCTGGCCAATGTCGGCGACACCAAGTCGCTGGTCATCCACCCGGCATCGACCACGCATCGCCAGCTTTCCGACGAGCAGAAGATCAATGCCGGGGCAGGGCCGGACACGGTCAGGCTTTCGGTCGGTATCGAGGACGTCAACGACATCGTCGCCGATCTGGAACAGGCGCTCGGCAAGGTTTGATTGCCATGACCGCACCGAAATTTCTTTTCGTCGGCGTCGACACCGTCGAACCGGAACTTGGCGCACCGGCGCCGGATCGCCTGATTTCGGGCGATCCGAAATTCCGCACCTGGAATGTCGAGGAACAGGACGGCGGCCTCTATGCCGGCATCTGGGAAGCAACGCCCGGCAAATGGCGCATCGAGTATGACGAGTGGGAGTTCTGCCACATCCTGTCAGGGGTTTCGGTGATCGCCGAAGACGGCGGCAAGGCGCGCACCGTCAAAGCCGGCGATAGTTTCGCGCTGAGGCCGGGCTTCAAGGGGAGCTGGGAAGTGCTTGAAACGACTCGCAAGGAGTATGTGATCAAGCTTTGATCGCCTGTCGGCTGAGCCTATCGGATCGAATCCTCAAAAGCCCACGGCGAGCGTTTCCAGCCCATGGAAATGATAGCTGTCGCGAAAGCGTGGTTGTTCGGCAAGATGCAGCTGCGGCAGGCGTTCGAACAAGGTTTTCAGCGACACCTGCAATTCGAGCCGGGCGAGCGGCGCGCCGATGCAGAAATGAATGCCGGCGCCGAACGACAGGTTTTTCTGGTCGGCGCGGTCCGGCCTGAAGGCGAGGGGCTCGGTAAAGGCGACGGGATCGCGATTGGCCATGCCGAGCAGCAGACCGATCGTCTCGCCAGGGCCTACGATGATCCCAGGCCCAGCCTCGACCTCCTGATAGGCATAACGCGTGAACATGTGCAGCGGCGCGTCGAAGCGCAGGCACTCTTCGACCGTCGCGGCTGTTGCTTCCGGTGAGGCGAAGAAGCGGCGCGGGTCGCCGCCTTGCGCAAGGATCGAGCGCACCGCATTGCCGGTCTGGTGGACGGTTGCTTCATGGCCGGCATTGAGCAACAGGATCGCCGACGATACCAGCTCGTCCTCCGACAGTTTCTGGCCATCCTCCTGTGCCGCAATCAGCAGCGACAGAAGATCCTCGCCCGGCCTCTTTCGCCGCTCGGCGACGTAGCCGCGCAAAAAATTCGAAAAGTCGCGCGCGGCGCGATTGGCCGTGTCCTCCGTCTCGCGGGTGCGGCCATGCATGTACATGGCGACCATCCGATGCGACCAGTCGAGCAGCTGCGGACCCATGTCGACCCGTACGCCGAGCATCTCGGCAATGATGGTGATCGGCAAGGGAGCTGCGAACGCCGGCAGCAGGTCGACTTCCCCTGGTTCGAAACGGTCGATCAGTTCGTTGGCCAGCGCCTCGACGCGCGGCCTGAGCCGCTCGACCTGGCGCGAGACGAAGGCGCGGTTGACCAGCGTTCTGAGCCGTGTGTGGACGGGCGGTTCCAGCTCCAGCATCGAATTGGCCTCGATGCCGTCGAAGGCGCTGAGATGCGTGCGATCCTGGCCGATGCCCCGGCTGTCTGGAATGCCGGCCGGGTTCTGCCGGCCGAAGCGGCGATCGCGCAGCAGACGGTTGACGTCGTCGAAGCCGCCAAAGCACCAGAAACCAAATTCTTCCCAGAAGAAGGCGTTCGATGCACCGTGCAGGAAGGCGTAGGCTTCGTAAGGGTCCTGGAAAAAAGCCGGCTCGTGCGGATCGAGCCGCAGTCGGCGGGTGGCTGGATCAAAGGCAAGGTAGGGCGGCTTCAATTCGGTCATGCCAGACCATTAGCGCATGACCCCGAAAACCGGAATCGGTTTTCGGAAAGGATCATGCGCAGATTCAAAGTGTTGGAGCGTCCTTTGCGCGTCGAAGGACGCGCGGCGCTCCAAGGCTTGCCAGTCTGGTGCCAGACCGTATGTTGGCCCTCCCGTGAGGTGAGCCACCAAAGCGGTTGTGGAAGGACGGTTTTCATGAATGTGATCGTGGTCGGTGCAGGCATTGCCGGGCTTTCCACGGCGTGGTCGCTGGTCAAGGCCGGTCACCTCGTCTCGATCGTCGAGCAGGGACCGATCCCCAATCCGCTCGCCGCCTCCGGCGACCACCATCGCATCATTCGCCGCGCCTATCGGGCCAGGACGGGCTACGGCCGGCTGATCACCAAGGCCTATGAAGCCTGGGACGAAATGTGGGCCGATCTCGGCGAAAGCCATCTCGATCCGCGCGGCTTCATCTGTATTTCGCGCGAGCCGGGAGATGAGGCCGAGGAATACCGCGAAGGCATGGAAGCCGGGAACTACCCGTTCGAATTGTTCGAACCGGACGCCGCGGTCGAACGCTGGCCGTTCCTAGAACCCGGTTCATTCCGCTATGCATATTTTTCACCAGACGGTGGCGCCTTGCACTGCCGCAAGATCGCCTCGGGCCTCGCCAGATGGCTGCGCGCGAACGGCGCCAATGTCTACGAAAACAGCAAGGTGGTCGAGATCGATGCCGACGCCGGACATGTCGTGCTTGCGAGCGGCGAAACGATGCAGGCCGACCGCATCGTCGTCGCCGCCGGCGCCTGGGTGCTAAAACTGTTCCCGGAGCTGGATGGCGAGCTGAAAACCTGGCGCACCGCGCTCGCCTATGTCGAACCGCCAGTGGACCTGAAGGCAGCCTGGCAGGCAGCACCGGTTGTGCTCGACGTCGGTGGCTCCGTCGACGGCTACGTGATCCCGCCCTCCGGCGGCGCCGGCATGAAGTTCGGCTCAGGCCTGCACCGAGTACCGACCAGCGATGCCGACTGGAACCGTCAACCGGTACCGGGCGAGGGTGAGGCGATCCGCAATCTGTTTTCGCCGCCGATTGCCCGTATCGAGGAGTACAAGGTCACCGAAGTGGTCACCTGCGCCTACACCTTCACCGCCGATGAGAAATTTCTGGCCCACCAGAAAGGCAGATGCCTGGTCGTCTCGGCCTGCTCCGGCCACGGCTACAAGTTCGGCGCGGCAGTTGGCAGAAGGGTTGCGGCCTGCGTCGGCAATGGCGATGTCGACGGCCTGAAGAAATGGCTCAGGGCCGAGGCGGCCTGAGCGCCTAGTATCGGCAATGCCTCGGAATATGCACGCGCCGCCAGCTGGATGAGCCCTCCCTGACCACCACGCGGCGCGCCACTGTCTGATAAGACGCCGGAATGTCGATGATGCGCCGTTGCTCCGGCCGCACGAGCACCTCTTCGGCGACGCTCTCGTATTCGGCGGGGAGGACAACGCGCCGCCGGCGTTCCGGCTCAACCACGACGACCTCGGCCACGCGTTCATAGCGCGCCTTGTGCCTGACCTTGCACAGCACCTTGCGGCCATGAATGATGCGCCATTCCCAGGAATAGCCGCCATCGTCTACCTTCACGGTGCGATAGATGGTTCGGGTGATGGCGGGCACGATCTCGTAGCTGACGCGCGCCGGCGCGATCTGCACCACGCGCTCGCGCGTCCCGTAGATTGGCGCCTCGTATTCCACCTGCTGGCCGGCCGGACTGACGAGCACGTCCTCATAGACCGTGTCGTAGACGGCCGGCCGGTTGACCTTCTCGTAGCATTCAACCGCGCGTCCGCTGGCAGCCGTTTCGGATGCCATGCCGAGTACGGCGATGCCGGTAAGGGCCAAGGAAGCAGTTTTCCTGATCATCGCGCTCCCCCTGTTTGAACTGCGTGAAGCGGGTTCAACGTTGGATTGTAGGGCAAGCCGCGGCTGGAAAAAGCGGTTTCACCGCTTTTCGTTAAGCGATGCGGTTAAGAAACTGCTAAACAACGGCCAAGCATGAGCGTCCCTTCCGGCGGCAGGAGAGGGCTGCCGGCACGGCGACGGGCGAAACTTGGTTTGGAAACCTTGATTCGACTTAACCGGATGGCTAGGAGAGGCGGCCTTGCGCTAGGGTGAGCCGGCATCCTATTTACACAATAACGATCCAGAACCGATTCTGCCCGATTGCAAATCTCCGGCGCCGGAATCCCATCCTCAAAAAGGGATAGTCCATGAAGAACCCCGTCGAAACCTACATGAACCTCGTTCCGATGGTGGTCGAACAGACCAATCGCGGCGAGCGGGCCTATGACATTTTCTCGCGGCTCCTCAAGGAGCGCATCATTTTCATCACCGGCCCGGTCGAGGACGGCATGGCGACGCTGGTCTGCGCGCAGCTGCTGTTCCTCGAGGCGGAGAATCCGAAGAAGGAAATCAACCTTTATATCAACTCGCCCGGCGGCGTCGTCACCTCCGGCATGGCGATCTACGACACCATGCAGTTCATCAAGCCTGCCGTGTCGACGCTGTGCATCGGCCAGGCCGCATCGATGGGATCGCTGCTCTTGACGGCGGGCCACAAGGACATGCGCTTTGCGACGCCGAACGCCCGCATCATGGTCCACCAGCCGTCCGGCGGCTTCCAGGGCCAGGCCTCCGATATCGAGCGCCATGCCCAGGACATCATCAAGCTGAAGCGCCGCCTCAACGAGGTTTACGTCAAGCACACCGGCAAGAGCTACGATGAGATTGAAAAAACGCTCGACCGTGACCATTTCATGACTGCCGACGAGGCCAGGGATTTCGGCCTCATCGACAAGGTCATTTCGTCACGTGAGCCGGTCGAAGGTATTGCCTTATAGGCACGCGGTGGCCCTGCGGTGGCAGTGAGTGGCGGGGATCACACGCTTTTGGCGCAGCTTGCGGCATTTCGGCCACAATTGGCTGTTCCCTCGACGGGTGCAATTGCCTACGTTAAGGCTATGTTGATTTTCGACGGCTTAGCTTTGCGTGGGGTTGTTCGAATCATTGCCCCGTTTTCCGATTTGTGTTTCGTACGGAATGCGTTGCGGGAGCCGGGGCACTGGCGGCGGCGGATTCCCGCGATAGATTGAATATGCGCCCTTTCAACCAGACCATCGGCGGGCGGCCATGAAAGGACATGAAAATGAGCAAGGTCGGCAACAACAGCGGTGATTCCAAGAACACGCTTTATTGCTCGTTTTGCGGCAAAAGCCAGCACGAAGTGCGCAAGCTGATCGCCGGGCCGACGGTGTTCATCTGCGACGAATGCGTCGAGCTGTGCATGGACATCATCCGCGAGGAGAACAAGACCTCGATGGTGAAGTCGCGCGAGGGCGTGCCGACCCCGCAGGAAATCCTCAAGGTTCTCGACGACTACGTCATCGGTCAGCCCTACGCCAAGCGCGTGCTGTCGGTGGCCGTCCACAACCACTACAAGCGCCTCGCCCATGCCGGCAAGAACAACGACGTCGAGCTGGCGAAGTCGAACATCCTGCTGATCGGCCCGACCGGTTGCGGCAAGACGTTGCTGGCGCAGACGCTGGCCCGCATCATCGACGTTCCCTTCACCATGGCCGACGCGACGACGCTGACCGAGGCCGGCTATGTCGGCGAGGACGTCGAGAACATCATCCTGAAGCTGTTGCAGTCGGCCGACTACAATGTCGAGCGCGCCCAGCGCGGCATTGTCTATATCGACGAGATCGACAAGATCTCGCGCAAGTCGGACAACCCCTCGATCACCCGCGACGTCTCGGGCGAGGGCGTGCAGCAGGCACTTTTGAAGATCATGGAAGGCACCGTTGCCTCCGTGCCGCCGCAGGGCGGCAGGAAGCATCCGCAGCAGGAATTCCTGCAGGTCGACACCGCCAACATCCTGTTCATCTGCGGCGGCGCTTTTGCCGGCCTAGACAAGATCATCTCGGATCGCGGCAGGAAGACCTCGATCGGTTTCGGCGCCATCGTCGCTTCGCCCGAGGATCGCCGCACCGGCGATGTTTTCCGCCTGGTCGAGCCTGAGGATCTGTTGAAGTTCGGCCTCATTCCCGAGTTCGTAGGCCGTCTGCCTGTCTTGGCGACGCTGGAGGATCTCGACGAGCCGGCACTGATCCAGATCCTGACCGAACCGAAGAACGCGCTGGTCAAGCAGTATCAGCGGCTGTTCGAGATGGAGAATGTTGACCTGACCTTCCACGAGAACGCGCTGTCGGCGATCGCCAAGCGCGCCATCGAGCGCAAGACCGGCGCGCGCGGCCTGCGTTCGATCATGGAAGCGATTCTGCTCGACACCATGTTCGAGCTGCCGGCGCTCGAAGGCGTGCGCGAAGTGGTTATTTCGGAAGAGGTGGTGTCAGGCAACGCCAGGCCGCTCTACATCTATTCCGAGCAGAAGGAAAAGAAGGGCAACGTCAGCGCCTGACGTGAGCCGGCAATGGATTTTTCTGAAACGGCGCCGCGGGGCGCCGTTTTGCTGTCGCACACCGCGTACGGCGCCGCGTAATGGCTGCGGATTGGAGGGACGGACCGTGTTGACCCTTGATCTTTACCCGCCGTGCCTCCAACTAAAGGCAGAAGGCCGTGGTGCCGAATTCTGTGCTGTAAAACTCCCGTCACAAACGGTGGTAGGCGGAACGATCCCCGGTCGTTAATATGAGATTCGCGGTTGGCCGATTGGCGGCCGCGACATGAAAGGTTGGACAATGGCCAAATTATCCAAGGCTCCCAGCGACGGCGTCTTCGCAGTCCTCCCACTGCGCGACATCGTGGTGTTCCCGCACATGATCGTTCCGCTCTTCGTCGGGCGTGAAAAGTCGATCAAGGCGCTGGAAGAAGTGATGGGTCAGGAAAAGCAGATCCTGCTTGCGACCCAGATGAATGCCGCCGACGACGATCCGGAGCCCGATGCCATCTTTGACATCGGCACGCTCGCCAATGTGCTGCAATTGCTGAAACTGCCGGACGGCACCGTGAAGGTGCTGGTCGAAGGCGCCTCGCGCGCGAAAATCGTTGCGTTCACCGACCGTCCCGACTTCCATGAAGCCCGTGCTGCGGCGCTGGTCGAACCGGAGGAGGAAGAGGTCGAGGTCGAGGCGCTGGCCCGTTCCGTCGTCACCGACTTCGAGAACTACGTCAAGCTGAACAAGAAGATCTCGCCCGAAGTGGTGGGTGCCGCCAGCCAGATCGACGACTATTCCAAGCTCGCCGACACGGTCGCTTCGCATCTTGCCATCAAGATCCCCGAGAAGCAGGAGATGCTCGCCACGCTTTCCGTCAAGGAACGGCTGGAGAAGGCGATGGGCTTCATGGAAGCCGAAATCTCGGTGCTCCAGGTCGAGAAGCGCATCCGCTCGCGCGTCAAGCGCCAGATGGAGAAGACGCAGCGCGAATACTACCTCAACGAGCAGATGAAGGCGATCCAGAAGGAGCTCGGCGAAGGCGAGGACGGCCGCGACGAGGCCGCCGAGATCGAGGCGCGCATCAAGAAGACCAAGCTCTCCAAGGAGGCCCGCGAAAAGGCGGAAGCCGAACTGAAGAAGCTGCGGACGATGTCGCCGATGTCGGCTGAATCGACCGTCGTGCGCAACTATCTCGACTGGCTGCTGTCGATCCCGTGGGGCAGGAACTCCAAGGTCAAGCAGGATCTGGCCTTTGCCCAGAACGTGCTCGATACGGATCATTTCGGCCTCGACAAGGTCAAGGACCGCATCGTCGAATACCTCGCCGTGCAGAGCCGCCAGAAGAAGCTGAAGGGGCCGATCCTGTGCCTCGTCGGACCTCCCGGCGTCGGCAAGACCTCGCTCGGCAAGTCGATCGCCAAGGCGACCGGTCGTGAGTTCATCCGCATGGCGCTGGGCGGCGTGCGCGACGAGGCCGAGATCCGTGGTCACCGCCGCACCTATATCGGCTCGATGCCCGGCAAGGTCATCCAGTCGATGAAGAAGGCGAAGAAATCCAACCCGCTCTTCCTGCTCGACGAGATCGACAAGATGGGCCAGGATTTCCGCGGCGATCCGTCATCGGCTTTGCTCGAGGTGCTCGATCCCGAGCAGAACTCGACGTTCATGGACCATTACCTCGAGGTCGAATACGACCTGTCGAGCGTGATGTTCGTGACGACGGCGAACACGCTGAACATCCCTGCGCCCTTGATGGACCGCATGGAGATCATCCGTATCGCCGGTTACACCGAGGACGAGAAGATCGAAATCGCCAAGCGTCACCTGATGCCCAAGGTGATCCGCGACCACGCGTTGCAGCCGAAGGAGTTCTCCGTCGGCGAGGACGCGATCCGCGGCATCATCCAGACCTACACCCGTGAAGCGGGCGTCAGGAGCCTGGAGCGCGAGCTGATGAAGCTCGGGCGCAAGGCGGTGACCGAGATCCTGAAGACGAAGAAGAAGACGATCAACATCACGGCGGACAATCTTGCCGATTACCTTGGTGTTCCGCGCTTCCGCTTCGGCCAGGTCGAGAGCGACGATCAGGTCGGCGTGGTCACCGGGCTCGCCTGGACGGAAGTCGGCGGCGAGCTGTTGACGGTGGAAGGCGTCATGATGCCCGGCAAGGGCCGCATGACGGTGACCGGCAATCTGCGCGACGTGATGAAGGAATCGATCTCGGCGGCGGCCTCTTACGTCCGCTCGCGGGCCATCGATTTCGGCGTCGAGCCGCCGCTGTTCGACAAGCGCGATATCCACGTGCACGTGCCAGAAGGCGCAACGCCTAAGGACGGACCGTCGGCTGGCGTGGCGATGGCGACGGCGATCGTCTCGGTGTTGACCGGTATCCCGGTCAAGGCCGATGTGGCGATGACCGGCGAGATCACGCTGCGCGGCAGGGTGCTGCCGATCGGCGGCCTTAAGGAAAAGCTTCTTGCCGCACTGCGCGGCGGCATCAAGAAGGTGCTGATCCCGGAAGAGAACGCTAAGGATCTGGCGGAGATTCCGGAGAACGTGAAGAGCGGCATGGAAATCATTCCGGTCTCACGCGTTGGTGAAGTGTTGCGCCATGCGCTGGTGCGCATGCCGGAACCGATCCAGTGGGTCGAACCCGTCAATGCGCCGGCCGTGGTCGATGTCGGAGACGAGGCTGGTAAATCGCTGGCGCATTAGTTCTTGCTAAAGTTGCAATGCACAAAGAGAGAGCCGGGCCTTGAGCCCGGCTTTTTCATGTGAAGAACCCCGGATTTCCGGGCTTTTTTCGACTTTCTTGGCGCTTTTCGACTTGGTTGCCGGAGCGCTTCTTTCTAAAGTCCGTTTCCTGCCGGATGAGTCGAGTGTTCCGGTTTTCTCATGGAAGGGAATTTTTATGAACAAGAACGAACTGGTGTCCGCTGTCGCCGATGCCGCGAGTATTTCGAAGGGTGACGCGCAGTCGGCGGTTGATGCGGTGTTTTCCGTCATCACCGGCGAACTGAAAAAGGGCGGCGATGTCCGGCTTGTCGGCTTCGGAAATTTCACCGTGTCAAAACGCGCCGCGTCGACCGGCCGCAATCCGCAGACCGGTGCGGAAGTGAAGATCCCGGCGCGCACCGTGCCGAAGTTCTCGGCCGGCAAGGGCCTCAAGGACGCGGTCAACTAAGCGCCTCCTTAAGTCTTTCAGAGAAAAGAAAAGCCGGCATATCCGGTTTTTCTTTTCTGTGCCCGCGGTGTCGTTGGAAAAGGCGGCGCTATGCCGTCGGCGCATCCGTGCGCATCAAGCCTTCTGTCTTGAGATCGGCCCACAGCGCTGATGGCAGCTTCGCGTCGAGCAGCGAGCGATTGCTTTCGACTTCGCCCGGCCGCTGGCCACCCGGGATTACCGACACGACCGAAGGATGCAACAGCGGGAACTGCAGCGCCGCCTCGATCAGGCGCACGCCGTGGCGCTTGCAGACGGCCTCGATGCGGGTGACGCGGTCGATGATATCCTGCGGCGCTTCCGAATAATTGTAGTAGGCGCCGGGCTTCGGCCCGGTTGCCAGAATGCCGGAATTGTACGGCCCGCCGAGAACGATGCCGATGCCGCGTTGCTGGCATAGAGGCAGGAAAGACTGCAGCGCCTCCTGCTCCAGCAGCGTATAGCGCCCGGCAAGCAGAAACAGGTCGAAATCGCCGCGCTCGGCCAGCGTCTGGGCAACCGGCCACTCATTGATGCCGCCGCCGAACGCCTTGATTACGCCCTGGTCGCGCAGTGCCAGCAATCCATAGTAGCCGGAGCTCATGAATTCCTGGATGCGCTGGTCCGAGGCTTCCTTGCTGCCATGGGTGAAGATGTCGACATCGTGCACGAAGAGGATGTCGATGCGGTCGACGCCGAGCCGTTCCAGCGAGGCTTCGAACGAGCGCATGACGCCGTCATAGCTGTAGTCGTAGACCTCGCGGCGCGTCGGCGTGTCGAAGAACTTGCCGATGCCGGTGCGCTGTTCCGGCGGGCAGGCGCGCATGATGCGCCCGACCTTGCTCGACAGCACGTAGTCGTCGCGCCTCTTCGAACGCAGGAACGGATTGAGCCGCGTTTCGGCGAGGCCGAGCCCATAGAGCGGTGCGGTGTCGTAGTAGCGGCAGCCGACCCGCCATGCCGCCTCCAGCGTCGCATTGGCATCCTCATCGGACACGGCGCGATAGAGATTGCCGAGCGGCGCGGTGCCGAAGCCGAGCTCGGTGAAGTTGATGCCGCCATTGCCGATGCGGTCGAAATGCCGTGTCTTCATATGCTGTCGTTTCCTCATTTGCGATTTGCCGTGACACTATCACGGCTGTGGCGCATCAAAAGCACTGCGTGTCGTTGGACACCAATTTTCGCGGTGATAGCATGAATGAAAACAAGCTGTTCGGGGCAAATGTGACTGAGATGTTCATGTGGTTCTCCGGTACCTGCAAGCTGGTGCAAATGTCATGACGGACGACGGCGAAAACCTGTTTGGGATTGCGCTGAGCGAGCTTGGCACCGTGCTGGAGCGTATCAACGAAAGCCGCATTGACGCGGCTTGCGCCATCTTGGCCGGCGCGAAGAAGATCGTCACCTATGGCTGCGGCCGCGAGGCGCTGCAGGTCCAGGGTTTTGCCATGCGGCTCTGCCATCTCGGTCTGCCGGTGTCGGTCGTCGGCGACATGACCACGCCGCCGCTGGGCGCGGGCGATGTCTTCCTCGCCAGCTCCGGCCCGGGCGAGACATCGACGGTGCTGACCTTGATGCGGGTCGCGCGCGAGGCCGGTGCCGCCGTCCTGCTGCTCACCGCGCAAGCCGACAGCACTGCCGCGAAGCTAGCCGACTTCACATTGCTTATCCCGGCTCAGACCATGGCCGACGACCAGGGTCCGGAAAAGACATCCGTCCTGCCGATGGGCTCGGTGTTCGAAGGCGCGCTGTTCGTCCTCTTCGAAGTGATGGTGCTGAAGCTCAGGGATCTGACCGGCGTCTCGCCGGAAGCGATGCGCGCCCGCCACACCAATATGGAGTAGGTGTCATGCGCTACGAACTGATGCTGCCGCACCAGATCCGCAAGGCGATCGCCGAGAACCGGCCGGTCGTGTTGCCGCTCGGTGTGCTCGAATATCACGGCGAGCACATGGCCGTCGGCATGGACACGCTGGCCGTGGTCAAGAGCCTGGAACTGTTCGAAACGGAGGCCGAAATCGTCATTCTGCCGCCCTTCTATTACGGCGCGGCAAGCTATGCCGTTGCGGCGCCGGAAGGCAGCGGCTCGGTGCAGGTCGGCGGCAATGTGCTGGCGCCATTTGCGGAAGAATTGTTCTACAGCTTGCTGCGCATTGGCTTCCGCAACATCCACGCCATCATTCACCACCAAACCGAGAATTTTGCTGCCGGCATGCCAACCGATCTCGCCTTCAAGGCCGCCGGCCGACAAGCGATCTTCCGCTTCCTGGAGAAAGAACGCGGCGAAGGCTGGTGGGGCTCTGCGGCGATGGCTGACTATTATGCCGAGCACGCCGAGGGCAGCAATTTCTTCAACTGGGTACAGGTGCATCCGCTGATGCCGGCTTCAATGCACAGCCAGTACCCGTTCGACCATGCCGGCACCGGCGAGACGTCACTGATGCTGGCGCTGTGCCCGGAAGCGGTGGATGCCGGCCGCTTCGCCGACAACACCGGCTGGTACACGGCAAGTGCGCCCGAAGCCTCGGCGGAACTGGGGCAAAAAGGGGTTGCCATGATCCTCGATCATTTGCGGGCAACACTTTTGGGTTAGGTGCTGTCTAGATCCCGGACGACCGGGCTCTTAGCCTTTCCGCCTGATAGTCGGCCATGGTCTTTTCGGGATCGACCTTGGTCGCCGCAGCCCAGATGAACGTGCCGGCGCCGCAGATGGCCAGCAGGTCGTAAATCACGATGCCGAGTGCCATCAGGTTCGCGTAGAGGCCGAGAAGCAGCATGATCAAGCCGCCGGCAATCATCGCCATCACAAAACCGGCGACTACGGCCCGGCCTTCCCAACTGATCGGCATCACGCCTTTGGCGTAGCCGCTGCCGCGCCTGTTGCGTGCGAACCAGTATTTGTTGGCCATCGCCTATTTCACCGCGCCCGCCGTCATGCCCATGATCAGGTAACGCTCGAGCGCAATGCCGATGACGGCGAGCGGTGTGATGGCCGCGGTGGCAAGCGCTGCCATCGACCACCAGTTGATGCCTTGTGAGCCGGTCTGGCTCGCCACCATGACAGGAATGGTCTTGGCATCGGTCGAGGTCAAAAGCGCGGCGAAGAAATACTCGTTCCAGCACAGCACCATCGCCAGGATGAAGGCGGCGACCATGCCCGGCAGCGCGATCGGCATGACGATGCGCAAGAAGGCGCCCCAGATCGACAGGCCATCGACGAGTGCTGCCTCCTCCAGCTCGACAGGGATCGAATTGAACTGGTCGCGCATGATCCAGATGACGATCGGCAGCACCATCAGCGTGTAGAGCAGGATCAGCCCGACGCGTGTGTCGAGCAGGCCGACTTCCCGGTAGAGCACGAGGAAGGGCAGGGCCAATACCACCGGCGGCAGGATCAACTGCGACAGGAAGAAGAAGGAAATGTCCTCGTTCCTGAACCAGGCGAACTTGTAACGATAGCGGGTCAGCCCATAGGCGGCGAGGCTGCCGATGACGATGGCCAGGGTCGACGCGCCGACCGAAGTGATGACCGAATTCATGAAGCGCTTGATAAATTCGTCGCGCACCGTCGACGTCCGAAAGATCGAGTCCGGCGACAGGCCGAGCGAACGCCAGCCCTTCCAGTCGGGCTTGAAATCGACGAACGGGATCAGATGGCCCTGGGTGACGTCGACCGCGGTCTTGAACGAGGTGGT
This sequence comes from Mesorhizobium sp. M1423, assembly GCF_040317575.1. Classification (NCBI taxonomy): domain Bacteria; kingdom Pseudomonadati; phylum Pseudomonadota; class Alphaproteobacteria; order Hyphomicrobiales; family Phyllobacteriaceae; genus Mesorhizobium; species Mesorhizobium sp. M1423. Next base: position 100,760 of record NZ_JAMYKU010000010.1, read on the forward strand.
TATCGTCCAATAAATCGGGAACAGGCAGATGAAAGCCCAGAAGATGAGGGCGCCGTAGATGAAGACGCGGTTGGCGAAGAAGCTCGCCGGCGAGCGGATTTCGGAGGCGGCAAAGTCGGTGGTTTGAACGCTCATCTTGCCGGCCCGATCAGTTGACGTTGCGTACGAAGCGGCTGGCGAATTTCAGCAGCCAGGTCACGAACACGATGATGATGACCAAATAGGCCATCGCCAGCATGGTGCCGTAGCCGACATTCGAGCGGTCGCGATATTCGCGGTAGATGAAACTGGACACCGAATCAGTCGCGCCGCCCGGCCCGCCGGAGGTGACGGTAATGATGATGTCGGCCAGCTTCAGCTTGAAGATGATGCGCAGGATGACCGCCGTCACCGACACCGGCAGCATCAGCGGGAAGGTGACTTGCCAGAAGGTCTGCCAGGCGGTGGCGCCATCGACACGCGCCGCCTCGAGCACCTCGCGCGACATCGCCTGCAGGCCGGCGAGCAGCATGATCATCATGAACGGGATGAAAGTCCACGCGTCGAGCACCATGATCGAGATGCGGGCGGTGATCGGGTTGGAGAAGAAGGCCGGGTTTTCCCAGCCGAGTTGCCGCGCCAGCGTTGCGGCCGGCCCGAAGCGGTATTCCATCAGCGACTTTCCGATCATCCACGACACCGCGACTGGCGACAGCATCAACGGCAGCAGGAAGACGATGCGGAAGAATTTTCGCGCCCGGATCTGCGCGTTGAGCAGCAGCGCCAGGCCGAAGGCGATCACATATTCGACCAACACCGCCAGCACGTAGAGCACCATGTTGAACAGCGCGTTGCGATAATAGGCGTCGTTCAGCATCTGCCAGAAATTGTCGAGCCCGTTGAACGTCCGGCCGCTGAAAGAACTGAGGTTCCAATCGGTCAGCGCGATGTAGAAGCCGAACAGCGTCGGGAAGATCACCATGGCAATGGTGAACAGCAGCGCCGGCAGCAGGAACAACGCGCGCTGGCCATCCTCGCCGCGCGTCAGCACCTGGCCGATGCCGAGCGCGACACCCCACAGCACATAGGCGTAGACCACCGGCCGCCACGTCTCGAAGCCGATAGTGTCGACATCGCTCTTGTAAAGGATCTGCAGCGCAATCACCGCCAGAAGGCCTAGCGTTGCAGCAGCCATCAGCGCCCAGCCAAGCCGTTTGCGGCTCCGCGGTATCAGGTCGGATGGCACGGCGCCTGCCGGCCATTCACTTGTCGACAGAGTCTGGTCAGCCAGGGTCCGGTCAGCCACGCGTCTTGCCCGTTCACAGGAGGCTCGATGACCGGCCGAGCCGGTCGAGGCCAAGTCGGTCAAGGGGAGGTCCGGCGGCTGTACGCCGCGGGACCAAGTTTCACTATCTCAACCTACATGCCGAGTGAGGCCTTGTAGAGCTTGATCTGGTTGTCGCGGCCGATCTGGTCGGTCAGCTTCTCCCAGGCGGCTGCGATGGCGTCGGCGCCTTCCTGCGCCTTCATCTTGCCGGCAAAGGTGTTGGCCAAAATGTCCTCGGCGGCGCTGTAATACTGGAAGATGCCGGGGATACGCGGCTCGATCGCCGCGTTCGGATGGTTGTAGCTGTCGGCTTCCGACTTCAGATACGAGGTGATGAACGCCTCGTCGTAGCCCGCCGCCACCCATTCCGGAATGTTGAAATGCGAGTTGCGATAGGGCTGGAAACCCGACGGATAGGCCGCGCACCAGAGCGACAGGTCCTTGCCGCCGAGATGGGCGGCGGCAGACCAGGCCGCCTTCTTCTTCTTTTCGTCGCTGTCGACGCGGGCCATGACATAGACGCCCCAGCCGAGATAGGCGCAGTTCGGCGCATGGTTCGGCCCGCTGGCGAGCTTGTCCCACTGGCCGGTCTTGGAGTTGTAGACATCGTCCGAGCCCGGCAGGATCGAGAAGCCGGTGATGTCGCCGACGACCGAGGAATCGTTGGTCTTGACGTTCGAACCGACGTCGCCCCACCAGGTGACCATCGAACCGGTGCCTGCCAGGAATTGCTGGAAGGCGGTGGTATTCGGGTCGGCGTTGATCTGGTCGGCAGGTTCGGAGGGCAGGGCATCGATGACGTCCTGGATCGCCCGCACCCATGCCGGATTGTTGACGCGCGGCTTCATCGTGTCGGCATCGAACAGCCATGCCTTGTCATCGGGATGCTTGGCGTAGGCGCTGGCGCGGCTGCCGAGGAAATAGAAGCCGAAACCGCCCCAGGGCTTGGGCGCATCGAGGTAGCCAAAGACATCCTGGCCGTTCACCTGCTTGCCCTTGAGGAATTTCGTCACCGCCTGCACCTGCTGCCAGGTCTTCGGCACGCCCCATTCGCCTTCTCCGCCGCCGTCCTTCCAGGCTTTGGCGAGGTCGGCATCGGCGAACACGTCGGTGCGGTAGTTGAAGTTATGCGCGTCGCCGTCAACGGTGACGCGATATTGCTTGCCGTCCCAGGTGCCGACCGGCGGCTGCAGATAGGCCACGACGTCCTTCATGTCGATCTGGTCCTTGACCCAGTCCGGCATCTCGGAGGTGAGACCCTTGCCGCAGACGTCGCCTTCGAACGGTGCTCCCATTTCGATGATGTCGAAATCGACGGTGCCGGTCGCAATCGACTGCTGCAGGCGGGCGTTGTAGTCAGCCTGCGCCAGGTCGATCCAGTTGATCTTGGCGCCGGTATAGGTCTCCCACGGCTTCAGGAAGCCGCGAAACAGCACATTGTGCAGGTTCTGATTGTTGAGGCCCATGAAGGTGAGTTCGACACCGGCGAATTCGCCTTCCTTGACATTGGCCTTGGTGGCGCCCAGGCAAAGCTCGCCGACCTGCTGGAAATCGGCATCGGTCGGCTGACCCTTGCCGACGCCCGGGATCTGCAGGATCTGCGCGCGCAGGTCATCGGCGGCCGCAGCCGGGCGCGTCAGGGCACCAAGTCCGGCGCTTGAGGCCGCGGCGAGGGCGGCCATGCTGGCCGCTCCCTTCAGCACGTCGCGGCGGGTGGCCCCGGCGCGGACAAGTTGGTTATAAAGGCTGACTTTCATCTCGTTCCTCCCAGAAGATCAATCGTGAATTGGTTCAGATGGTGGAGCGCCGATTATGTTCCCCAACGACAGCGACTCCCGTAAATAGCGGCCCGAATTCTCCCTCCCGCGACGCCTCGCATTGAGTGCCGGACAAGCGTACCGGTGCGCCCGGAACAGGGTCATAAGCCGGGCACTGTCACTATTCGCACAACGAAGTGCGGTGTCAACGTGAATGGGTTTTTTATCTATAAGAGACCGACTTGCCCTCGCCGTTTGCGTTGTTTAGCTTCACGGCAACTGAAGGGGGAATGATGGCTCAAGTCGCGATCCGCAATGTGGCCAAGGCGTTCGGAACCGTCAAGGTTCTGCACGATGTCAGCGTCGACATCGCCGACGGACAGTTCGTGGTGCTGGTCGGGCCTTCCGGCTGCGGCAAGTCCACGCTGCTGAGGATGGTGGCCGGGCTGGAAACGGTTTCCGGCGGCACCATCGCCATCGGCGAGCGCGTCGTCAACCATTTGCCGCCGGCCAAGCGCGACATCGCCATGGTGTTCCAGAACTACGCGCTCTATCCGCACAAGACGGTCGAGCAGAACATGGCCTTTGCTCTCAAGCTGCGCAAAACTGATCCGGCGGTGGTCACTGAGCGGGTCAAGCGCGCCGCCGACATCCTCGACCTCAACCCCTACCTCAAGCGCTATCCGCGCCAGCTCTCGGGCGGCCAGCGCCAGCGCGTCGCCATGGGTCGCGCCATCGTGCGCAACCCGCAGGTGTTCCTGTTCGACGAGCCGCTCTCCAATCTCGATGCCAAGCTGCGTGTCCAGATGCGCACCGAGATCAAGGAACTGCACCAACGACTGAAGACCACCACCATCTACGTCACCCACGACCAGATCGAGGCCATGACCATGGCCGACAAGATCGTGGTGATGCGCGACGGTCGCATCGAACAGGTCGGCGCGCCGCTGGAATTGTTCGACCGGCCGGCCAATCTGTTTGTCGCCGGCTTCATCGGCTCGCCCTCGATGAACCTGCTCAAGGGCGTCGTGCGCAAGGGCGACAAGCCCGTCGTCGAGATCGCCGGGACGCCGTTCCCGATCGCATCGAGCAATACCGTGGAAGATGGCCGCAATGTCGTCTACGGCGTGCGGCCCGAGCATCTCGAAATCCATCCAGATGGTGTCCCAGCGAAGATTTCGGTGGTCGAGCCGACCGGTTCCGAGACTCTCGTGTTCCTGCGCTTCGGCGAGGGCGAGATGGTGGCGCTGTTCCGTGAACGCCACGAGTTCAAGCCGGGCGACACACTGCACCTGAAACCGCGGCTCGACCAGGTGCATCTCTTCGACGCAGAGACCGGCAAGCGGCTCTGATTTCGCCCCAGCAAACCTCGCGAGGAATACCATGCTCAAAGGAATCAATCCGCTGCTCAATGCCGATGTGCTGCAGGCGCTGCGGGCGATGGGTCACGGTGACGATCTGATCATCGCCGACACCAATTTCCCGTCCGATTCGGTGGCGCGGCAGACTGTGCTTGGCAAGCTGCTGCGCATCGACGCATCGGCAGCGGAGGTCGTCAAGGCGGTGCTGTCGCTTTATCCGCTGGACACCTTCGTCGACGATGCCGCCGCGCGCATGGAGATCGTCGGCAAGCCGGACGAGATACCCGCCGTGCAGCAGGAAGTGCAAAAAGAGATCGATGCCGCCGAGGGCAAGGCCTGGCCGATGATCTCGGTCGAGCGCTATGCCTTCTACGAACGCGCCAAGAAGGCCTATTGCGTCATCCAGACCGGCGAGCGCCGCTTCTATGGCTGCTTCGCATTCCGCAAGGGCGTCGTGCCGCCGGATGCGGAGTAGCGACATGCCGGGCAGACCGATCGTTATGAAGCCTGTTGTCATATTGGGCGTCTTCGTCGCCGACACGGCCTACCGCGCCGCCCGCCAGCCGCGCATCGGCGAGACGATCCTGGGCACGTCCTTCACGCTCGGCCCCGGCGGCAAGGGCTCGAACCAGGCGGTGGCGGCCGGCCGGCTCGGCGCCGACGTCACCTTTCTGACCCGCCTCGGCGTCGATCCCTTTGCCGAGATGGCGAGACAGACCTGGAACGCGGCCGGCGTGAAGAGCGCTGTCATCGACACACCGGAAAGCTACACCGGTGCCGCCTATATCTTCATCGAGGAGACGAGCGGCAACAACGCCATTATCGTCAGTCCCGGTGCGGCCATGCTGATTTCGCCCGCCGATATCGAGGCAAATGCCGAACTGATCCGCGCGGCCGGGGTCTTCGTCACCCAGCTCGAACAGCCGATCGAGGCGGCGATGCGGGCGCTGGAGATCGCGCGTGGGGCAGGGGTGACCACCATCCTCAACCCGGCGCCGGCGGCAAAGCTTCCAGCCCGCATCTATACGCTTTGCGACTATGTCACGCCGAACGAAACCGAGGCCGAGGAACTGACCGGCATCAAGGTGTCCTCGATCGACGATGCCCGCCGTGCCGCCGACAGCCTGCTCGAGAAGGGCGTTGGCACTGTCATCGTGACGCTCGGCGAAAAGGGTGCGCTGCTGCACACGGCCGATCGATCCGAACATGTCGCAGCGGTCGCTGCCGGCCCGGTCATCGAGACCACCGGCGCGGGCGACGCCTTCAGTGGCGGCTTGGCGGCGGCGCTGTCGAGGGGGATCGAACCCCTGCAGGCGGTGCGCTTCGCCTGCGCCGTCGCCGGCATCTCGGTGACGCGTCCAGGCACCGCGCCGTCCATGCCGGCGTTGCAGGAGGTCGAGGCGCTGCTCGCCAAGGGGTGAGTCCGTAGCTGAGGGACCAGACTGTGGGCAGGAAGCTCTTGTCTTGTGGCTCGGCGCGCTAGCAAGCAGGGCTGGTGGGTCGATGTAGAGATCGATCTCAGATTCAAAACCAATGAATCGGGATTACCTGACGAAGAAGACGGTTTTTGACAAATCAACGTCGACATTTCTCCGACACCAAGGGCCGTGGCCCGAAGGAGAAATGGCGCGAGTGACGGGGCTCGAACCCGCGACCTCCGGCGTGACAGGCCGGCACTCTAACCAACTGAGCTACACCCGCGCATGGACGAGCACGTGTCAGCCGTGTTCGTCGTTGGGGCGGTGGATAAGGGGTAAGCCACCGGGTGTCAAGCGGACCCGGACAGCATAACAGCAAACAGCAGAAGGTTTTTTGACAAGCAGAACCTTGTCGCCGAAAGCTGCTCTCGGCCAAGCCGCTGGCCGCTCATTTGGCCTTGCGAAGCCGGTCCTAACTGCTTAAAGGTCCGGCCCGGAGCGGGCGATTAGCTCAGTTGGTAGAGCGCTTCGTTTACACCGAAGATGTCGGCGGTTCGAGCCCGTCATCGCCCACCACTCCCACCAGATAGAATAGCGCTCTTCCAGCTCCCAAAAACGCTGATAAATCAGTTGCTTGCGCGATCTACGATGTTTTCGGTCACACGTCAAACAAGTTACACAGTAGGCACCCCCCGGCATGTCACATCCCCCCTAGACCTGGGGTGTCACCCATTTTCATCGCAGCGGGAGTCGCCTGTCGGTTTGTTGCGAAGGAATCTCATTCCATCAGGACGATAAGTCTACAGATCGAAGAAGCGGGGCGCGTCGACAACCTTAGTCTACATTTTGAGGTTGCACTCTTTGTAAACATATTGCGCCCTCTTTAGGTGGGTCAGCCGAACTCCAATTCGCTCGGCCCCAAACAAGATGACCGCCCCTGTCAGGGCTTTCGGACGACTGATTTCTCCTGGGCCCAGTTTTCGCGGCATACAAACCGGAATGGACCATCAACGACGTAGGTGAAGACTTTTCTGCTTTCCTCTGCCGAACCACGCCACCCAACGATCCTGCCACCGTGCCATGCTGGAGATGATTGGGTTTCGTGCAGAAATATCCGTCCGCCTAAAGCCTCGTCCGCAAGGTCATTGCTAACCACCCAATTCCCGGATTCAAACTGCTCTTCTTCCCTTTTATGCACGTGATTAAGGCCGTGCGGACATACAAAATGTAGTTCCAATGTCATCTGAGATCCTCCCTTCGCTCTCAGACTGACATCGCATCCATTGCCGTCAAGCGATTGTTCAAGCCTTCGCCTTGCACTTGGTTCTTACAAAAGAGCCCCAAAACTTCGACAACAGGCGTTCAAAAAACCCCCTGTGAATTCGGTCTGCATGACCTTGATTTGTATGGCCTTCAAAGAGTCAAAATTTATGTTCATAAAATGAGTGTTTTATGAACATTGGAGGGCAATATGAAACGAGCTGCTTTATATCTTCGCGTGAGCACGAAGGAACAAACTACCCAGAACCAACGCATCGAACTAGAGCGCGTGGCTCAGGCCAAATGCTGGTCAATCGCCAATATCTATGAGGATAATGGGATTAGCGGAGCCAAAGAGAGACATAAGCGGCCAGCCTACGATCAAATGTTGAAAGATGCCGTTCGAGCCAAATTTGATATCTTAATGTCGTGGGACGTATCACGCTTAGGGAGGAGCCTAGGGGGTCTTGTTAGTGCGCTGGACGAGCTTCATGTGCACGGAATTGACGTTTATCTTCATCAACAGGCTATCGACACGACCACTCCCTCCGGAAAAGCGATGTTTCAGATGACGGGAGTGTTTGCTGAATTTGAACGGTCGATGATTAGAGAACGTGTGAAGGCAGGTTTGCAAAGAGCCAAAGAGCAAGGAAAAAAATTGGGGCGGCCGGAACGCCAGTTGTGTGAGATGTCGATAGAAACTGACAGACAACGTGGCCTATCGATCAGGCAGATAGCTGCTAAGTATGACGTTTCGGTAGGAAAGGCACACAAAGCCGTCCAAAGAGTTTCAAGATGAGCCAGAACCGTTTGCTTTTACGCGTCGTTTGTTTGCCACATGCTCAAGACATTGAGCTTCCCCAATATGCTTCAGACGGCTCCTCAGGGCTCGACATCAGGGCAGCTGTTCCGACTGACAACTCCATCATTTTGTCACCTGGCGAATGGGCAATGGTGCCGACCGGATTGCGCCTCGGATTTCCAGATGGATATGAAGGGCAGATTCGAACGCGATCCGGTATCGCAATGCAACATGGAATTGTTGTGTTGAATTCTCCCGGGACAATCGACAACGACTATCGTGGCGAGCTAAAGGTTCTTTTGATGAATCACGGCAAGTCGCCATTCACGATTTCTAGGGGCGCACGTATAGCTCAACTTGTTATCGCACCTTACGCCTCAGTAGAACTGGTGAAAGTTAATTTCATTGCGCCAACTAAACGACAAGACAATGGTTTTGGATCTACCGGGGTCGAGTAGACACTCTTTTAAGACGCACCGTACGATAAAAGATGTAAATTGAAATGAGTGATGTCGATCTGATATCTGAAAAAGTACGCTACTTCAGATCGTTCCAAATCTGGCCGCTCTCTCAAAAGCTCGACACTGTGCAATGGCGGCAGAATTTCTTAGCGGATGAACTAATTTTTGCTGACAGATTGCTTGACCGTTTTGTTTATTTTTGCGACCCAATGGTCGATGCACTTATTTCTGGGGCAGTTAGAAGATTTTTTGATTCAGAGTACTTTAGATTGGGCTCCTCTCAGGCGGTAAAGAACGCAAGGTACGCCTTTGTTTACGTGGAGGGCGAAACTCCGAACCCAGCTGACAGCGGATTCTCATTCATGCGAAGGCTTAGAGATAAGCTTCGAATAGAAGAATCGCGTCTGCTATCTCCAGATAACGCGATTCTAAAACATGATGCATTTGACACTTTTGTGTTCGTTGACGATTTCGTCGGCAGCGGAAATCAGATGATCGACACATGGAAACGGCAGAGAAAGAGAACGGACGGGTCTACCGCTTCGTTTCTCGACCTAGCGTCAGCCGGCAAACACACATTTGTATACTGCCCATGCCTCTGCACCGAATACGGCAAGGCCCAACTTGGCCGCAAGGCACCACAGCTTCAGATCGTTCCCGCTCACTTGCTAACAGAAAGCCACAACGCATCGTCCTCAAGCTCTCTAATCTGGACCGGATTAAACGTCTCAGAAGGTATCGATTTTCTAGAGCGTGCAGCTAAGCGGGCAGGCTTCACAGCCCACGACGGAGGAGAGAACGATTGGCGGGGATTTCACAAGCTGGGATTGTCGGTGGGGTTTCATGACTCTATCCCAGACGCCTGTTTGCCCATATACTTTTCCGACCTGAACAGCTGGAGACCACTGATGAAACGAAGCCCATGACCGAGTTCGATGCAACCTCCAAATCGCTGAAGGAGCTGTTTGGCAGTTTTCGAGCTGAGTGGCTTCAAGAGAAACTTTTCACGCTGTTTAATGAGCCCACATACTTCCCATCGCTCATAGATCACCGTCCCTGTGTATTGGTAGGGGGCCGCGGCACAGGAAAAACGACCGTCCTTCGATGCATGTCCTATGAGGGTCAGCTAGCGCTGGCTGGCAATGACTTTTCTAAAGTCTCTGCAAACGATTTTGTCGGTCTGTATCATAGAGTGAATACCAATAGGATTACGGCCTTCACCGGGCCAAATAAAACGCCTGACCAATGGCGGCAGCTGTTTAGCCACTATGTCAATATTGAAATATGCGAAATGCTCCTGGAGGCGCTCGAATGGTATCAGAACCACATTAAAGAGGCAGACCACCTCAATAGTGATGCCTGCCGTCGAGTCGCGATGTCGTTTGGCTACGAAAATATCGACACTCAAGAATCTCTTAGAAATTGCATAGATTTATCAAGAAATAATCTTGAGCTATATATAAATAATAGCGCGATGGATATGCCGACCCTGTCGCTTCTGCAGGCGCCAATTGATAAGCTTATTGTCGAAATTGAACGTCTGAGTTATTTTAGGCGAAAGCGGTTTTACATAATACTGGATGAATTTGAAAATTACTTAGATTATCAACAGCAAGTGCTTAACACATTGATAAAACACGCCGGTTCCGGATACGTATTTAAGATAGGTGTCCGAGATCTGGGATGGCGCGTAAAATCAACTCTAAATCCGACAGAGCAGCTTGTCAGCCCGGCTGATTATGAGCTAATAAATATTGATAACCGTCTAAGCGATACTTTCCCCGCGTTTGCAAGAGAAGTATGCGAGACACGTCTAGCGATGTGGTATAACAGTGCAGGCATAGAAGAGAAGACGCTCGACGATTTGCTTCCAGGCCTCTCTATAGAAAACGAAGCGGTATTGTTGGGCGTTGAGAGTCGGATTGCTGATTTTCGCACGTTCCTATCAGAATCTCCTCGTGCTGAGCAGCTGGCTGAGCTTAGCGGTTTATCAATTTATGTATTTCTGGCTTTCAATCAATATCATTTTGATGACGCATATAAGGATATATGCCTTTTTGCCGCTGGAGATAAACATCAGATAGAAAGGTATGGCAATTATAAATATGCTTACTTGTTCTCGATTACTGGAAAAGGGTCGGAGATTCCGAAATACTATTGCGGGACCGATGTTTTTGCCAAAATATCCCGCAATAACATACGATTTTTTCTTCAGCTAGTCACCGAGAGCATCTCGCGTCATATTGCTGCTGACAACGCCGTAACTGTTCCCATCAGCGTCGAAAACCAGACAAGAGCGGCACGCGATGTCGGCCTTCAATATCTTACCGAACTCGAAGGCGTGACCGTGCACGGCGTCCAGCTGGTGAAATTGCTGCTGGGATTAGGCCGATTTTTCCAAATACTCTCAATGAACCCGTTTGGAGGTTCGCCAGAGTGCAATCAATTCCATCTAAAAAAGACCTCAAAAATCTCAAAGCACACCGTCGACGCCGCAACCGACTTACTGCGATACGGCGTTATGTATCTTGCACTGGTTCGTTCCCCGGGCACGAAGTTGGCAACCGAGTCCGACACTAGAGAGTGGGACTACTCGCCTCATCCAATCTTCGCGCCATTCTTCAATTTCAGCCATCGGCGAAAGCGTAAACTAGACCTCACTGAAGAGGACATCTTGGATATGGTCGATCGGCCTCAAGATACGATCCGGCGCTTGTTGAAGAATCGCGCCCCTCTTTTTGACCAAGAAATACCTCGCCAGCTTCGCCTCTTTGACGACTACTACCTCGGCGCCAATGCTGATAGCTAGGCCTTCCCAAATTTATGACCGTAGCTCGCTGCTTCAGTTGCCGGCAGGGTGTGTGTTGCTGCACGGCTTTTTGGAGGAGAGGAGCGCTTTGCCAGATGAATGGACAAAAAATCCCTCTATTGAACTTATGGAAGTGGTCGAGAACGACAGCATAGCTTGGTTCGAAATTCGATCTCGCCCGGGGAAGAAAATTGCCGGGGATAGCCGTGCCGATCTAAATGAGCTGTTTCTCCTAATAGCTGGAAGGCCAATATTCATCGATTTAACTGGGTTAAGCCACCATTCTTGGATGCCGTTGCTTAGAGCTGGGATGGAGCTTGGGGTGTCAGTTCGCTGCATTTATGCAGAGCCAGAGAAATATCAGATAACGAATAATCCTCGACCAAGCGAATTTTTTGATCTAAGCGAGAGAATTCGAGGAATATCGCCAATCCCGTCATTCGCTAAGCTTTCTAGCGGACGAAAATTAGAAACGATAATGGTCCCATTGCTAGGATTCGAAGGGACGCGTTTTCGTTATATCGTCGAAACGCTGCAGCCTGAGGGCAAAAACGTTTATCCTGTAGTAGGCGTTCCCGGCTTCAAGCCTGAATACCCCTTTCATGCATACCAGGGAAACGCCACCACGCTTGACTCAACTCGCGCTTGGGAAAACGTGCGGTTTGCAGACGCCGCTTGCCCTTTTGCAGTGAACGAGTTGCTGCATGAGTTCCGAAGGTCGACGCCCAACAGCTTCCTACAGGTACCTCTTATAGGCACCAAGCCCCACGCTCTAGGGGCGGCCATGTTCGCGTTGTCGAATGACAATGTAGAACTGGTTTACGACCACCCAGTTCGCAAGCCCACCCGAACCTCTGGATCATCGCGGTGCCATGTCTACTATGTGTCAGAATACGTCTCGGGTCGATAGCCGGTCGCAAAGCGATGCGCACTACACATCTCCCGCGCTGGCGTCGACATTATTGTCCCACTGCGGACTCTATCGGCCGGCTCGTATAGCTGATTTTGCTGCTGGAAACGGCAGCCTTATCCGAGCCGCAGGTGCCCGATGGGCAGATGCGTTTCTGTATGCAAATGACCTTGATGCAAATTCAACCCAGGAGATAAGGCGACAGGGTTTAGCGAGCATAACTGATGATCTGGATTTCTTGGACCCTGAATTTTTGTCAAAGAGTTCATTAAGAGACAATGATAAATTCTGCCTTATACTGTTAAATCCACCATTCGCAGGAGGAGGTAACATTCCGTTCAACCCAAGAGGAAGCAACTCCTCAATAAAATGCAGCCGTCCGATGTCATTTGTTGTTTCTGCTCTAGATCATCTGTCTGAACATGGCGAGTTACTCGCTATTTTGCCAACATCAACCCTTCACAGCCGGCTTGATCGTGATGTTAGGGCTTTTCTCAGTGAGCAATACGGTTTCTCTGTAACAAAACCACCTGCGTATGGACACTTCCCTAGGGTGGATGCTTCCGTATATCTGGCACGAGTCTGTTTTGGGAGATACCCAAACTGCTTGAGCGAACAAGAGCCCTTGGTGACCGATAGCTTCCCTTGGAAGATCATGAGGGGAAACGCTTCAATTGCTCGTAAAAGTAGACTGATAAGCGATGCTGAATGCGGCATGGTCCACACAACTGGTGTACGAGATGGGCGCATCGTCGAACGCTATGAATTACCAACCTATGGTTGTGTCTATAGACAATCACCGGCAGGCAGCATTTTGTTGCCAAGAGTGGGGGCGCTAAAGCTGGGCAGCATCGTGCGAACGTCGAAGCCGGAAATAACCTCTGATTGCTTATTTTCCATCAAGGGTCACGATTCAGACTGGGATATGAAGATCAGTTCGGCGATAGTTCAGCGCTTTTCAGAGTTAGCTTCCCTGTTTGCAGGCACCGGAGCTCCATTCCTAACCGTTGAAAGATTGCAGCGCTTTCTCATACAAGCTGTCGGCTGTTAATAAGCAATCGATGAAGCAGCAAGCCGATTGAGGCCCAATCCTAAGGTCCGGGTGTGCCAGTGACGAGAATTTCGGATACTGACAGCGAGAGGGCACTGCGTTGACATTGCAGAGGGTATCGAAGTTCAGTCCGCAACCAGAATCGCCTGTCGGTCGGTGGTGAGAGGTTTTGCCGATACCGGACCTAAAAGCTTCGCTCTGACTGCTTCCTGATTGGCGTGGCTGTACCTCATTAACTGTGCAAGCGTCCGGTGGCCTGAGATCGAGGCGACCTCGGGGACGGTGAGGCCGAGTTCAAATAGCCTAGAAATGGCTTCGTGTCTGAGGTCATGGAAGTTGAGATCATCAATCTTAGCTCGTCTCGTCAGCCTGTCCCATTGGAGCCTCATAGCCACCGGAGTGACAGGGAAGGCTAGGTCTGTTGGGTTGGCATCGGCTGTCCTCAGAGCTCCTAGGATTGCGACTGCCTTTGGTGTCAGAGGGATCACTCTCGAATAGCCAGATTTCGACTCAGGGATGACCAAGGAATGGCGTTCGAAATCGACATGACGAACTGGACCAAAAGTATCTCGCCACGCCTCATGGCCGTCTCTAGAGCAAACAAGATGATAGGAACGACGAGCCTGTTCTTGCCCCGCTTTGTCGCCTCTAAGAGCCTGTCAAGTTCGCCGGAACGAAGCCGCCTTTCCCGCTTGTTGTCGGTCACCTTCAGCTTCAATCCGTCCAGCGGGTTCCTGAGTGGGATCTCCCATTCGATAAGGGCGTGACGAAACATATGGGAGAGGGGAGAAAGCTCCCGCTTCAGGGACTTGGCTGTAATCGGCTTGTCTGACCTGTGCTTGGGCTCTTTCAGCCTTTGATCCCTGTAGCCTGCGAAATCAGCCGCGCTTAGCTCATAGAGCGTTTTCTGACAGATCCGATAGCGAAGGAAGCGGTTTAACAGGATCGTCTCGACACACGAGCACTTCTTTCTGGGAACGACCTCATCCCGATACCGCGAGACTAGGTCGCCTAGGGTGATCGCTTTGAGGGTCTTTCGGTCGGGTCCAAGGTCTTGTCTGTCATGCTGGCGCTCAATCGTCCTGGCCCATTCCCTGGCGTCCGCCTTTGATACGAATGACCTGGATTGGACAGGAAATCCTTGGCGCCTGACCTGGACCTGCCACTTGCCGTTGCGCTTTCGAATAGTAGCCATTGTTAACTCCCGGTGTGACTGTGCTGTGACAGCAACCGATTAGTCAGCTTTGGGACCAGAGAGAGCTAAGGATATGTCTTTGATTTCACAGGGATAATTTTCCTGTGGATCAAGCCATTTCGGGTAGAGCGCTTCGTTTACACCGAAGATGTCGGCGGTTCGAGCCCGTCATCGCCCACCATTTTCCTCAATGTGCTCAATCAGGGGCTACACCGCCCAAGCTGACCCGCCCGGCGCAACCTCTGATCGCAACCAATGGTTTCGCTGTTGTTGCGCTATTTTCCGCCCGCAAATGCTTCGCGGCCCAGGCGAGACACATCTGACCACTACGCCACTAGGACTTTGGTCCGATCAAAAGCGCCTTTCCGTAGGGACTTAAGTCTGATCTGGCGCTTCCCCATAAGGCAAACGATTGCCGAAAGATAAAACATGCAGTAATTTAGGGGAGAACAGAAGAAAGCTGAATCATACTTGCACATGAGCATGGGCGGGAGCGAAAATATTCCTGGATGGCTTACGAGTCATCTTCCGGATGATGCCGTGATCGCAGGAGATCTCGCGGATAAGATATCGAAGGAGGCTGAAAAAAACCGGCTTCCAGGCGAACAGGTTGTGAAGACAACCCGCAGCGAAGAAGACATTAAAAAAGAAAAAGTTGAACCTTATCGCAGCACCACGGTTGCGGGAATTTTCGCCAATGGCTCATTCCTCGCGCTATTGGTATTAGCTATCTATCTGCTCTATGTGTTCTCGATTGTGGCGGGAGAAACGGTTGCGCATGTTCCTCTGCCGCCCACACCGAACTAGCAGACGCTCCGCCAAGACTGGAACTAGCCCGCACTGTATTGAAACCTCCCGGTTCTATGCAACTTGAGCGATTGCTTGCCGCAGCTCAGCCTGCAATCGCCGGAGCCTGAGCAAGCCGTTTCGCCACATAAACACAACGCTTCGGCACCTGCACCACCTCAAACCCGATCGCCTTGTAGAACCTTCGCGCATCATCATTCTGCGGCATGACCTCGAGGTGAATGCCGGTTGAGCCGCTCGCGGCAAGGCGCTGCTCGAGAAATTCCATCGCGCGCCTGCCGATGCCTTTCCCGCGCGCTTGCGGCAACAGGTCGATGTGGCCGTGCGACGGAAAGGCGGCCACTGCAGACGGAACAGCGAAATCGGGATGATGGATCCGGTGCCGCGCCCAGTCGCTGCCGCGCCAGCGTGAGCTGTCGGGTCCGGGGTCGGTCACGCGCCGCTGCAGGTCGGGATACCAGTTCGATGCCAGGCTGGCATTGAAAGCAGCTGTGTCGGCTGCGCCAAGCAGATAGCCGGCGGCGCCTGAGGGGCTGTCGACTATGAAGGCCAGTTCGGGTTCGAGCACCTGGTAAGGAATGGTGTAGAGGAGACCGAGCAGTTCCGGGTCGTCCTCGCGGCCGCTGGCATCCTTGCCGGCGTCGCCGGTCTTGAGACAGATTGCGGCAAGCGCTGCACGATCGGCGGCGGTCGCCCGGCGCAGGAAGAAACCGCCGCCGAAATCGACGATCATGGCGGCAGCAGCCGGAAATCCTTGCCCTCGGGCAAAAGCTGCCCGCCGTCGACGATGATGGTCGTGCCGGTGATGTAGCTGGCGTCATCCGAGGCCAGGAACAGGAAGGCGTTGGCCACGTCGCGCGGGCTGCCGAGGCGGCCGAGCGGGATGGCGTCTTCCATGTTCTTGATGAAGGCCGCACCGCGATGCTGCTCTATGCCTTCGGTGAGGATGTTGCCGGGCTCGATGCCGTTGACGGTGATGCCGTAGCCGGAGAATTCGAGCGCAGCCGAACGGATCAGCCCGTTGATGCCGGCCTTGGTCGCCGAATAATGGCCGTGGCCGGGACTGGTGACATGCGGGCCGGTGATCGAGGAGGTGAACAGCATGCGGCCAAAACGCTGTGCCTTCATCGGCACCAGCGCCGCGCGTGCGGCGACAAAGCTGCCGCGCAAATTCACCGCCATGACCCGGTCCCAATCGTCGGGACTGGTGTTTTCCAGCAATTGCCAGGGATAGATGCCGGCATTCTGGACCATGATGTCGAGCCGGCCGTGATGCGCCAGCGCCAGCGCCACGGCGGCTTGCGCATCGGCCATCTGTGAAATGTCGGTGCGTATGAAAGCGGCGCCGAGCTCGTCCGCAGTCGCTTGCCCGGCCTCAACCTCGGTATCGGCCAAAACGAGCTTCGCGCCCTCCTCGGCAAAGCGCTGTGCGATCGCCTTGCCGATGCCGCGGGCCGCACCGATGATCAGCGCCACCTTACCGAAAAGTCTACCGGTTTGCGGTCGGCCGGTCATGCGAGCCTCTGGCGGATGGTTTGCTTGAAGGCGTCGAGCAGCACGGCGGCGAGGACGAGCAGGCCGTGGATCACCTGGGTGAAGTTGGCCGGCAGGCCCATCAAATTAATCGCCGTATTGATGGCCGAGAGCAGCAGCACGCCGGCATAGACGCCGGGCAAGGTGCCGACGCCGCCTTTCAGGCTGACGCCGCCGATGACGACCGCGGCGAAGGCGTTGAACAACAGGCCGACGCCGAGATTGGCGGTGGCGCCGGAGGTGCGGATTGCCAGCAGCCAGCCGGCAAGGCCGGCGATGGCGCCGGCCAGAACGAAGGCTATGACCAGGTTGCGGTTGACGCGGATGCCGGCGCGGAACGTCGCCGTCTCGTTGCCGCCGATCATGACCAGGTGCCTGCCGAAGGGCGTCTTGGCCATGATCAGCGAGAACACCACGAAGCACGCAATGGCGATCCAGGCAGTCAGCGGCAGGCCGCCCAGGCGCTGGATGCCGAACCAGCGGATTGCCGGCGCAAGGTCTTGTGCCGAGCGGCCACCGGAGATGACCAGCACCAGGCCGCGCACCCAGATGTAGGAGGCCAGCGTGATGATGAAGGCGCTCATCTTCACCCTGACCACCAGATAGCCGTTGAAGGCGCCGATTATGCCGCCGACGGCAAGCGCGATGAGCAGTGAAACCGGAACCATCAGCCATTGCGGCTGCAACTGGATGCCAAGGCCGATGCCCGACGAGCAGAACAGGATGCCGACCGCCATGGCGCTGAGCGCCGCCACCGATTCGACCGATAGGTCCATATGGCCGGCGATGATGACCAGCGCCAGGCCGATCGACATGACGCCGAGCACGCTCGAGGCCTCGATGATGTTGGCGAAGATGCCGAGCTGAAAATAGTTCGGGATGAGGATGGAAAAGACCACCAGCACGAAGACCAGCATGAACCAGACAAGATTGTCGAGGATGAACTCGAGGGTTTGGCGCGTGCGGGGGTTCATCTGCGGATCCGGTTGGCGCATGACCCGAAGAACCACTCGGTCGTCGGAAAGATCAGGCGCGGTTGAAAATTGCTGCAACGTTCCCGTGCGCGTCCGTTTGAACGCACCGGGCTGCAGGGCTGGGCTCCGGGCCTGCGTGGCCCGGAGCTTCTGGCGAGTTCGCTATTCGACCGGCTTTATGGTTTCGGTCGGCGGCTTCATGTTGCCCCAGAAGGCCGGGTTATCGACATTTTCCTTGGTGATCGCAGCGCCGGGGATCTTGATGTTCGGCCCCCACGCTTCCTTGGTCAGGGTCGATTTCAGGCCAAGCACATCATATTCGCCGGGCTTGATCTCCTGCTTGTTGACCACCTTGTCCATGAACATGGCGACCGCTGCGGCCTGGGCGTAGAGCGGCTGCTCGACTTCGACATTAAGCCAGCCCTTGCGGATCAGGTCGAGGCCGACCGGAGCACCGTTCGAACTCATCAGCATGACGTCGCCCGGTTTCTTGCCGGCGGCCTCGAGCGAGGCGACGGCAGCGACCGAAAGATGCGCGGCGTGGCTGAAGATCAGGTCGATGTCGGGGTTGGCGAGCAGCTGGTCGTTGACGATGGTCCCGGCTGCATCCGCCGCCCATTGCATGGCCGGCAGCGAGATGATCTTGACGTCCGGGAACGCCTTCATCTTCTCCTCGAAACCCTTCTGGATGTCGAGCGTGTAGGGGTCGCCCGGATCGCCGAGCACCTGCAGGATCTTGCCTTTCACCGAGCCGTTCTTCGCGGTCAGGAGTTTTTGCGCCTGATCGGCGGCGACGTAGCCGATCTCGACGGTTCCGGCCACCGAGGTGAAGTCGGAAGGCGTCGAGGTGATCTGGCGGTCGAACTCGACGACCGGGATGCCGGCGGCACGGGCGGCCTCGATCGACGGTTTCAACGCATTGAAATCGACGGCGGCAAGGATGATCGCCGACGGCTTCAGCGCGATGACGTCGTTCATCTGCGATTGCTGAGCGTCGGTCTTGTTGTCGGCGTTCAGCGTCTTCATCTCGTAGCCGACCTGCTTCAGGAACAATTCCAGCGCGCTCACCGAGCCGGTCTGGAACTCATCGAGCAGTGTCGGCACCATGTAGTAGACGGTGCCCTTGGACTGAGCGAATGCCGGCGTGAGCGTGGCAAAGGCCAGTGCCAGGATACCGAAGACGGAAAGAAGTATTTTCTTCATGTCGTTCGCTCCTCTTGCGCCGGACCCCTCATTTGTCCCTCAGCTCGCCGGTCCGGCACCGGCAAGCGTCTCTCCGGTGATCATGTTGATCACCGCGTCGGGACTTGTTTTGCTGCGTGCGACATCGCCAGCCACGACGCCTTGCCGGATCACCACGATCCGGTCGGCGACCTGGAAGGCCTGTTGCATGATATGGGTGATGATGACGACGCCGATACCCTGGCTCGCCACCTGGCGGATCATGTCGAGGCCGCGCCGCGTCTGCTCGACGCCGAGCGCTGCGAACGGCTCGTCGAGAAGCACCAACTTGCCGCCAAAATGCACGAATCGGTTGAGCTCGATGGCCTGCCGCTGACCGCCGGAGAGGTGCTCGACATTGGTGCGAAGCGAGGGAATGCGGGTGCCGGCGCTGGCCAACGCCTTTTGCACCACCTGCTCCATGGCGCGCTCGTCGAGCACCGGAATGCCGAGAACCTTCCTGGTGATCTCGCGGCCCATGAAGAAATTGGCGACCACGTCGACATTGGTGCAAAGCGACAGGTCCTGGTAGACGGTCTCGATCCCCGCGGCCTTGGCCTCGGCGGGGGATTTGGCGAGGAATTCCTTGCCTTCGAACAGCATGCGGCCGGAGGTCGGCTCGAGCCCGCCGGCAATGATCTTGACCAGCGTCGATTTGCCGGCGCCGTTGTCGCCGAGCAGCGCCACCACTTCGCCCTTGCCGATAGAAAAGCTGATGCCTTTCAGTGCTTCGATGGCACCGTAATTCTTGGCAACGTTATCGAGCACCAGCAGGGGTTCGCTCATGCCGCGATCCCCTTGTTATGCAAGAGATCCCGCCCGCGTTCGCGTTCGGCGGTGAAGATCTGGCCGAAGCGTGGCGAAAGCACCCCTGAGACGGCAAGCGCTGCGGCGCCGCGCAACACCGCATGCTGGCCGCCGCGCGCGACGCTGACGCGGGGCGTCGTGCGGTCGCTTCGCGCCGAGACCGAGTTGGGCAGGTGCGCAGCTGCGCCGGCCAGTCTTTCGAGCAGGTCGGTGGACGCCAGCCCGCCAAGGATGATGGTTTCGGGGTCGAACAGGTTTTCGATGATGGTGATGGCGTTGCGGAAGATCGGCGCGATCTCGCTCACCCAGTCGGCGTCGGCGACGTTGCGGCGCCGCAGCGCCTCGAGCGAAAGATACCGTTCGAGGCAGCCGCGATTGCCGCACGGGCAGGGCTCGCCGCCCGGCACCACGGGAATGTGGCCGATTTCGCCGGCATTGCCCCAGGCGCCGCGCAATGCGGCTCCGTCATGCACCATGACGCCGCCGAGGCCGACACCGAAATAGAGATAGTAATATTCGGAATAGGCCGTGCCGAGGCCATAGAGGCGCTCGCCGATGGCAGCCGCCGCCATGTCGGTTTCGAAAAAGGCCGGCAGCCCGGTCGAGGCGGCCAGCCGCTCGCGCAGCGCCACATCCTTCCAGCCGGTCATGGTGGTCGGACCGACAAAGCTCATGGACTCCACGCCAAACGGCCCGGGCAACGCCATGCCGATGCCGAGGACGCGGCCACCGGGCCGCAGTGCTGTCAATTCGAGTACCATGGCGCCGATCAGCTCGAAGGCGTGGTCGGGCGTTGCATTTGGGGCCTCGCGGTAGCTGCTCTCGATGACATCGCCGCTGAGGTTGATCAGCGCGGCATTGATGCCCAGCGGGGTGACGTGAATGCCGACGGCATAGCCGCCTTCCGGATTGATCCGCAGCGTTGCCGGGGGCAGGCCGCGCCCCTTGGGCTCTTCGCGCAGCGACAGCACGTAACCGTGCTCTTCCAGCTCGCGAACGATGGTCGACACCGTCTGCACGGTGAGCCCGACCCGCCTGGCAATGTCGCCGCGGGCGATCGGCCCGTGAAGGCGGATGGATTCGAGCACGATGCGCCGATTATACGGCCGCCCGAACTCCTGATTGGTTCCCCGCAGTGCCATGCCTTGCGCCCTCGAGAGAGGCCAGACTGGCACTGAAGATTTATTCAGTCAAATGGAATTCAAAAATAAATTTACAGCCCGCGCCTGGCGGATGACCGCTCGACGGAATGGTCAATAGCGGATGGCACGGCGCTCCAGCAGAACCACGATTGCGAACATCGCGATCGACAAGGACGACGACAGCACGATCGCCGCATAGAGCCGGTCCGACTGATAGTTGAAGGTCGCCTGGATGATGAGCGCGCCGAGGCCCTTATCCGACCCGATCCACTCGCCGACAATGGCGCCGATCACGGCCGTGGCCGAAGCGATTCTCAGCGAGGAGAACAGCATCGGCAATGCTCTTGGCAGGCGCAGGCTCCAGAAGATCTCCCAGCGCGTAGCCGATAGCACCCGGAACAGTTCGTGCTCGTTGTCGCTGGCCGAGTCCAGCCCGCGAATCATGTTGACCAGCGTCGGGAAGAAGCAGATCACCGCCGCGATCACGATCTTCGGCGTCATGCCGAGCCCGAAGATCAGGATGATGATCGGCGACAGCGCCAGGATGGGGATGGTGTTGAAGAACAGCACGATCGGAAAATAGGCGGCCTGCAGGATGCGGCTGTGCACGAACAGCACCGCCAGCAGCACACCGGCAAAATTGCCGATGACAAATCCCGCCAGCGCCTCGATCAGCGTCGGCCAGAGATTGCTGAGTAGCAAAGCAAGACTCTTCCGGAACACGCCTGATATGGCCGTCGGCGTCGGTACGATATAGGCCGGCACGCCGAGCCATGGCAGCAGGAACTGCCAGGCGAGCAGGATCGAGGCCGCGCCAAAAACGGGCAGGGCGACGGCCAGCGCCGATGGCAAGGGCGCCTGCCTCATGAGGCCTGTTCCAGCGCGCCGCGCAGTTCGGCCATCGCGGCAACGATCGCCGGATCCTCGCGCGAACAGCGGTTGCCTGCCTGCTTGAACGGCCGCATGTCGAGGTCTCTGGCCAGGCGGCCCGGATTGGCGGCGAGAACGATGACCCGTTCTCCGAGATAGGCGGCTTCGGCGATCGAATGAGTAACGAAAAGGATGGTCGCGCCGGTGCGCCGCCACAACGACAAAAGCTCGTCGTTGAGGCGGTCGCGGGTGATCTCGTCCAGCGCACCGAAGGGCTCGTCCATCAAAAGCAGCCTGGGTTGCCCGAGCAGTGACCGGGCGATCGCCACGCGCTGGCGCTGGCCGCCGGACAATTGGTGCGGCAGACGCTCACCGAACCCGGCAAGCCCCATCAGATCAAGCAGCTCGTCGGTTCGATCGTCTATTGTCCGGGTAAGCCGGCCTTGTCCGACATCGAGCGGCAGGCGGACGTTGTCGCGCACGGTGCGCCAGGGCAGCAGGGTCGAGTCCTGGAAGACGAAACCGACATCGCGCCGCGAACGGACAGCATGCGGTGTGTCGCC
Source organism: Mesorhizobium sp. M1423 (assembly GCF_040317575.1). Lineage (NCBI taxonomy): Bacteria > Pseudomonadati > Pseudomonadota > Alphaproteobacteria > Hyphomicrobiales > Phyllobacteriaceae > Mesorhizobium > Mesorhizobium sp. M1423. Next base: position 123,007 of record NZ_JAMYKU010000010.1, read on the forward strand.
AAGCACGGTGATCGAGCCGCCGAGCGGATCGAGCAGGTCCGCGACTACGCGGAGCAGGGTCGACTTGCCGCATCCCGAAGGTCCAAGGATCGACAGGAAGGAGCCGGCCTCGACCGACAGGTCGAGACCGGAGAGCACTTTCACCACCGGCTGCCGGCCGCTATAGCCGACATCCAGCCTGCGGGCCTCGATCGCCTTCGCCATCAAGCGGCGGGCGCGTCGAGCTTGGGTCGGTCGGCGGCCGACAATTCGAGTATCTTGGTGGTGTAGACATCGGCTGCCGCGGGCCGGCCGTTCGGGTATTGGCCGACCTTGTCCAGCAGCGCCAGCTGCTCCTCGATCGAGGCGGGATCGAAGGTTCCCCATCCGTCCTTGGCGGTTGCACCGTCAAAGGAGAGTTTCAGCACCAGATTGATCGTCTTCTGCTCCCAGCCAAGGTCCATTTCTGGATAGGCTTCGACCATCTTCTTGACTGCTTCCTGCGGATTGGCGTGCACCCAGCCCCAGCCCTTGGCGACGGCGCCGATGAATTTCGCCAGCGTTTCCGCATCCTGTTCGATCGCGGTGTCGGTAGCGAAATAGACGTCGGCATAGGAGTTCAGCCCGAGGTCGCGCACCAGAAGATCGATCCTGTCGTCGCCGACGACGCTCAGCGCCTGGGTGTTGGTGATCCATCCGCCAATCGCGTCGACGTCGCCGCGCACCAGCGGCGCCTTGTCGAAGCCGACATTGACGACGGTGACCTCGGACGGATCAATGCCGTTCTTGGCCAGGATCTCATCGATGACGAAGCGCGCCGTCGGCTGGATGCCGATCTTCTTTCCCTTGAGATCGGCCACGCCGCGGATCGGCTTGGCAGGCTTCGAAGTGAAGGCATAGGGACCGGTGCGGAAGCCGCAGGCGATGATCTTCACCGGCACGCCGCTGGCACGCGCCGCGTAGAGCTGCGGCGTTTCGGAAAACTGGCCGAGTTGTGCGGCGCCCGAAATCACCGGCGGCACCGTTGCCGCATTGGGACCGCCCGGGCTGAATTCCACCTCGAGGCCCGCGTCCTTGAAATAGCCGGTGGCGACCGCGGCGATGTCGCCGATCTGTCCGTTGGACATCAGCCAATCATACTGGATGACGACCTTTCCGGCAGCCTTGGCGCCCGGCGTCAGCACGAGCTGCATTCCGGCCGAAGCTGCCGCGACGGCGGCGAAGCCGGCTTTCACGAAGCTGCGGCGGTTCATGTCGTAGTCTCTGTTCCCACTCATTTTTCGCTCCTGTTGCAAGACGTTCCGTCTCTTCATTGCGCGCCGTTCCCGTGGCGCGGCGTCGTCTACGGCTGTTCGTCGTGATAGTCGCCGGGGCCGCCGTCGAGCCAGGCGTATAGTTCCCAAAGCGTGTCGTCGGGATCGGTGAAATATGCGCAGCGCGCGTTCCAGACATAATCCTCCGGCGGGCCGTAGAAGGGCACGCCCTTGGCTGCCAGTTCGCCATGGAGCCGGTCGATCTCGCCGGGCGCGTCTAGCCTGACCGCAACGCAGACCTTGTGCGCCTGGCGCGGCGACCTCAATTTCGAGACGCCGGTGTGCCGGTTGATGTGGTCGATCTCCCACGCCGCCAGCGTGACGCCCTCGCCATGAAAGTCGGCAAAGCCCTCGGCGCGGCGCCGCAGGCGAAAGCCGAGTTTCTCGACGTAGAACTCAACCGTCCGCTCGATATTTTCGACGAGCAGGCAGACGTCCGAAATCGCATATGCGCCTCCGACCGGCATGGCTACCTCCCTGTGCTGTGCGCGGCGCGCGATGCTGGCAGCTTGACGCCGACGCGGTCGGCGGCGCCGACGATGTGGGCGCGCATCGCCGCCTCGGCGGCCGTGGGATCGCCCGCGACCAGCGCCTCGTAGATGCGCACATGCTCCCCGACATTGACTTCGATCAGGTCGTGCAGCGGATTGGTGAGGCGCGCGTAGTGGATCGAACGGCGGATCTGCTCGCAAACGAAGGAGATAAAGGTGTGGATGTAATTGTTGCCGGTCGCCCGCGCGATCTCGCGATGGAACAAAAGGTCGGCGTCGATGCTGCCTTCTTCCCAGCGCTCCTCGCCGCTCATCCGGTCTAGCGCCGCCTTGATTGCGTCGAGGTGCTCCTGTCCGCGCCGTTCGGCGGCGAGCGCAGCTGACTCGGCTTCCAGTATGCAACGCAGCTCGAACAGCCGCTCCATATTCCCGGTCGCTTTCAGCGCCTCGCCATCGATGCGGATCGACGCGCGCTGCTCCGGCGCCAGCACGAAGGCGCCGACGCCTTGCCGGGCTTCGATCATGCCATCGGCCCTGAGTTGAGCGATCGCCTCGCGCACCACATTGCGACTGACGCCGAATTTTTCCGAGAGCTGCTGCTCGGTCGGCAGCCGCGTGCCCGGATTGAGCTCGCCGGATTCGATCTCGCGGCTGAGGAACGCGGCGACGCGATGCGGCAGCGCCTCGACCGTGCCGATAGCGGCCAGTCTTTGCTTCATGGAAAGGTCTCCATTGGTGGCAGCAGGCAGCCGGGATTCATTGACCCCTGAGGGTCGATCGTTGTTTTGAGGGCCGTGATGAGCCGGCGATGGGCAGGCGCCAGGCCGGCCCAGAAAGTGCGATGACGGGTGCGGCCGATACCGTGCTCGGCGCTGATCGAGCCGCCAAGCGCGCCGACGATCTGGTAGAGTCCGGCGGTGATCTCCGCGCCCTGGGCACGAGCTTCACCCTCGGCGAGCCCAAGCGGTGGCAGGACGTTGAAATGGACGTTGCCGTCGCCGGCATGGCCATAGGCCTGCGGCAGCCAGCCTGGATGTTCCAGCGCCACGAATTGGCGGGCCTGATCGATGAGGGCAGGGATGTCCGATATCCTGACCGCAAGGTCGGTGCGCACATGGTAGCCGCGTCTTGCCTGGCCCTCGACCAGCCCTTCGCGGATCGCCCAGAAGGCCCTGGCCTGTGCGACGCTTTCAGCAAGGACGGCCTCGGCAACCAGACCGCTCTCAATGGCTCCGGCCAGGAAATCGACCAGCATGGAGCGCAGATCGACCGTAGCACTTGCGGAGAGTTCGATCAGCACGTGGACGGGAGCTTCGACCGGCGAAACGATGTTGGCATCGATCAAGCGCGCGAGCGCGATGCACTCCGATCCAATGATCTCGAAGGCCGAAATCAGATCGGATGAGGCCCGGCGAGCCTGCCGGAACAGGGTGATGGCCGCTTCGAACGAAACGAGACCGAGATAAGCGGTCTCGACCCGGGCCGGTTTCGGAAACAGCTTGAGCTCGACGCCGGTGATGATGCCGAGCGTTCCTTCGCTGCCGATGAAGAGCTGCTTCAGGTCGTAGCCTCGATTGTCCTTGCGCAGGCCGGAAAAGCCGCTCCACAACTCGCCGTCGGGCAGGACGACTTCGAGGCCGAGGATGATATCGCGCGCCATGCCATAGCGCAGCACGTTGGTGCCGCCGGCATTGCTGGCCGCATTGCCGCCGATCTGGCAGCTTCCCTGCGCGCCGAGCGCCAGCGGAAACAGGCAATCCTCTGCTTCTGCCGCATCCTTGATGTGCTGCAGGATGCAGCCGGCATCGGCCTGCAGGACGAAATTGTCGGCGTCGACGAGACGGATGCCGTTCAACCGCTCCAGACTGACGACCACCGCGCCACGGGAGTCGATGTCGATTGCACCCGCCACCAGCCCCGTGTTCCCGCCCTGTGGGATGATTCCGAGCCCGAGCGTGCCGCAGAGCCGCGCCACAGCCTGGACTTCGCTGACGGAAGCAGGCTTCAGCACCGCAAGGGCTCCGCCGCGATGATCCCCGGACCAGTCCAAAAGGTATTTCGCCATGCCGGCAGCGTCGGCGGTCACGCCGCTTTGTCCGACAGCGCCCTCCAGAGCATTCAGAATTTCAGGCGGGATACCATGAACGGTCATTACAAGCCTGCTGGACTAAGGCATAGGCTTATACATATCATCCTACAACTGCGTCGGAGTCAACGCTGTGGGGCAGAGGCCCTCAAGGGCTGGAGCCGAATGTCTGCTGGGGAGAATAGAGCGAAGGGCGATCGCCCGAGGATACTTAGGTGAGGCCGCCTTGGCCTGGCTGCGCCGGCCCGATGCCGCTCAATTGCTGGGTCGTCTGAGGAGCAGCCCGGCTCCTAGAGATACCGCTCGACCTTCTTGCCGACGGTCAAAAACCGCAGCGGGTCGATCGCCTCGCCATTGTGGCGAACCTCGTAGTGCAGATGCGGGCCGGTCGAGCGGCCGCTGTTGCCGGTCTTGCCGATGATGTCCCCGGCATCGAGCTTCTGGCCGACGGCGACGTCGATTTTGCTGAGATGTCCGTAACGCGTCACAAAACCGTTGCCGTGGTCGACCTCGACCATGCGGCCGTAGCCGCCGTTCCAGCCGGCCTTGACGACGACGCCGGCTGCCGTGACCTTGGCCGGCATGCCGACCGGCGCCCTGAAATCCATGCCGGAATGCAAGGCGGCCGTGCCGAGGATGGGGTCGGTGCGCACGCCGAACGGGCTGGTGACGCTATGGCCGGGGGCGGGGTTGGCGAGCGGCAGCCGGCGCGCCTCCTTTTTCAGATGATCCAGCGCGTCAAGCGCCTCGTCCAACTCTTTGACCTTGCTGTCAAAGACCAACGAACTGTCGAGCGGTATCAGCGGGCCGCCGACGTCGCTCTTTTCGAATTCGCTGTCGACCGGCAGGCCGGCGGCCTCGAGCGCCTGCGAGATCGCGTCGGCGCTCTTGTAGGCATTGTCGGCAAGTGCCGCGATGCGGGTGAGCTGCTGGCTCTCGATGGCCTTCAGCGAGTTGTTGATCGAAACGAAGAGCTTGTCTGCCCGGTCGGCCGCGCTTTCGCTCGGCAGCGGATCGGCGCGGGTCGACCACAGCGAGAACGGCCTGGTGTCGTTGCTGGCAAGGGGGGCAGCAAGGCTGGCGACGGAATAGGCCATCGGCTGGATGCTGCCGGTCGCGTCGGCATGTTCGCCCGGCTTTGCCGTCGGCACGGGCGGCGTTGCGACCTCGCTTTCGGCTCGTTCGAGGATCGGGCCGAGGCGGCCGTGACGCAGGCTGAGCTGGCTCTGCCGTTCCAGCAACTCGCTGACCTTGGTTTCCATCAGCTGCTGATCGAGAAGCTGGCGGCTGGTGATGCGGTCGACCTGGCCGCGCAATGCCGAGATGCGGTCTTCATAGGCCTGCTGCATGCGCGCCTGCCGCGCCGTCGTGGCGCCGATCAGGTCGTCGCGCAGCACCAGATAGGAGGTCGCCAGCAGGTAGCCAATGACGATCGCCGCCAGCGCCGAGCCGCAAAATGCGGCCAGCCACGGACGTATGGTGAAATGCCTTATCTGGTCGCCCCGGGCGATGATGACGGTGTGGGGCTCTCTGCGTCTGCCGAAGACCGCTGACTGACTGGCTACGTTCACGGGACCAAGCTTTCGTTACGACACCAACGACGAGCCTGATTACACATTATTAGGGTTAACAAAGTTTTGCCGGACCGAACGACGGGCAAAGGTATTCGCGCAAAACGGGCATCGAATTGCAGCGGCATGCCGCAGCTCTCAAAGGGCGCGAACCGCCTCCAGCACCGCTTCGGCGTGGCCTTTGACGCGGACGTTGCGCCAGATCCTGGCGATGCGTCCGTCCCGGCCGATCAGGAACGTCGCCCGCTCGACGCCCATATAAATGCGGCCGTAGAGCTTCTTTTCGACCCACAAATGGTAGGCCTCGATCACCTTGCGCTCTTCGTCGGCGACCAGGTCGATGCTCAGATCGTATTTCGCCTTGAACTTGTCGTGCTTCCTGACGCTGTCCGGCGACAGCCCGATGACGACAGCGCCGGCCTTTTCGAACTCCGGCTTCAACTGCGAAAAGCCGATCGCCTCGCTGGTGCAGCTTGTGGTGTCGTCCTGTGGGTAGAAATAGAGTACGATGGGTTTTCCCAGCAGTGCGGCGAGGCTGAGTGAACCGCCGCCGTCGCGCGGAAGATCGAATTGCGGCGCAACATCGCCCACGTCGAGGTCAGCCATACCGATGCCCTTGTTTGAGGTTACGCGCCAGGCTGCATCGATATAATGTCGAGCGGGGATTCGTCCACGATCGAATTCGTTTCAACGGAAGATTGCGTGGATCAGGAGCTACCGCAGCACGAGAAGATCAGGTTCAGGCGTGACGAGATCACCGACCTGGGGACCTTTCCGTCCGCGTGCCGCGTCCCGCCGCTCGGCCAGGCGTCGATCGGTCGCGGCGTTCGTTTGATGGCGCGGCTGTTTGCCGGCCTTGTCGCCCTTGTGCTGCTGGCTGCGGCCGGCGTCTATGCGATCGGCGTGTCCGGCTTCGGCTCGGAGCGGCTTCGCGCGGAAGCCGAGACGGCAATCGAGAAATTGGCCGGCTTCGATGTCGATGTTGCCGTCGGGCCGGCCCGGCTGACGCTTGACGGGTCGAGCTTCATTGCGCTGCAGGTCAGCGACGTCAGCCTCAAGACCGCCGACGGCAAACCGATGGCCGATGCCGGCCGGGTCCGCTTCGGCATCCGGCTCATCCCGCTGCTTTCGGGCGAGGTGCGGCTCACCAGCGCCCGGATTTCCGACGCGCACATCGTCATGGCGGCAATGCCGTCCGGTGGCGACTGGACGGCCGGGCTGCGCAACCAGGACGGTCTCATCGATCCGGAAAAACTTTCCGTCGCCGTCTTCGCCAACGTCAACCGCGCGCTCGATGCGGTGCGCGAGGATTCGGTGCGCCAGATCGATCTGCGCAACGTCGAGCTGGCACTGCCCGAGACCGGATCGGTCAAGTCGGTCACCATCGCCGACGCCTCCGTGTCGCAGTCGGGACCGGGAAGCATGGAGTTTTCATCCGACGCGGATGTCGACGGCAGGGCGCTCACCATCGCCGCTTCCGCCACCCGCGATCCGGCGACGCGACGCATCACCACGCTGGACGCCAGCATCCAGGCGGCCGACGCCGACACTGCGGCTGCAGGTGGCAAATTGGGCGCAATCGCCTTGAAGCTGGCGGGGTCGGAAGCGGCCGGCGACAACGGCTCGCGGCTGACCGCTGCCCTGTCGCTGACCGGATCGGTGCTCGATCTCGGTTCGCGCGGCCTGCTTCCGGCCGACGTCGATCTCGATGCAACGCTCGTCGCCGGTTCGAACAAGATCCAGGTCGACGGATTGCTGGTGAAGACCGGCCGCTCGACCTTCGATTTTGCCGGTTCGATCGGGCCGAAGCCGGCGACCGGCACAGCGGGCGAGGAGCCATCCTATCGCTACGACCTGACCAGCGACGGTTCGACCTTGGCGCCGTCGGATTCGCCGGAACCGGCGCTCAGCTTCATTGCCCGTATTGCCGGCATCTACCAGCCGACGAGCCAAAAGCTGGTCGCCGAGCAGATCGGCGTCCGGTCCGGACCGGGCAGCGAAGTGCTGGGCACGGCTTCGGTTTCATTCGTCGCCAACCAGGCGCCGGGCATTTCGGTGGCGCTCAATGTCCACGACATGCCGGTCTCGCACGTCAAGCAATTATGGCCGTGGTTTTCGGCGCGCAATGCCAGGCTGTGGGTGCTTAAGAACCTGTTCGGCGGCCGCGTCGTCGATGGCAGCCTGCAATTCCAGGTCGTACCCGGACGGCTCGGCAACGGCGTGCCGCTTTCCGCCGATGAAGTCTTCGGCCGATTCCAGGTTGAAGGATCGCGCTTCGACACGGCCGGCCGTATTCCGCCGATCCGCGATGCCGTCGGCGTCGTCGGCTTCCACGGCAACGACGTCGACGTCGCGCTGTCCTCGGGCAGCGTCTATATGCCGAGCGGCCGTACCGTGGCGGCAAGCAACGGCACGCTCACCGTCAAGGCGGCGAACCATCCGCCGGTGATCGGCGCGCTCGACATCGATGTCGCCGGCGAGGCGCCGGCGATCGCCGAACTGGCATCTTATGACCCGATCAACGCCATGCGCCATGTCGGCCTGCTGCCGGACGACCTGTCCGGCACGGTGACCGGCCACGTCAAGGCCGATATTCCGCTGCAGTCCGGCGTCGACTCCTCCAAACTCGATTGGCTGGTGGCGCTCGACTACAAGGACCTGTCGCTGGCCAAGCCGTTCGAGGGCCAGACGGTCAGCCATGCCGACGGCTCGATCACCGTCGCACCCGACCGGGCGGTGATCTCGGCCAAGGCGCTGCTCAACGGCATTCCGGCCGAGCTCGACCTGATCGAGCCGCTCAGGGATGGCGGCCCGCCGCGCAGTCGTAAAGTAGCGCTGGTGCTCGACGACAAGACCCGCGCCACCGCCATGCCTGGCCTGTCGACGCTGCTTTCCGGAACCATCAAGGTGGCGATCGACAAGAGCGGCACCGGCAACCAGAACGTGTCGGCCGACCTGACCAATGCCAGGCTGGACATTCCCTGGGCCGGCTGGAGCAAGGGCCCCGGCATCCCCGCCAAGGTCACCTTCGCCATGGCGAAGACCGGCGACACCACGACGCTGTCCAATTTCGAACTCGACGGCAAGACCTTCTCCATCGACGGCAGCGCGGTGCTGGTCAACGGCGCCTTGTCCTCGGCCCGGTTCAGCAAGGTCACGTTGAACAGGGGCGACGACGTCGCCGTCTCGGTGAAGCGGTCGGGCAAGGCCTATGCGGTCGAGGTTAGCGGCAGCGCGCTGGACGCACGCTCGCTGATCAAGCAATTCACGTCCGACGTCGACACCGCCACCAAGACCACCGGCGTCGATACGATCTCGGTCAGCGCCGACGTCAGTTCCCTGACCGGCTTCCATGACGAGGTGCTATCGAATCTGAAGCTCGACTACAGCGCCGCCGGCTCCAGGGTGAACGGGCTCAAGGTGAGCGCCACGGCAGATTCGGGAGCCGCGATCACCATCAGCAATACGACCGGCGGCGGCCTGCGCGCGCTCAACATGAAGTCGGCCGATGCCGGTGCCATACTGCGCTTCCTTAACATCTACGAGCACATGGAAGGCGGCTCGATCACGCTGGCACTCACCGGGGCCGGCGACGGGCCGATGAAAGGCCAGGTCGACGCCAAGAACTTCTTTATCGTCAACGAGCCGAAGCTCGCCTCGATCGTGTCGACGACGCCGGCTGGCGACAGCCGTAGCCTCAACGAGGCGGTCAAAGGCAATCTCGACACGTCGAGGGTGAAGTTCGAGCGCGGTTTCAGCGAAATCGAGAAGGGCAGCGGCTATCTGAAGCTGCGCAACGGCGTGCTGCGCGGCTCGCGCATCGGCACCACCTTCCAGGGCACGCTCTACGACCAGAACAACAATATGGACATCACCGGCACGTTCATGCCGGCCTACGGCGTAAACCGCATCTTCGGCGAACTGCCGCTGATCGGCGCGCTGCTCGGCAACGGCCGCGACCGCGGCCTGATCGGCGTCACCTACAGGCTCAAGGGCAACGCCAACAAGCCCAACCTGGAGGTCAATCCGCTATCGGTGATCGCGCCCGGGATATTCCGGTTGATCTTCGAGTATCGTTGAGGCGGCCAGGGTAGGCGGGCAGGGTAGGCGGGTGAACACCGACGCTCTGTCGTGATCCTTCGCGCCCCCCTCTGTCCTGCCGGACATCTCCCCCACAAGTGGGGAGATTGGCAGCTTCCACGCTGCGCTCTTCCTGCAACGTTGTAGATTGGCGAAAGCCGGCGCGAAAGCCGATCTCCCCCCTTGTGGGGGAGATGTCCGGCAGGACAGAGGGGGGCGCTGTCCCGCCGGCACCAACGGTTGCGCGTCAAACCGGCCGCACCAGAACGTGTTTCTTCTTGCCGAGGGACAGCTTTGCCACGTTTTCCGGGCCAAGATCCTGCAGCGTCACCATCCTGCGATCGTCGGCTACGAGCTGGTCGTTGAGGCGCACGGCGCCGCCCTGGATATGCCGCCTTGCCTCGCCGTTGGACGCAGCCAGCCCGGCGGTCACGAACAGCGACAATATGCCGACGCCGACTTCAAGATCCGCCCTGCTCACCTCGACAGTCGGCAGTGTTTCGGCGAGCGCGCCTTCTTCGAACGTCTTACGCGCCGTTTCGCTGGCCTCCTCCGCCGCCTCGCGGCCATGCAGCATGGCGGTGATTTCGGTGGCGAGGATCTTCTTGGCCTCGTTGATCTCCGAGCCGCCGAGCCGTTCGAGGCGCGCGACCTCGGCGAGCGGCAGGGTCGTGTAGAGCTTCAGGAAACGGCCGACATCGGCATCCTCGGTATTGCGCCAATATTGCCAGAACTCGTACGGGCTCAACATCTCCGCATCGAGCCAGACCGCGCCCGAGGCCGACTTGCCCATCTTGGCGCCGGACGAAGTGGTGAGCAGCGGCGTCGTCAGCGCATAAAGCTGCGCGCTTTCCATGCGGTGGCCGAGATCGATGCCGTTGACGATGTTGCCCCACTGGTCGGAGCCGCCCATCTGCAGCCGGCAGCCGAGGCGCTTGTAGAGCTCGACGAAGTCGTAGGCCTGCAGGATCATGTAGTTGAATTCGAGGAACGACAGCGACTGCTCGCGATCCAGCCGGAGCTTGACCGAATCGAAGGCCAGCATGCGGTTGACCGAAAAATGCCTGCCGACATCGCGCAGGAAATTGACGTAGTTGATATCCATCAGCCAGTCGGCATTGTTGATCATGACGGCGTCGTTGGGGCCGCTGCCGAATTTGAGGTAGGGCATGAAGTTGCGGCGGATGCCGGCCAGATTGTTCTCGATGTCCTGCGGCGTCAAAAGCTTGCGCGCCTCGTCCTTGAACGACGGATCGCCGATCATCGAGGTGCCGCCGCCCATCAAAGCGATTGGCCGGTGGCCGGTCTGCTGCAGCCAGTAAAGCATCATGATCTGGATCAGCGACCCGGCATGCAGGCTCCTGGCGGTAGCGTCGAAGCCGATATAGGCGCTCACCGTTTCCGTGGCGAAAAGCTGGTCGAGGGCGGCATCGTCCGAGGTCTGGTGGATGAAACCGCGCTCGCTCATCGTGCGCAGGAAATCGGATTTGAAGGCGGACATTTTTCTTTCCTGAAAGGCTTCCGGCCGAACGTGGCTCGGCTATGCATGAAGGCGGGCGTTTAGCACTCAAGCGCGATCAGCAAAAGTGGAATCCGCCCTCTTCCCTTCTCCCCCAGTGGGAGAAGGTGGATTGGCGCGCAGCGCCAAGACGGTTGAGGGGTGCTGGACAGAGCGCGGTTGGTGCCAAGCTGGAGCACCCCTCATCCGTCGCCTTCGGCGACACCTTCTCCCACAAGAAGGGGAGAAGGGAGAGCCGCGCGTCGCGAGACAAGCGGCTCTCCCCGGAACGGGTAACGTGGGAGGCCATCCAAACCTGAAGCGATCATCCTACACTTCCGGCGCGCCTGCTTGCGTCCTCGTTTCGGCTGGCGTAATGAGGCGCCGCACCAGCGGGGCTCATCCGCTGGACCGCGCGGCATCGATCGAATGCCATATCCTGTGACAGAGTCGAGATGCCGGAGATATCCATCGTCATTCCTTGCCGGAACGAGGCGGCGAACCTGCCGCTTCTGCTCGACGAGATCGGCGCTGCCATGGCCGGCCGCGACTTCGAGGTCATCGTCGTCGACGATGGCTCGACCGACGACACGCCTTCGGTGCTTGCCGCTCAGGCGGCGCTTCGCGCGTTTCCGCTGCGCCATCTCAGGCATGCGAAATCCGCCGGCCAGTCGCTCTCGGTACGCTCGGGCGCCTGGGCAGCGCGCGGCGATATCGTCGCCACCATCGACGGCGACGGCCAGAACGACCCCGGCTATATCCCAGTGTTGATCGACGCGCTCCGGCAGGCTGGTCCCGACGTCGGGGCTGCGCAGGGACAGCGTCTGAAGCGCCGCGACAGCAAGATCAAGCAGCTGGCGTCGCGTTTCGCCAACGGGCTGAGAAAGGCCATCCTGCACGACGAGACGCGGGATACCGGCTGCGGCCTCAAGGCGATCCATACCGATATTTTGAGGAAATTGCCGTTCTTCGACGGCACCCACCGCTTTGTTCCGGCGCTGGTCATCCAGGAGGGCTACCGCGTCGTCCATTGCGACGTCGTCGACCGCTCCCGCCGCCACGGCAAATCGAATTACGGCATCTTCGATCGCGGCCTGCAGGGCGTGCTCGATCTTGCCGGCGTCTGGTGGCTGCGCCGCAGGCGCCGCAGAATGCCCAAAGTAGAGGAAATCAGGCATGGGTAACGTGCTTCAGGAATTGGCGACCTGGCTTCACGATGTTTTCGTCAAGCAATTCGATGCCTGGGTTCTGCTCGGCTTCGTCGCCCAGTTCTTCTTCACCATGCGCTTTCTGGTGCAGTGGGTGGCGTCGGAAAAGGCCAAGCGCAGTGTCGTGCCGATCGCCTTCTGGTTTTTTTCGCTGTTCGGCGGCGGCCTGCTGCTGATCTACGCCATCCAGCGTCAGGATCCGGTGTTCATCGCCGGCCAGGCCATGGGCCTGTTGATCTATATCCGCAATCTCTGGCTGATCGCCAACGAGCGCAAGGCGGCGATGACCAAGGTCGATTGAGCCCGCAACCGGCCTGAGACCGGTCGAGATTACTTGCCGTCCAGCCCGCCATAGGATCGTACCAGCCGGACCATGTCGGCCGAACTGGCAGTCTCGCTTGCGAGCCCCTCGGCGACGCCGACGCGGTCGGCGGTCGGCCGGTTCTGGCTGACTTTCCATTTGCCGCTGATTTCGGTGATCGCGATCTCCAGGCCGACAATGCCCTTGATCTGCGACTGGATGAAGGGAGCCGGCGCATCGGTCACCGCCCACGGCGCCGCGCGATTGCCCTCCTGCGACATCGTCAGATCGGAAATCTGCTCGGCCAACCAATCCTGGTCTTCGATCACCTTGACGATGCCGCGCACCTGGACGATGGCATAGTTCCAGGTCGGCACAACCTTGCCGGTTTCACGCTTGGTCTCGTACCAGGACGGCGTCACATAGGCGTCGGCGCCCTGGAAGACGACCAGCACGGGCGCCAGCGGATTGTCGGCCAACAGCCGCCATTGCGGATTGGCCCTGGCCAGATGCGCGCGCAGCCTGCCGTTCGGCGGCACATCCACGTTGAGCAGGGAGGCGGCATCGAGCAGGAAGGGAATTGCGTTGGCGACCGGCCCCTCGGCTCCATTCGAGACCAGCAGGCCAAGCGGATGCGCCCGGATCAGCCCGTGCAGGACGTCCTGCCGGGTTTCCTGGAAGTGAGGCGGCTGGTACATTTTCGTTCCCCGACTATCTCAGCCGCTTCGGCCGTGGGTCGGACAGCTCCCCGGCCAGCCGGCGATCGAGATAGTCCGCGCATTCCTCGATCAAAAGCTCCGCATGGTTGGCAAAGAAATGGTTGGCGCCGGGCAAGGTCTTCTGGGTGATGGTAATGCCCTTTTGCGTGTGCAGCTTGTCGACCAGGCCCTGCACGTCCTTTGGCGGCGCGACCTTGTCGGCGTCGCCATGGATGATCAGGCCGGACGACGGGCAGGGGGCCAGGAACGAGAAATCATAGGTATTGGGCTGTGGCGCGATCGAGATGAAGCCTTCGATCTCGGGCCGGCGCATCAGAAGCTGCATGCCGATCCACGAGCCGAACGAATAGCCGGCGACCCAGCAGCTCTTGGAGTCCGGATGCAGCGACTGCACCCAGTCGAGCGCCGCGGCGGCGTCGGACAACTCGCCGGTGCCGTGGTCGAATTCGCCCTGGCTGCGGCCGATGCCGCGGAAATTGAAGCGCAGCGTGGTGAAATTGCGCTTCTGGAACATGTAGAAGAGGTCGTAGACGATCTTGTTGTTCATCGTACCGCCGAACTGGGGGTGCGGGTGCAGGACGATGGCAATCGGCGCGCTCTTTTCCTTCGAGGGCTGATAGCGACCCTCCAGGCGGCCGGCCGGACCGGTAAAAATGACCTCAGGCATGAAATACTCCACTTGGCATAAACTGCGCGGCGCCCGGAACAACTCTTCCTCTGGCCCCAGTCTTCCCTAGGCCCCAGTCTTCCCTAGGCCTTGACGCAGGGCGGGCGTCTTTCTAGAAGCTAGTTTAGAATTGTTCAAAACTGGGCGGCCAAAAAATTGTGGCTCGGCCACCCGCGCCGCAAGCCGCGTAAATAGGACGTCTTGCCTTGCAATTTCAAGGAAATAACGCGCTATCTTCGCGGAACGGCTTTTGAAGGGACCAGTTGGACGGAAATGGCCGGAGCTCGCGCCTATCTCGACTACAACGCCAGCGCGCCGCTGCTTGCCTCGGCGCGTGCGGCCGTGGTCGCTGCGCTCGACATCGCCGCCAACCCGTCCTCGGTCCATGCCGAGGGCCGCGCTGCACGGCGGCTGATCGAGGATGCCAGGCGCGAGGTGGCGCGACTGGTCAGCGCCAAAGCCGAGCATGTCGTGTTCACCTCTGGCGCTACGGAAGCGGCCTCGACGCTGCTGACCCCGGATTGGCAGATGGGGCGCGGCGCCGTCCGCATGAGCCGGCTTTACGTGTCCGAGGCCGATCATCCCTGCCTGCTGAATGGCGGGCGCTTCCCTGCGGCGCGGGTGACACGGATCGGCGTCGACGCCGACGGCATCGTCAGGCTCGACGCCTTGGCGGCAGCGCTCGATGCGCATGACAAGGCCGACGGCTTGCCGTTGGTGGCGATCCACGCCGCCAACAACGAGACCGGCGTGATCCAGCCGGTTGGCCGCATTGCCGAAATCGTCAAGGCGGCGGGCGGCATCCTGGTTGTCGATGCGGTGCAGGCGGCCGGCCGCATTCCGCTCGATATGTCAGCGGGTTACGCAGACTATTTGATTCTCTCGTCGCACAAGATCGGCGGCCCCAAGGGCGTCGGTGCCATTGTCGCGGCGTCGGACTTGATGATGCCGAAGCCGCTGGTCATCGGCGGCGGCCAGGAAAAGGGCCATCGCGGCGGCACCGAAAACCTGGCGGCGATTGCCGGGTTTGGCGCGGCGGCGCGTGAGGCGCTTGCCGGGTTGCAAACGATCGAAGCGGTGCGGCAACGTCGCGACGAAATCGAGGCGATCGTGAAAACGCTGGTTCCGGATGCCGAATTCTTCGGGACCGGCGCGCCAAGGCTTGCCAACACCACATTCTTCGCTATTGCCGGCATCAAGGCCGAGACGGCGCAGATCGCCTTCGACCTGGCCGGTGTGGCGCTGTCGGCCGGATCGGCCTGTTCATCGGGCAAGGTCGGGCCTAGTCACGTGCTGAAGGCCATGGGTTATGGCGACAGCCTTGGCGCGTTGCGTGTGTCGATCGGTCACGCGACCGGCGCTGAAGACATCGAGCTGTTCCGTTCGGCGCTGGCGACGATCGTCGCGCGGCGGGCAAACAGGGAAAAGGCCGCCTGAGCGCGGCAACGTGACATTTGGGCCTTACGGCCTGGTAGAGCCGTGCGTTTGCATTTGGCCGGGTGAATTTCCGGCATGAACGCACTATATGAAACTTACGCCGCTTCGGGTGCCCAAAGGGTGCTGGTTGGCGGTGCCATAGTTTGAAAACTGCCGGGCCTTGACCCCGGCGTGGATGGAGAACGCTGATGCCTGCTGTGCAGGAGACGATCGATCGAGTTCGAAAGATCGATGTCGACCAGTATAAATACGGATTCCAGACCGAAATCGCGATGGACAAGGCCCCCAAGGGCCTGAGCGAAGACATTATCCGCTTCATTTCGGCGAAGAAGGACGAGCCGTCCTGGATGCTGGAATGGCGCCTGGAAGCCTATCGCCGCTGGCTGACGCTGGACGAGCCGAAATGGGCGCGCGTCCACTATCCCAAGATCGATTTTCAGGACCTCTACTATTACGCGGCGCCCAAGAGCACGCCCGGACCGACCTCGCTCAGCGACGTCGATCCCGAACTGCTGAAGGTCTACGAGAAGCTCGGCATTCCGCTCAGGGAACAGGAGATCCTCGCCGGCGTGCAGAAGACCGATGCCTCGGAGCTCGAGGAAGCCAGCGACAATGTCTACAAGTCGGGCCGTGTCGCTGTCGACGCGGTGTTCGATTCGGTCTCCGTCGTCACCACCTTCAAGAAGGAGCTGGCGCAGGCCGGCGTCATCTTCTGCTCGATCTCGGAAGCGATCCGCGAGCATCCGGAGCTGGTGAAGAAATATCTCGGCTCGGTCGTGCCGACCTCCGACAATTTCTACGCAACGTTGAATTCGGCGGTGTTCACCGACGGCTCCTTCGTCTTCGTCCCCAAGGGCGTGCGCTGCCCGATGGAACTGTCGACCTATTTCCGCATGAACGAGAAGAACACCGGCCAGTTCGAGCGCACGCTGATCATCGCCGAGGAGGGGGCTTACGTCTCCTATCTCGAAGGCTGCACAGCGCCGCAGCGCGACGAGAACCAGCTTCACGCCGCTGTGGTCGAGCTGATCGCACTCGACGATGCCGAGATCAAATATTCGACGGTGCAGAACTGGTATCCCGGCGACGCCGAGGGCAAGGGCGGCATCTACAATTTCGTCACCAAGCGCGGCGACTGCCGCGGCCATCGCTCGAAGATTTCGTGGACGCAGGTCGAGACCGGCTCCGCCATCACCTGGAAATATCCGAGCTGCATCCTGCGCGGCGACGATTCCAGCGGCGAGTTCTATTCGATCGCGGTCTCCAACGGCTATCAGCAGGTCGACAGCGGCACCAAGATGATCCATCTCGGCAAGAACACGTCGAGCCGCATCATCTCCAAGGGCATTGCCGCCGGCTTTTCGCAGAACACCTATCGCGGCCAGGTCTCGGCCCACCGCAAGGCGACCAACGCCCGCAACTTCACCAACTGCGATTCACTGCTGATCGGCGACCAGTGCGGCGCGCACACCGTGCCCTACATGGAAGCCAAGAATTCGACGGCGCAGTTCGAGCATGAGGCGACCACCTCGAAGATTTCCGACGACCAGAAGTTCTACGTCATGCAGCGCGGCATCCCGGAAGAAGAGGCGATCGCGCTGATCGTCAACGGCTTCGTCAAGGACGTCATCCAGCAGCTGCCGATGGAATTCGCGGTCGAGGCGCAGAAGCTGATCGGCATCAGCCTCGAGGGCTCGGTCGGCTGACCGGATAAGAATTTTCAGGAAAAAGAAAAAATGCTTGAGATAAAAAACCTGCACGCCCGCATCGTCGATGACGGCACCGAGATCATCCGCGGCCTGAACCTGACGGTCAGGGCCGGCGAGGTTGCCGCTATCATGGGTCCCAACGGCTCGGGAAAGTCAACGCTGTCCTATATCCTCGCCGGCCGCGAGGACTATAAGGTCACCGAGGGCGATATCCTCTATGACGGCCAGTCGATCCTCGAAATGGATCCGGCCGAGCGCGCTACTGCCGGCATCTTCCTCGCCTTCCAGTATCCGATGGAGATACCGGGCGTGGCGACCATGGAATTCCTGAAAGTGGCGATGAACGAGCAGCGCAAGGCGCGCGGCGAGGAACCGCTGAAGATCCCGGAATTCCTCAAGCGCGTGAAGGAAGCGGCGGCCTCGCTCAACATGGATATGGCGATGCTGAAGCGGCCGCTCAATGTCGGTTTTTCCGGCGGCGAGAAGAAGCGCGCCGAGATCCTGCAGATGAAGCTGCTCGAGCCGAAACTGTGCGTCCTCGACGAGACCGATTCCGGCCTCGACATCGATGCGCTGAAGATCGTCGCGGACGGCGTCAACACGCTGCGCTCGCCGGACCGGGCCATCGTTGTCATCACCCACTACCAGCGCCTGCTCCAATACATCGTGCCGGATACGGTGCACGTGCTCTACAGAGGCCAGGTGATCAAGTCGGGCGACAAGTCGCTGGCGCTCGACCTCGAGGCCAATGGCTATGCCGGCGTGATCGGGCAAGCCGCGTGAGATGCCAGCAGGCCCGGAAGGCAAGCCAAACAAGGCGATACTGATGAACATGCACACGACACCCCAGCGAACATTGGCCGAAACGGCGCTGATCGACGCCTTTGGCGAGCGGCTGTCGCTGCTGCCCGGCGACGGCGCGGTGATGCTGAAGCGCGACGACGCCATCGAGGCGATCAAGGGCGGCCTGCCGACGCGGCGCATCGAATCCTGGCATTATACGGACCTGCGCCGGCTGCTGACCTCGGTGCCGGACTTCGATCCGGCAGCGGTCGCGAAAGCCATTGCGCCGATCGTCGAAGACTCCTCGGTTTTGCCGGTCCTGAACGGGGTTTCGAGCGCGAAACTGCCCGATATCGAAGGCGTCGCCGTACAGCGCCTGTCGGAGAAGCTGACCGACGGCAGCATTGCGCCGGGGTTGGATCCCTATGGCACCGATGACGCGATCGGCGCGCTGAACACCGCCTTTGTCGCCGACGGCTATTTCGTCGACATCGCCGACGGTGCCGAACTGGAAAAGCCGCTTGAGCTGCAGAATTTGCAGGCCGGTGGACAGACGCATGTACGCCTGGCCGTCCGCGTCGGTGCCGGCGCCAAGGCTGTCATCGTCGAGCGCCAGGCGGGCGAGGGGGCGGCGCTGGTCAGCTCGGTCAGCCAGCTTGTGCTTGGCGAGGGCGCCGAAGTGACATGGCTCATCGTGCAGGAGCAGCCGGATACGGCAACACATCTCGCCCAGTTCAAGGCGCATCTCGGCAAGAATTCGAAACTGACGCTGTTCGTCATGAATGCCGGCGGCAAGCTGGTGCGCCAGGAGGTCGTCGTGAGGACGACCGGCGAGGGCGCCGACTTCACGCTGCGCGGCATCAATCTTTTGGCCGGCGACACCCATACCGACGTCACCATGGTGCTCGACCATGCCGTGCCGCACACCGCCTCGACCGAAGTCATCCGCAACGTGGTGACCGGCAAGGCGCGCGGCGTCTTCCAGGGTCGTATCAACGTCCACCAATATGCGCAGAAGACCAACGCCAAGATGGCCTGCAACACGCTGCTGTTGTCGGACGACGGTGAGTTTTCGACCAAGCCGGAGCTTGAAATCTTCGCCGACGACGTCGTTTGCGGCCATGGCGCGACCGTCACCGAGATCGACCACAGCCATCTGTTCTACCTGATGGCGCGCGGCATCGACGAGAAGACCGCGCGCGGCCTGCTGGTCAAGGCCTTCGTCGCCGAAGTGATCGAGGAACTGGACGACGAGGCCATCGTCGAGGCGCTGGAACGACGGCTCGACGATTGGTTTTTGACGCACGGGTAGAATTGGCCGAGGGGTGCTGGACGGAATGAGGCGATGCCTCGAGAGAGCTTGTGATGGACCAGAAAGTCGAAAACATTCCCTACGACGTCGAGGCGATCCGCCGCGACTTCCCGATCCTGTCGCGGCAAGTCTACGGCAAACCGCTGGTCTATCTCGACAATGGCGCCTCGGCGCAGAAGCCGCAGGCTGTGCTCGACGCCATCCAGCACGCCTATTCCCAGGAATACGCCAACGTCCATCGCGGCCTGCATTTCCTGTCGAACGCCGCGACCGACGCCTATGAGAACGCGCGCAAGATAGTACAGAGATTTCTCAACGCGCCGAGCACCGACAACATCGTCTTCACCTCGAACACCACGGCGGCGATCAACACCGTCGCCTATGGCTTCGGCATGCCCAATATCGGCGAAGGCGACGAGATCGTGCTGTCGATCATGGAGCACCACTCCAACATCGTGCCGTGGCATTTCATCCGCGAGCGGCAGGGCGCAAAACTGGTTTGGGTGCCGGTCGACGATCTCGGCGTCTTCCACATCGAGGAATTCGAAAAACGGCTGACCGACCGCACCAAGCTGGTTGCCATTACCCATATGTCAAATGCGCTGGGCACGGTCACGCCGATCAAGGAGATCGTGCGCATTGCGCACGCCCGCGGCATTCCGGTGCTGGTCGACGGCAGCCAGAGCGCCGTGCATATGCCGATCGACGTGCAGGATCTCGACTGCGATTTCTTCGTCTTCACCGGCCACAAGGTCTATGGCCCGTCGGGCATCGGCGTGCTCTACGGCAAGAAGGATATTCTGGAGCGGATGCGCCCGTTCATGGGCGGCGGCGAAATGATCGAGGAGGTGACGCAAGACATCGTCACCTACAACGACCCGCCGCACCGTTTCGAGGCCGGCACGCCGCCGATCGTCCAGGCGATCGGGCTGGGTGCGGCGCTGGAATACATGGAAAAGATCGGACGCGAGCGCATCGCCGCCCATGAGGCCGATCTGAAGGACTATGCGCATGAAAAACTGCGCGCCATCAACTCGCTGCGCATCTTCGGCGATGCGCCTGGCAAGGGCGCCATCATCTCGTTCGAGCTGCAGGGCATCCACGCGCATGATGTGTCGATGGTCATCGACCGGCAGGGCGTGGCGGTGCGCGCCGGCACGCATTGTGCCCAGCCGCTGTTGAAACGCTTCGGCGTAACATCCACATGCAGGGCGTCGTTCGGCATGTATAATACCAGGGCCGAAGTCGATGCTTTGGCCGATGCGCTGGAAAAGGCGCGAAAGTTCTTCGGGTGACGACCATGGATGATGCCAGCCACACCGCCGAGACCAATTCGGAAACGACTACCAATGCGGCGGTTTCCGGATCGACAATCCCCGCCGACGAATTGGCGCGGCTGACAGACGACATCGTCTCAGCGCTGAAGACGGTCTATGACCCCGAAATCCCGGCCGACATCTACGAGCTCGGCCTCGTCTACAAGATCGACATCGAGGACGACCGCTCGGTCAAGATCGACATGACGCTGACCGCGCCGGGCTGCCCGGTGGCCGGTGAAATGCCGGGCTGGGTCGAAAACGCCGTCGGCGCCGTCGAAGGCGTTTCCGGCGTCGAGGTCAACATGACCTTCGACCCGCCTTGGTCGCCCGACCGCATGTCGGAAGAGGCACAGGTAGCGGTGGGGTGGTACTAGCATCCGACCAGCCAAAGGCTGGCGCACTTGCGCCGGGTACAAAACTTCACCATTTTAGGTGAGGAATCATTCGGCAGGCCTTGAACCTGCGCGCAATGGAGAAGGAAAGAATGGGACGCTTTGCCGTCATCACGATGACCGAAAAGGCTGCCGACCGGGTGCGCGAGATCGTCGCGACCCGTGAGAATGCGCATGGCATTCGCCTCGGCATCAAGAAGGGCGGCTGCGCCGGCATGGAATATACGGTCGACCTGGTGACCGAGCCCAACACCAAAGACGACCACATCGAGCGTGACGGCGCCCATGTCTATGTCGCGCCAGAGGCAGCACTTTTCCTGTTCGGCACCGAGATGGACTTCGAGCAGACGACGCTGCGCACCGGCTTCACCTTCCGCAACCCGAACCAGAGCTCGGCCTGCGGCTGCGGCGAATCGGTCGAGTTGAAGCCCGCCGATTTGAAGGCACTGGCCGAAGCGCGCGCTTCGGCCTGAGGCTTTTCCTTCGCCGTCCCCGGCGGCAATCGCATATGGGAGCCCCCTCATCCGGCCCTTCGGGCCACCTTCTCCCCGATGGGGAGAAGAGGCTGGCGCCAGCGCTGGCGACTTCCTCTCCCCTCGGGGAGAGGTCGGATTGCCCCGAATTGCCCTTCGCAATTCGGTTGGCAATCCGGGTGAGGGGCGCTTGCCCATACGCGATAGCGAACGGGGAGAAGAAACGCTAATCTACCCACATCCCGGTTCGTTTGTGCCAGTCGGCGATCGACTCTTCCGGGTAGACATCGAAGACCTTATCGCCCTTGCCGATATCGGGCTCGACCCAGTTCGCCTTGTATTTCAGCATCAGATGCACCTTCTCCGGCGGCTTCGGCAGGTTTGTGTCGATCGCCGAGGCAAACGGATGCACCAGCTCCGGCCAGGTTGGATCGTAGAGCCAGAGTGCCGTCCCGCATTTCGTGCAGAAGTTCCGTTCGCCCGTCGAGATCTCGCTTTGCGGGTGCTCGTCGTCCTCGATCTCGGCCCGGTAGACGCCGAGATGGCGCTTGCCCTCGATTTTCAGCGTCTCGTAATCGGCGCCGAGATTGATGGCGAAACCGCCGCCGCCCTGCTGCTTGCGGCAGATCGAGCAGTAGCACAGCATGAACGGCACCGGCGTGTGGCTTTCCACCTCGAAACGCACGGCATTGCACCGGCAGGACCCTTTGAGCAGAAGCGGCATGAAAAACTCCGATGAAACTGATTCTGAACTTGTCAGGATGGTGCCGGTAGCGGCGATGACAAGGGGAAATCCCGGTGACATGATCGCGCCATGGACAACGAGCGCATAGAAGAGCTTTTCGAAGGCCTCGGCCCGGTCAGCATCCGCAAGCTGTTCGGCGGCAAGGGCATCTATTTCGATGGCGTCATCGTCGCCATTGTCATCCGTGGCGAATTGATGCTGAAGGCCGACGCCGAAAGCGCCCCGGATTTCGAAGCGGCCGGCTGCCGGCAATGGACCTATACCGGCTCGCGCCACGGAAAGCTGGTGTCGATGCCCTATTGGAGCGTTCCCGACAGCGCTTTCGACGACCCCGACGAGATGGCGATCTGGGCGCGCCGCGCCTACGAGGCGGGACGGCGCGCCGGCAAATAGGCTGCGTCATGCTTCGGCAATTCTGGGCCGCATTTCACGCCAGGTCCCGCGCCTCGGGCACGAGCGCCAGCGCCTCGGCAAAGCCGGCACCGCTGAAGGCCGCAACAGTATCGGCGCTCTCGACGGTGAGCATAGCTGCGGCAACGCCTTCGCACAGTGCCGCGCGCAGCGTCAGGCCGCGCAGCCGGGCGGCGATCGTGGCACCTGCCAGCGCGTCGCCGGCGCCGCTCATATCCGCCCGCTTGTGTATCGGCGGTGGCAGGATCGAAAATGCGCCGGTTTCGTCGAAACCGAGCACTGGATCATCGCCGGCGGTCACCACGCCGCTTTTCAGACCGGCGCGTCTCAGGCCGTCGACGATGCCTTGATCATCAGCATCGATGTCGACGCCGGCGAGCACGCCGGCCTCGTGCCGGTTCATGAAGGCGAGTGCCAGAAGGTTAAGCACCGGCGTCAGCCGCGCCGCTTTGCTGGGCGAGACGGCAAGCGCAAACACCGGCTTGCCGGCGGCGAGAGCAGCCAGCCGCTCCACCGCGGAAGACGGTAGGTTGGCGTCGCACAACACCGCGTCGGCTGAATCGATCGCTTCGCGCACCTTGGCGCGGCGGATCTGCTTGGGAAGCGCCAGCTCGTAGAGCACCATGTCGGCAAGGCCGGCGATCAGCCTGCCGTCGCTATCGACCAGCATCGTATGGCTTGGCGTTGCTCGGTCGAGGAACACCGCCGACAAATCGGCAATGCCGGCCTCGGTGACGGCGCGTAAAACCGTGTCGCCCGGGGCATCGCCGCCGCGCACCGAAAGCAGCGAGGCCGAGACGCCGCGCCGCACCGCACAGCGTAGGGCGTTGAAGACGGCGCCGCCGACATGCTCGCGCATCGTGCCGGGGTTGGAAGCGGCCGGCACGAAGGCGCCCGCAACCCGGCCGCGCCGCTCGATATAGGCGCCGCCCACGGCCAGGATCGTCGGGGAGTTCATCATGCCGGCAAAATGCCCTTTGCTGTTGCCCGGGAGGAGACTAGGTCGCCGGGCGGAACCCTGCAATCGCGGGTGCGATTCGGATGGTGACGGCAACGGCGCCGCATGCGAGGCGGGATACATCCGGAAGCAAACGGATGTATCCCCTTGAAACATGTAAATCGGCATGCTACATAATGATGCATGAGCAACAAACTTCCGACCCTTCGCCAGTTCCAAGAGCGCTTCACGACCGAAGATGCCTGCCTCGACCACCTCATGGTCACGCGGTACGGCTTGCGGCATTCCTGCGCTAAATGTCATCGCGACGCCAAGTTTCACCGCGTGAAGGCTCGCCGCTGCTATGAGTGCGATTTCTGCGGTGCGCAGGTCTATCCGACCGCTGGCACGCCGTTCGAAGCCACGCGCACCTCTTTGCGCGACTGGTTCACCGTCATGTTCCTGTTCACGTCATCTCGCAACGGCGTGTCCGCCAAGGAAGTCCAGCGCACCATTGGCGTGACCTACAAGACCGCTTGGCGCATGTGCAACCTCATTCGCCAGTACATGGGCTACGTCGATGGCGACAACACACTAGGCGGCAAGGGTGGCGGCATTGTCGAAGTCGACAAGGCTTTCTTTGGTGGCGTTGACCGGCGCGGCTTTGACGACAAGGCCGTAGTGTTCGGCGCTATCGAACGCGGCGGTGAAGTCGTTACTCAGGTCATTGGTAGCCGTAAGGCTCGCCACGTCATGCCAGCCATTTTGAAGTGGGTTCAACAAGGTTCGCGCGTTGCTTCGGATGAGGCGCTAGCCTTTAATGAGATTGGCGAAAACGGATACCGCCACGGCACTGTGAACCACAGCGCGAAACAGTACGTTTCAGGCGAGGTTCACACCAACAACATCGAAGCCTTTTGGTCGCACGTTAAGCGCTCTATGTGCGGGACTTACGTTTCGGTTTCGAAGAAGTGGTTGCAGACCTACCTTTGGGAGTTCGAGTTCCGCCAGAACCTTCGTCGGGAGCCGCACTTGATGATTGATCTCTTGTTGAAATCGTTCCCGCGCCCTGTTGGGAAGTGAGCGGCGGCTTAGTGACCATCGCCTTTAGAAGGCGGTCAAAGCGGGCGTTTTGGTTGTTGGTCATTTGTTGCTCCTGTTGCCCTCAATTCCATTGTAATGGATAACAGCCGCTAGGGGAAATTAGGGCGGCGGGCCGGATGTCTTTCAGGGATTGGATCTACATCATCGCTGCGCTTGTCGGAATGTCTTTCGGCTTAGCAACCGGTGCAAACGCTCAGCCAGTAGACGGGAACAGCGGCAGCAATCAATCCGCCGGAGAGGGCCAAACCAAGCCATCCGCCGACCAGAACCCAAAAGCGACGCCTTCCATCCAAGACCTTCTCCAAAGCATTGCCAGCGCCATAGAAGCCGGAAACAATAAGGCTCAGACCGCCGGAGAACGCGACAGCGCTGAGCGCGATCTTGCGGCCCAAGAGGGCATGGCTAAATGGGCCAAATACATGCTGGTGATTGGCGGTGCGGAGATATGCGTCACGCTGATCGGGCTCCTTTTGATTTGGGGAACTCTCGTTCATACTCGCCGGGCCGCCGACTACGCTAGGGACATGGTCACCGAGGCCAAGAACGCGACACAGGCCGCAAATGATGCAACTGCCTCCGCCAAGGAAGCCAATCTCATACTCTCGCGCGAACAAAGACCGTGGCTTCGATTTAAGGTCATTCACGACGCGGTTGCGTTCCCGCCGGGCGCCAATGGCCAGTCTGGTCTTTTGGGAGAAATCAACGCTCCGATCGCCATAACAAACGTCGGCAAACTTCCCGCCTTGGGAATTAATGTTAGGCGACAAGAAATACTGCCCGGCCCTAGCGAGACCGGTTACGAACCCGGTTTCATAGAATTTGTTGAGACCCTCCGGGAAGAGCGACAAAGCATAGAGCAACGGCTGAAAAATGCTTTTACAGTCTTGCCCGGTGAAACTGAAACCGACATCGTTTATATAACATTCCCCCAAACGTTTGAAGCCAACTACAGGCTCCCCAGCGCCAATTTCCTTTTTGCAATATCCATCACTTACGTGAACGATGGACGATTTTATCAGACAGCTTCCGCATTCCGCGTAAGCCGGAAGACCGCTCCCCCGCCAATTCTCAGCGGCGGTGAGCATTGGGGGCGATTCGAATACGGACAACCCTTCGACATCATGGAAATTGAAATTCTGGATCGGCCGCTCTACAGCGTCGTAACCTAACCCAGCTAGAATCACCGTGACCGTTAAGACAAGCGCCTTCACGACGCCAACCCATGGGCGTGCGCGACTCGTTGATTTCGTTGTGGAATAATATTTACATGCTTGAAGGGGATACGTCCGGAAGCAAAATTGCGAAACAAAAATAGAACAAATATGGATATCCGTTATTTTTCAAATCCTTGGGGCTCATTGACAAATGAGAACAAACGAGGTACATTCTTTTAAGGATTGCGGGATTGTCCGGCCTCCATTGACGACCACGGGGTGATGTATCATGGCTCAGAATTCTTTGCGGCTTGTAGAGGACAAAGCGGTGGACAAATCAAAGGCTCTGGATGCGGCGCTGTCGCAAATCGAGCGTGCCTTCGGCAAGGGTTCGATCATGCGGCTCGGCGCGAACGAGCAGGTCGTCGAGATCGAAACGGTGCCGACCGGCTCGCTTGGGTTGGACATCGCGCTTGGCGTCGGCGGCCTGCCGCGCGGCCGCATCGTCGAGATCTACGGACCGGAAAGCTCGGGCAAGACGACGCTGGCGCTGCACACGGTGGCCGAAGCCCAGAAGAAGGGCGGCATCTGCGCCTTTGTCGATGCCGAGCATGCGCTCGATCCGGTCTATGCCCGCAAGCTCGGCGTCGATCTCGAAAACCTGCTGATCTCGCAGCCCGATACCGGCGAACAGGCGCTGGAGATCTGCGACACGCTGGTGCGCTCCGGCGCCATCGACGTGCTGGTGGTCGATTCGGTGGCGGCGCTGACGCCGCGGGCCGAAATCGAAGGCGAGATGGGCGATTCGCTGCCCGGCCTGCAGGCCCGCCTGATGAGCCAGGCACTGCGCAAGCTCACCGCCTCGATCTCGCGCTCCAACACCATGGTCATCTTCATCAACCAGATCCGCATGAAGATCGGCGTCATGTTTGGTTCGCCCGAGACGACGACCGGCGGCAACGCGCTGAAATTCTATGCTTCGGTGCGCCTCGACATCCGCCGCATCGGCTCGGTCAAGGATCGCGACGAGGTCGTCGGCAACCAGACCCGCGTCAAGGTCGTCAAGAACAAGCTGGCGCCGCCCTTCAAGGTGGTCGAGTTCGACATCATGTATGGCGAGGGCGTCTCCAAGACCGGCGAGCTGGTCGATCTCGGCGTCAAGGCTGGCGTGGTCGAAAAGTCGGGCGCCTGGTTCTCCTATAATTCGCAGCGTCTCGGCCAGGGCCGCGAAAACGCAAAACTGTTCCTGCGCGACAATCCCGACACGGCGCGCGAGATCGAATTGGCGCTGAGGCAGAATGCCGGACTGATCGCCGAGAAATTCCTTGAGAACGGCGGCTCCGAAAGCAGCGACGACGGTTTCGAGGACGACGCCGGGGCGATGTAGGAAAAGCGACGCCTCCCGAGCGTCAGCCAGGTTTGGATTTGATGTTTTGATTTTGAGTTTGCGTAATCGGTACATTTTGAACCGCCGGCCCCGTGCCGGCGGTTGGCGTTTGACGGCGAGTCAGACGCATTTCAAAGCGCCGGTGAAAGCCGGGATTTGAGCCCATTTGGTGTTTCTGGACAGGCTGCGGTGCGACCGCTAAAAGGCCATGTCTATTTTCCGCCGGCAGCCGGCGGTTCTCTCGAAAAGGCAGTATTCATGAGTGGCGTCAACGAGATCCGGTCGGCATTTCTCGACTATTTTCGCAAGGAAGGTCACGAGGTCGTCGCGTCGAGCCCGCTGGTGCCGCGCAACGACCCGACGCTGATGTTCACCAATGCCGGCATGGTGCAGTTCAAGAACGTTTTCACCGGTCTGGAGAAGCGGCCCTATTCGCGTGCGACGACTGCCCAGAAGAGTGTTCGTGCCGGCGGCAAGCACAACGACCTCGACAATGTCGGCTACACCGCGCGACACCTGACCTTCTTCGAGATGCTCGGCAATTTCTCCTTCGGCGATTATTTCAAGGAGCGCGCCATAGAGCTTGCCTGGAACCTGATCACCAGGGAGTTCGGGCTGAAGAAGGACAAGCTGCTGGTCACCGTCTATCACAACGACGACGAGGCCGCCTCCTACTGGAAGAAGATCGCCGGTCTTTCCGACGATCGCATCATCCGCATCGCGACCTCGGACAATTTCTGGGCAATGGGCGACACCGGACCTTGCGGGCCGTGTTCGGAGATATTCATCGACCGTGGCGAGCACATCTGGGGTGGCCCTCCCGGCAGTCCCGAGGAGGATGGCGACCGTTTCCTCGAATTCTGGAACCTGGTGTTCATGCAGTATGAACAGGTGACGAAGGACGAGCGCGTCGACCTGCCGCGTCCGTCGATCGACACGGGCATGGGCCTCGAGCGCATGGCCTCCATCCTGCAAGGGGTTGAAAGCGTCTTCGAGACCGACCTGTTCCGCCACCTGATCGACGCTGCGTCGTCGGCGCTTGGCCGCGGTCCGGATGCGGACACCGTCGCATCGTTCCGCGTCATCGCCGACCACTTGCGTTCGTCCTGCTTCCTGGTCGCCGACGGTGTGCTGCCGTCCAACGAAGGGCGGGGCTACGTGCTTCGTCGCATCATGCGCCGCGCCATGCGCCACGCGCAGTTGCTCGGCTCGAATGAGCCGCTGATGTGGAAGCTGGTGCCGGCGCTGGTCCGCGAGATGAGCCAAGCCTACCCGGAACTGGTGCGCGGCGAGCAGATGATCACCGAGACGCTGAAGCTTGAGGAAACTCGTTTCCGCAAGACGCTGGTGCGAGGCTTGGGCTTGCTTTCGGAGGCGACGGAAAAGTTGGTCTCCGGCGACATGCTGGATGGCGAGACAGCGTTCAAGCTCTACGACACCTATGGCTTTCCGCTCGATCTGACGCAGGACGCGCTGCGCCAGCGCAACATCTCGGTCAACCTTGCCGGCTTCACCGAGGCGATGGAGCGGCAGAAGGCGGAGGCGCGCAAAAGCTGGGCTGGTTCCGGTGAGGCCGCAACCGAAACGGTATGGTTCGCGGTGCGTGAGGAGAACGGCGCCACCGAATTCCTGGGCTATGAGACCGAGCAGGCGGAAGGCCTCGTCCAGGCGCTGGTCAGGGACGGCAAGACCGTCGACAGTGCCGGCAAAGGCGACGCCGTTGCCGTGGTTGTCAACCAGACGCCGTTCTATGGCGAGTCCGGTGGCCAGATGGGCGATACCGGCGTCATTTCAGGCGACGGGTTCTCGATCGAGATATCCGATACGCAGAAGAAGGCCGATGGGCTTTTCGTCCATGTCGGCAAGGTGGCCAACGGCACGGTCAAGACGGGCGCGACCGTCGAGCTGAGGGTGGACCACGCGCGCCGCTCCAGGCTGCGCGCGAACCATTCCGCCACGCATCTGATCCATGAGGCGCTGCGCGAGGTGCTGGGTACCCATGTGGCGCAGAAGGGCTCACTGGTCGCGCCCGAGCGTCTGCGCTTCGACATCTCCCACAACAAGCCGATCTCGCCGGACGAGCTCGAAGAGGTCGAGCGCATGGCAAACGAAATCGTCGTTCAGAATAGCCCTGTAACCACGCGCCTGATGTCGGTCGACGACGCCATTGCCGAAGGCGCCATGGCGCTGTTTGGCGAGAAATATGGCGATGAGGTGCGCGTCGTTTCGATGGGCACAGGCCTGCATGGCGCCAAGGCCAACCGGCCCTATTCGGTCGAGCTATGCGGCGGCACCCATGTCAGGGCGACCGGCGATATCGGCCTGGTGCGCATCGTGTCCGACAGCGCGGTCGCTGCCGGCGTGCGCCGCATCGAGGCGTTGACCGGCGAGGCGGCCAGAAAGCATCTCGACGAGCAGGACAAGCGGCTGAAGGCGGCCGCCGCCGCGCTGAAGATTTCGCCGGCCGATGTGCCGGCCCGCGTCGAGGCACTGCTCGACGAGCGCAAGAAGCTCGAAAAGGAGCTGACCGAGGCGCGCAAGAAACTGGCGCTCGGCGATCGCTCGCCAGCCGGTGTGCCTGCGGAAAACGAAACCATTGCCGGTGTCGGTTTTCTCGGCAAGGCGGTATCGGGCGTCTCGCCAAAGGATTTGAAGCCGCTGGCCGATGCCGGCAAGAAGTCGCTCGGCTCCGGCGTCGTCGTCTTTGTCGGCGCCGGCGAGGACAACAAGGCGAGCGTCGTCGTCGCGGTCACCGATGATCTGACCGGCCGCTTCAGCGCAATCGATCTGGTGCGCGTCGCGTCCGCGGCATTGGGCGGGCAGGGCGGCGGCGGTCGACCCGATATGGCCCAGGCCGGCGGCCCGGACGGCTCGAAGGCCGAAGACGCGATCGCTGCGGTGAAAGCGGCTCTCGAGGCGGCGTGAACCTGCACCGGGGGCGGGCACGGCCGAAATGGCGCGCCGCCCAGCGGACATCCTTGAGGGCCTGATATGCCGACGCTGACGATGTATCAGGTCGACGCCTTTGCCGAACAGGCCTTCCAGGGCAACCCTGCCGCCGTTCTCCTTTTGGAGGAGTGGCTGCCGGAGCAGGTAATGCAGGCCATCGCCAACGAAAACAATCTTGCTGAAACGGCGTTTGTGCGGGCGAATGGCAAAGGTTGGGATTTGCGCTGGTTCACGCCGGTCCATGAAGTCGACTTCTGCGGCCATGCCACTCTTGCGGCCGCCCATGTGCTGACCACGGAATACAGTGGTCAGGGCGAAATGGCCTTCGCCACCCGGGTGGGCGAACTGCGGGTTTCCCGGCGGGAAGAGACCTATCAACTCGATCTGCCCTGTTTTCCGCCGCAGCCCATCGAGGAAGAGTTGAAGTCGGCGCTGCAAGCGATATTGCCTCTGGTTCCGGTTGCGGGGTTCCGCAATTTCGAGAACCTGTTTGTCGAGCTTGACGACGAGACAAGCGTGCGATCTTTCGTTCCCGATCTGCTCAGGATCGGAACCTTTCATCCTCTCGGCTTGGTCATTACCGCGCCTGGGCAGGCCCATGATTTCGTCTCGCGTTATTTCGTGCCCGGAGCAGGCATTCCCGAGGATCCGGTAACCGGCTCCATTCATGCGACGCTGGTGCCTTACTGGGCTGAAAAACTCGGCAAGACGCATCTGTCGGCATTCCAATGCTCGCAACGCGGCGGGCACTTGCTATGCGAGCTGGCCGGAGATCGTGTGCTGATCACAGGCCGTGCGAAGACCTTTATGAAGGCGGAGATCTACCTTCCCGATTGAGCGGTATTTCGCAGTGGGTCGCCTTCGGCGAAGCTGCCGATCTCCCCCCTTGCGGGGGAGATGCCCGGCAGGGCAGAGGGGGGTGCTGTCCCTCCGACTGCCAGCCCAATCGGAGCCACGTTCTCAGGCCGTTCCCAATTGGAAAGGATCAGTCGAAGGTTAGCGATCCTTCACACCCCCCTCTGTCCTGCCGGACATCTCCCCCGCAAGGGGGGAGATTGGATGTCACTTCGGCTTTCGCTAATCACCAGAAGGCCTATTGCCGAACGCTTGTCTCCTCACTCTGCCTTTTCGATCTTCGCAAAACCCGCACGCGCCGCGATGCGCGCATACCAATCCTGGATATCGGCAAACTCCGCCAGCAGTTTTCGCCCCTCGGCGACCTTGACGAAATAGCCGATGATTGGCGCGGCGTGCAGGTCGGCCAGCGTCAGGTCCGTCCCCAATAGCCAAGGCCCCTCGGCTTTCAGCGAAGAGAGTGCCTGCAGCGTCGTTCTCGCCTGCCGCAACCCGTTGGCGATCACGGCTTCGTCGGGCGGCGTTTTTTCCAGCCGCTCGACGGCGACATCCCAGACCATGGCCCTGTAGGCGTAGGCGTCGAGCAGGCCGGTGATCTGGTTCATGCGTGCTCGAGGCCGGGCTTCGACCGGTTGCAGCGCCGGGCCGTCAAAGGCTTCGTCGACATAACGGGCAATCGCGCCGGTCTCGTAGAGGCGAAAGCCGTCATGCTCGAAGGCTGGGATGCGGCCGAACGGCTGGTGCTCGAAGTACCAGCCGGGAATGCCGTCCGCCGCAAAGATGTCGACGGGAACCAGCTCGTAGCCGACGCCCTTTTCCTCGAGCACCAGCCGCACGATGCGCACATAGACGCTGTAGTCCGCGCCGTAGACGACGGGCTTGCCCATGTCGCAGGCTCAGGCCATCGCCTTCTGCAAATTCTCGTCGATCTTGTCGAGGAAGCCGGTGGTCGAAAGCCACGGCTGGTCAGGGCCGATCAGCAGCGACAGGTCCTTGGTCATGAAGCCGGACTCGACCGTCTGGATGCAGACCCTTTCCAGCGTCTCGGCAAAGCGCTTCAGTTCGGCATTGTCGTCGAGCTTGGCGCGGTGCGCGAGGCCGCGCGTCCAGGCGAAGATCGAGGCGATCGAATTGGTCGAGGTCTCCTCGCCCTTCTGGTGCTGGCGATAGTGGCGGGTGACGGTGCCGTGCGCGGCCTCCGCCTCGACGGTCTTGCCGTCCGGCGTCATCAGCACCGAGGTCATCAGGCCGAGCGAGCCGAAGCCTTGCGCCACCGTGTCCGACTGCACGTCGCCATCATAATTCTTGCAAGCCCAGACATAGCCGCCCGACCATTTCAGGCTGGAGGCCACCATGTCGTCGATCAGCCGGTGCTCGTACCAGAGTTTCTTGGCCTTGAACTCGGCTTCGAACTCCGCCTCGTAGACCTCCTGGAAGATATCCTTGAAGCGGCCGTCATAGGCCTTGAGGATGGTGTTCTTGGTCGACAGGTAGACGGGGTAATTGCGCAGCAGGCCGTAATTCAGCGAGGCGCGGGCGAATTCGCGGATCGACTCGTCGAGATTGTACATGGCCATGGCGACACCGGCGCCGGGTGCGTCGAAGACGTCGTGCTCGATCACCTGGCCGTCCTCGCCGACGAACTTGATCGTCAGCTTGCCCTTGCCGGGAAAGCGGAAGTCGGTGGCGCGATACTGGTCGCCGAAGGCGTGGCGGCCGACAATGATCGGCTTGGTCCAGCCGGGCACCAGCCGCGGCACGTTCTTCAAGATGATCGGCTCGCGAAAGATGGTGCCGCCGAGGATGTTGCGGATGGTGCCGTTCGGCGACTTCCACATCTTCTTCAGCTTGAATTCCTCGACGCGCTGCTCGTCGGGCGTGATCGTCGCGCATTTCACGCCGACGCCGTATTTCTTGATGGCATTGGCCGAATCGATGGTCACCTGGTCGTTGGTGGCGTCGCGGTGCTCGATACCGAGATCGTAATATTCGAGCTTGAGGTCGAGATAAGGGTGGATCAGCTTGTCCTTGATGAACTGCCAGATGATGCGGGTCATCTCG
The DNA here is from genome assembly GCF_040317575.1 of Mesorhizobium sp. M1423. NCBI lineage: Bacteria > Pseudomonadati > Pseudomonadota > Alphaproteobacteria > Hyphomicrobiales > Phyllobacteriaceae > Mesorhizobium > Mesorhizobium sp. M1423. The sequence continues at coordinate 155,948 of NZ_JAMYKU010000010.1, forward strand.
TCGCCGTCGAGTTCGACGACCGGGTTCGCCACCTTGATCTTCGCCATGGAAAGAATGCCTCGCTTTTGGGGAACGGAACGGCCTTGCCCGCACGGCTGCCGGCCCTGGGATGCGGCCCGTATATCAAAGGCTTTTTGGCCGCGCAAACGGCGAACCGCGCCGTAGTGCCGGCATTCTTTGCGAAAGCTTCATTTTCGCCGCCAAATGTGGCAGGGACTGCGAAATGCCGCAAACAGCAGTTCATTGACAGCCATGACCGCCACTCAGGATCCCGATAACCCTCTTGCCACCGGAACGCCTGCGTCCGGTCCGGCGATCATCCTGGTCGAGCCACAGCTCGGCGAGAATATCGGCATGGTTGCACGCGCCATGGCCAATTTCGGCCTTGCCGAACTGCGCCTCGTCAATCCGCGTGACGGCTGGCCGAGCGAGAAGGCGCGTGCCGCGGCAAGCCGCGCCGACCATGTCATCGATGCCGTCGAGGTGTTCGACGACCTGGGCTCGGCAGTCGCCGACTTGAACTTCGTCTTCGCCACCACGGCGCGCGCGCGCGACAATTTCAAACCGGTGCGCGGCCCGGTCGAGGCGGGCAGGGCGCTGCGCGCGCGGCAGCGGGCCGGCCAGCGCACCGGCATCCTGTTCGGCCGCGAGCGCTTCGGCCTCTATAATGACGAGGTCGGCCTTGCCGACGAGATCGTCACCTTCCCCGTCGATCCAGCCTTCTCCTCGCTCAACATCGCCCAGGCGGCCCTGCTGATGTCCTATGAATGGATGAAGTCCGGCCTGGAAGACGAGACCAGGACCAACTTCTCCGGTCCCGAAATGCCGCCAGCTGCCAAGGAAGAATTGCACGCCCTGTTTGCGTATCTGGAAGGTGCACTGGAGGCGCGCGGCTATTTCCGCCCGGCACCGAAGAAGCCGAAGATGGTCGACAATTTGCGCGCAGTGCTGACCCGCCCCGGTTTTGCCGAGCCGGAGCTCAAGGTGCTACGCGGTATTATATCATCGCTGGACAGGTTCTCGCCGGCCATGCCACGCGGCGACGGATCGCCCGGCGACGATCCAAGGCGGCTCCCGGCGGCCGCGGCACGCGCCGGAAAGGCGAAGGACAAAGACTAGCCTTCGAGTTACCCATATCTCACCAGTAACCGAATGTTATTTGATGTGATCCATTGTCTGGAAAACGATGGATCCTCGGATGTTTAGCTCGGATATCGGTCGTCCTCGCTTTTTCTTCTATTCGGCGGCCTTGCTGGTTGCGGAAATCGTGACCTTTGTGCTGTGCGTCGTGCTGACCATCGGCATCGAGGGTTTGGCCAATTCGAAGCCCGGACCTTCCAGGGAAGGGCTGGCCGCGGCCGTTCTCGTCGCCTCGCTGGTGATTGTTCTGTTCCGCGCGAATTTCGCCTGGCGTCGAAGCCGCGATGCGCAAGGGTCCGGTTGGATCCTTTGGTCGTATATCGTGTTCTCGACCCTGTTTGCGATTCTGCAGGCCGGCACTGTTCTTGTCGTAAAGCTCGACGGCGACGAGTCGCATTCCGGCCTTAACCTGCTGGGATTAGCTCTCGTCGGGCTGTGGGCGGTCATCTTGGCGGCCAAGCCGGCGGGCGGTAGCTCTTCGGATATGGCGTCATCCCTGAGTTTCGACGATTTCGACCCGCCCGGGCCGCTGCGCGGCGCCGCGGCGCCCCATTCAGAGTCGGCCGCCGGCGTGGCGGCCCTGGCTCCGGCCTATGCCATGCGGGCCGCACCGGTGCCGTCGAACCACCCTGCATCTCCGGCGAACGGCCGGCCGCGGGCCGGCGGCTTTGGCAAGCGGGGCCTGGTGTGACCGTCTCGCCGCATCAAGGCCATGATGGTTCCAGATAGAAGCGGCCGGGATAAAGCATCATTGGCCGAAGCAAAAAGCATGGGCCGAACCTTCTCTCGTGATCTCGTTTGTGATTCCCAGCCCTTAGTGACTCAATGATAATGACCAGTCCATCGAGCGCCCGTCCGATCCTGATGTTCGATTCCGGCATTGGCGGCCTCACTGTGCTGCGTGAGGCGCGCGTCCTGATGCCTGACCGCCGCTTCATCTATGTCGCCGACGACGCGGCGTTCCCCTTCGGCGCCTGGGAGGAGCCGGCGCTGAGAACACACATCCTAGAGTTGTTCGCCAGGCTGCTCGAACGGTTTTCGCCGGCTATTTCGGTCATCGCCTGCAACACCGCCTCGACGCTGGTCATCGATGCGTTGCGCGAGAGGTTTCCCGGCCACCCTTTCGTCGGCACCGTGCCGGCCATCAAGCCAGCGGCGGAACGCACGCGCTCAGGCCTAGTTTCGGTGCTGGCGACGCCCGGCACCGTCAAGCGCCAGTACACGCGCGACCTGATCAGCAAATGGGCGCAGAAATGCCATGTCCGCCTGGTCGGCAGCGACAAGCTGGCGGGATTGGCCGAAGCCTATATGCGCGATGGTTTTGTCGACGAGGACGCCGTGCGCGCCGAGATCGCGCCGTGCTTCGTCGAGCATGACGGGTTACGCACCGACATCGTCGTGCTTGCCTGCACCCATTATCCGTTTTTGGCCAACCGCATGCGCAAGACAGCACCTTGGCCGGTCGACTGGCTCGACCCGGCCGAGGCGATCGCACGCCGCGCGCTGTCGCTGCTCGCCGATACCGAGGCCCGTTATCGCAGAGAGGTACTGCCGGAAGGCGCCGATTTTGCCGTCTTCACCTCGAACGAGGCCGATTTTCCGACGCGCCGGCTGATGCAGGGATTTGGCCTGGCGGTATCCTGACCCCAGGCACTTTGGTGCTCCGGGAACATCAGCCCAGGGCGATGCGTTCTTTTCTCATTGAGGAACAGGAGAAACGATCATGCCAGCCACCTCGAAAGCCCAGCAGAAAGCCGCCGGTGCTGCACTGTCCGCCAAGCGTGGCGAGACCAAGAAGAGCGAGCTCAAAGGCGCGTCGAAGGGAATGTATAAATCCATGAGCGAAAAACAGCTCGAGGAATTCGCCGAGACCAAGCGCAAGGGCCTGCCGGAAAAGAAATCGAAACACTGATCGACTGACCATTCTGGCGGCGGATGCCGGTCGATAAAAAGCCCGCGGCTGAGCCGCGGGCCCTGAAGTCTCAACGGGCGAGGGCGAAAATTACCAGTTCCATCCCCAACCGCAGCGCCGCACTTTGTAGCGGATGACCTTGCGATGACCGTGCCGCCACACCACCTTCTTCTTGACCACGATGCGGCAGACCTGGTGATGCCTGTGGCCGTGCCAATGCCGGGCCTGCGCCGGCTCGGGCGCGACCGCCATCGTGCCGGCCATCACCGCGGCTCCTACCAACGTAAGGAAGAACTTCTTCATGCGAATTCCAGCTCCTCTGACTTCAGTCCCTTCCTGATGCCGCTGGCGCAACCTCCCGCCACATCCGGCACGTTCTACAACCGCAACACTATCCGGTTCGGCGATTCGCGCCAGCCGGAAGCTTGACAGCGGTTAAATCTCCGTTTAACCAGCCCACCAACACCGGGCCGCAATGCCCGGTGGTTTTCTTTATGTGTGCAAGACGTTTGGAAGCCGGTTTTAATTTCCTGATGTCCTGTTTGAAATGACGTGTCCCGTGGGTTTTCCGTCGCGTTGCGTGGAAAACCCTGTCAGGTCTCGAAAACGGGGGCCAGAGGAGGGCGCGTTTCCTTCACCCGGACCATGAGGTTCCGGGTGTGTTGTTTTGAAAGGGAATGCGATGAGCAAGCGCGAATCCGCGAAGTACAAGATCGACCGCCGTCTTGGCGAAAACATCTGGGGCCGCCCGAAGTCCCCGGTCAACAAGCGTGAATACGGCCCCGGCCAGCATGGCCAGCGCCGCAAGGGCAAGCTTTCCGATTTCGGCCTGCAGCTGCGCGCCAAGCAGAAGCTGAAGGGCCACTATGGCGACGTTTCGGAAAAGCAGTTCCGCAAGGTCTATGAAGAGGCGGACCGCCGCAAGGGCGACACCTCGGAGAACCTGATCGGCCTGCTCGAATCGCGCCTCGACGCAGTCGTCTACCGCGCCAAGTTCGTACCGACCATCTTTGCGGCGCGCCAGTTCGTCAATCACGGCCACGTCAACGTCAACGGCAAGCGCGTCAACATCGGCTCGTACCGCTGCAAGCCGGGCGACGTCATCGAAGTGCGCGAGAAGTCGAAGCAGCTGGTCATCGTGCTGGAATCGGTGGGCCTGGCCGAGCGCGACGTGCCCGATTACATCGAGGCCGACCACAACAAGATGACCGCCGCCTTCACGCGCATCCCCGGCCTGGCCGACGTTCCGTTTGCCGTGCAGATGGAACCGAATCTGGTCGTCGAATTCTATTCGCGCTGATCGGCGCGTTCGTACGCGATACAAGCGAAGGCCGCCCTATCGGGGCGGCCTTACTTTTTCGTTCCTTTTTCGCGGCGTGATTCCGAAATCGATTTCGATTTTCGGTTCGATGCGCTACTGCGGGCGGCAACAGGACTTTAGGGCCGACGCGCCGTGAACATGCAGCCAGACGCCGAAACGCTCGAACCGGTCGCCGACGCCGAAGGCGGCTTTCATCCGCTGTTTGCCGATGTGCCGTCCTCCGTCGAGTTCAACAAGCTGCGCAAGCGGCTGCTGCGGCTTGCCCGCCAGGCGATCGACGATTTCTCAATGGTGAGGCCCGGCGACCGCTGGCTGGTCGCTCTGTCGGGCGGCAAGGATTCCTACGGCCTGCTTGCCGTGCTGCTCGATCTCAAATGGCGCGGGCTGCTGCCGATCGAGCTGTTGGCCTGCAATCTCGACCAGGGCCAGCCGAACTTTCCCAAGCACATATTGCCCGACTATCTCGACAGCCATGCCATTCCGCATCGCATCGAATATCAGGACACCTATTCTGTGGTCATCGACAAGCTGGCCGAGGGCAGCACCTATTGCTCGCTGTGTTCGCGGCTGCGGCGCGGCCATCTCTATCGCATTGCCCGCGAGGAGGGCTGCTCGGCGCTGGTGCTCGGCCATCACCGCGAAGACATTCTGGAAACATTCTTCATGAACCTGTTCCATGGCGGACGCCTCGCCGCCATGCCGCCGAAGCTGCTCAACGACGAAGGCGACGTCATGGTGCTGCGGCCGCTCGCCTATTGTGCGGAAGCCGATCTCGAGAAATTCGCCGGCGCCATGAAATTCCCGATCATTCCGTGCGATCTGTGCGGTAGCCAGGAAGGCCTGCAGCGCAACGCCATGAAAGCGATGCTCGACGACATCGAGAAGCGCATGCCCGGCCGCAAGGACACCATGATCCGTGCCATGGCTAATGTGCGGCGCTCGCATCTGCTCGACAGGACGCTGTTCGATTTCGCCGCCCTCAACGATGCTCTTAACGCAAAGCAAGACGGTCCCCATGACATTTGACGACAGCGCGATCGACTGGCTTGCCGACCTTCTGTCGGACGCTGCCGTCGCCGAGATCATGCCGCGCTTTCGCCGGTTGAGTGAGGGCGACGTGCGTCGCAAGACCTCGGCCGCCGATCTTGTGACCGAGGCCGACGTGAATGCCGAGCGGCTCATCACCGCCAGGCTGCTTCAGCGTTATCCCAAGGCGATGATCGTCGGCGAGGAGGCCTGCTCCGACGACCCGACGCTGCTCGACGGTCTCGGCGATGCCGAACTCGCCTTCGTCGTCGACCCGGTCGACGGCACCTTCAACTTCGCCTCCGGCGTGCCGCTGTTCGGCGTCATGCTTGGCGTCGTGGTCAAGGGCGAGACGGTCGCCGGCATCATCCACGATCCCGTCGGCAAGGACTGGCTGGTCGGCGTCAGCGGCGCCGGCAGTCATATTCGGCACGCGCATGGCAATTTCGAAAAAGTCCATGTCGCCAAACCGGCGCCGATATCGGAAATGACTGGAGCGGTCTCGTGGCACTATCTACCCGAGCCGGACCGCTCACGCCTGGCGCGCAATCAGACCAAGTCGCTGTCGCAGTTCAACTATCGCTGCGCAGCCCACGAATATCGCCTGCTGGCCAGCGGCCACGGCCATTTCGTCGTCTACAACAAGCTGATGCCGTGGGACCATCTGGCCGGCGTGCTGATCCATGCCGAGGCCGGCGGTTATGCCGCGCGCTTCGACGGCAGCGCCTATCTGCCGTCACATCTCGGAGGTGGCCTGCTGGTCGCGCCGGACAGGGAAAGCTGGCGGGAGCTGCGCCGCGAGCTCTGGGCGGAATAGTTTTACCCGCTAGCGCGTAAAACTAGACCGGCGGGTTTTGCGGCTGGAACAGCCTGCCGCGCTCGGCGATGAGAATCATCAGCAGCGCCGCCACCGACACGCTGCAGAACCCGGCGGCCAGCGGCGTCACCGTACCGTTGAAGGCCTGGCCGATCAGCGTGCCGAGGATGCCGCCAAGAAATGTCTGCATGAACCCGAGAATCGACGAGGCGGTGCCGGCCAGGTGACCGAGCGGCTCCATGGCGAGCGCGTTGAAGTTCGCGCCGAGCGCGCCGAACGGTACCATGGCGCAGGCAAAGAAAGTAATGAAGAGCCAAAGCGGCATCTTCATTTCGATGGAAACGACCAGCCAGGCAAGGCTGATGGCCAGAAACAGCAGCAGCGCGCTTTGCGACAGACGGCGCATGCCGATGCGGCCGACGAGGCGCGAGTTGAGATAGTTCGAAAAAGCAAGCACGCCGGCAACCCCCGCGAAGATGACCGGGAACATCTCGCCGACATCGAACACGCTGACATAGATCTGCTGGGCCGAGGCGATGAAGCCGAACATGGCGCCGAAGATGAAGGTGCTGGCGAAGGCGTAGCAGAGCGCGATGCGGTTGGTGAGAACGATGCGGAAGCCGCCGATGATGGAGGACAGCGTCAGCGGCCGGCGATATTCTGGATGTAGTGTCTCGGGCAGGCGCAACAGCGACCAGGCGGACACGATCAGCGCGCCGGCCGCCATGGTGACGAAGATCACGTGCCAGGTCGCAAACAGCATGATGAATTGGCCGATACCGGGTGCCACCACCGGAATTGCCATGAACACCATGAAGATCAAGGACATGACTTCGGCCATGCGCCTTCCGTCGAACGTATCGCGCACGATCGAGACGGCAATGACGCGCGTCGCCGCCGCGCCGATGCCTTGCACGGCCCGGCATAGCAGAAGCGTGGCGAATGACGGGGCGACTGCAGCAGCGCCCGCCGCCGCAACATAGATCACCAGCCCGGCAACCAGCGGAGCGCGGCGCCCGAAGCGGTCCGAGACGGGCCCGAAGAACAGTTGCCCACCGCCGAAGCCCAGTATGTAGGCGGTGATCACATATTGCCGGTGGTTTTCATTTTCGACGCCGAGCGAGGCGCCGATCTGCTGCAGCGCCGGCAACATGATGTCGATGGCCAGCGAATTGAGCGCCATCAGCGCCGCGCATAGCGCGATGAATTCCCAGCGCGGAATAGGCAAGGTGCTTGCCTTTTGCTGCGCTTGTGCTTGCTGATCCACGGCCAGTCCGATCTTCAAACGAAAATGCGCCGGCGTGCCGACGCATCCATTCGTTCATTGCCCCGATAGCGGGCACAACTTTTTGCCAAGGTGCCCCGGCGCTAAGCGCATGACCCCGACAATCGCAGTCGATCTTCGGAGAGCCATACGCAAAACAGAAGTCAGGCGGCGCCTTTGACGCTGACGCCCTTTTCGACGAGGAAGGTCTGCAATTCGCCCGCCTGGAACATCTCGCGGATGATGTCGCAGCCGCCGACGAATTCGCCCTTGACGTAGAGCTGCGGGATGGTCGGCCAGTTGGAATAGTCCTTGATGCCTTGCCGTAGCTCGGCCGACGTCAGCACGTCGACACCCTTATAGTCGGCGCCGATATAGTCGAGGATCTGCACGACCTGACCGGAAAATCCGCATTGCGGGAAGCCGGGCGTGCCTTTCATGAAGAGAACAACGTCGTTGCCCTTCACTTCATTGTCGATGTAGTCGTTGATGCCGCTCATGGAATACCCTTTCATGCCTGTGGGAGTCAGGCTCGAACATTACCCTTCAAATAAACCCATGGGTTGCGCGAAACAAGATGTTTGCCGCCTTGCCATGCAAATGGCGCAAAGGAACGTCTGATCTTGTGCCAAGCCGTTGGCCACCATCTTTCCCGAGGCGCGATGAAAAGACGATATCTCGCCGGGTTCCTCCTCGCCGTTCTGCTCGCCGCACTGGCCTTGATTTGGTGGGCCAGGTCGCCGAGACAGCCACCCCTCGTCGTCGGCGGTGAATTGCCGGCGCCGTGCCGCGACGCGAGCTTCGAGGCGGCCGCCTACGTCGTCTGCGAAATCGATCTGCGCCGCTATGACATCGGTGTGTTCCACGTAGGCCTCGACGGCAAGGCCTTCGGTTCCCTGGACAAATTCGACAAGGCGATGGCGGATCAGGGCCGGCCGGTGCTGCTCGCCATGAACGCCGGCATGTATCACCAAGATCTGACCCCAGTCGGCCTTCTCGTCGAAGACGGCCGGGAGAAGGCGCCGCTCAACGTCGCCGACAGCGAAGGCAATTTCTTCCTGAAACCGAATGGCGTATTCGTGGTCCGCAAGGACGGCAAGGCGGCGGTCATGGAGACAAGTGCCTATGCCGCGGCCAGGCCGGACGTGATGGTCGCAACGCAATCCGGCCCGATGCTGGTGATCGACGGACGGCTTCATCCTCGATTCGAGCAGAACGGCACATCGCGCTATATCCGCAACGGCGTCGGCGTGCGTGACGAAAACACCGTCGTGCTGGCGATCTCGCGCTCTCAAGTCAGCCTCGGCAGCTTCGCACGGCTGTTTCGAGATGCGCTCACTTGCCCCAATGCGCTTTTCTTCGACGGGGTCGTTTCGGCGCTGTCGAATGGCGAGCGGATGATTGTTGGTGGAAACTATCCGGCCGGGCCGATCATTGCCGTGACCGGCAAGGCGCTTGCGAGCCGGTAACTGGACGGGAGTTTAGTCCGGCACGCTGGTCTGCAGGGCAAGCGCGTGCAGCACGCCGCCCATGTTGCCCTTCAGCGCGTCATAGACCATCTGGTGCTGCTGGACGCGGCTTTTGCCGCGAAAACTTTCGGCCACCACCTCCGCCGCATAATGGTCGCCATCGCCGGCCAGGTCGCGAATCGTCACCTTGGCGTCCGGAATGCCTTCCTTGATCAGCCGTTCGATGTCGTGGGCGTCCATTGCCATGCGAGGATTCCTTGTTCAGGTCGTGAACTCATAGATATGGTCGAAACGGCGGATGAACCACAGTGAAACGGCTCCACTCGATCACATCACGGGTCCACGACCTCATTTGCCATGAAGCGAGGGAACCAGGATTCGTGGGCAGCGGTCAATTCACTGACCGGTATCGCACGCGCCTCGCCCAGCTTCAGGTCGCTGCCGCCGGTCGAGCCGATCCACGGTGCGAAGATGCCGAGCTTGCTTTGCTGTTCGCGAATGGCGTCCCACGCTTCGCTCTGCGGATCGATCGACAGCGTCAGCAGATAGCGGCCCTGATCCTCGCCGAACCAGACCGGGATCGGATCTGTGCCGACCAGGCCTGGAATGGTCGCGCCAATGCCGGAGGCCATCGCCATCTCGGCCAGCGCCACCGCGATGCCACCATCGGAAACGTCATGCGCCGCGGTAACGACGCCCGACGCAATCAGCGCCCGCACATGGTCACCGACGCGCTTTTCGTGATCGAGATCGACGGGCGGCGGCGGGCCGTCGGCACGGCCATGGATGTCGCGCATATAGACCGATTGGCCAAGATGCGTGCCCCACATGGTCGGTGCGCCGACCAGCACGATCATCTGGCCTTCGGCGGCAAAGCCGATCCGCACCATTTTCGACCAATCGGCAATCAGCCCGACGCCGCCGATGGTTGGTGTCGGCAGTATGCCTTGGCCGTTGGTCTCATTGTAGAGCGAGACGTTGCCGGAGACGATCGGGAAGCCCAGCGCCCTGCAGGCATCGCCAATACCTTTCACCGCGCCGACCAACTGACCCATGATCTCCGGCCGTTCCGGATTGCCGAAATTAAGGTTGTCGGTGGCCGCGAGCGGCAAGGCACCGGTGGCGGTAAGATTGCGCCAGCATTCGGCCACCGCCTGCTTGCCTCCCTCGTAGGGGTCGGCCTCGCAATAGCGCGGCGTCACGTCGGAGGAGAAGGCGAGCGCCTTGGTCGGATGACCGTCGATCCGCACGACGCCGGCATCGCCGCCGGGAAGCTGCAACGAATTGCCTTGGATCAGCGTGTCGTACTGCTCCCACACCCAGCGGCGCGAGGACAGGTCCGGCCCGCCAAGCAGCTTCAGCAAAGCCTCGGCCACATCGGTTTGCGGTGCATCGCCGGCGCCCAATGGCGCCGGCTTCTTCGGCTCGACCCAGGGACGGTCATATTCCGGCGCCTGGTCGCCGAGATCCTTGATCGGCAGGTTGGCGACCTCGTCGCCCTGGTGCAGCACGCGGAAGCGCAGATCGTCGGTGGTCTTGCCGACGATGGCAAAGTCGAGGCCCCATTTGTGGAAGATCGCCTCGGCCTGTTTTTCCTTTTCGGGGCGCAGCACCATCAGCATGCGCTCCTGGCTCTCCGAAAGCATCATCTCATAAGCGCTCATGCGCTCTTCACGCACCGGCACCTTGTCGAGATCGAGCTCAATGCCGAGGTCGCCCTTGGCGCCCATTTCGACCGCCGAGCAGGTGAGACCAGCGGCACCCATGTCCTGGATGGCAATAACGGCGCCGGACGCCATCAGTTCGAGGCAGGCTTCGAGCAGGCATTTTTCGGTGAAGGGATCGCCAACCTGGACCGTGGGCCGCTTCTCGTCGATCTTGTCGTCGAATTCGGCCGAGGCCATGGTGGCGCCGCCGACGCCGTCGCGACCGGTCTTGGCGCCGAGATAGACGACCGGCAGGCCGACGCCCTTGGCCTCGGACAAAAAGATTGCGTCCGTCTTCGCGAGGCCCGCGGCAAACGCATTGACCAGGATATTGCCATTGTAGCGGGCGTCGAAATTGACCTCGCCGCCGACCGTCGGCACGCCGAAGGAATTGCCATAGCCACCGACGCCGGAAACGACGCCGGCAACGAGGTGCCTGGTTTTGGGATGATCCGGCGCACCGAAGCGCAGCGCGTTCATCGCCGCGATCGGCCGCGCGCCCATGGTGAAGACATCGCGCAGGATGCCGCCGACGCCGGTCGCCGCTCCCTGATAAGGCTCGATATAGGAGGGATGGTTATGGCTCTCCATCTTGAAGACGACGCAGTCGCCGTCGCCGATGTCGACCACGCCGGCATTCTCGCCCGGGCCCTGGATGACTTGCGGCCCGGTGGTCGGCAGCGTACGAAGCCATTTTTTCGAGGATTTGTAGGAACAATGCTCGTTCCACATCGCGGAAAAAATACCGAGTTCGGTAAAGCTCGGCTCGCGCCCGACCAGGTCGAGGATGCGTTGGTACTCGTCGGGCTTCAGCCCGTGCGCGGCAATGAGTTCCGGAGTGATCGGCACGGAATTGGAAATGGTCATGATCGGCAATTTGTGTCCTTGGGATCGAGTCCCGTCTTATCGCAAGCTTTGCAGCCGATACACCCCGTCGGATGACTAAAACGACGGAAAGCAACAGCTTGCCGCAAGTAGCGGAAGATCGCCACTCGACCCGCCGGTTTCAAGCCGGTTCAGGAAAAGCTGTCGTAGCCGGCGCGGCCTTCGTCCAGAAGCCGCCGGATCACAGCGACGCCGTGCGCAATATCGTCCCGCTGTCGCGGCTGCGAGATGCCAAACCGCACGCCGTGAAAGGCCTGTTCGGAACGCCCCGCCTTGAACTCGTCCTCGTCGTCGATGAGCACGCCATGTTCGAGGCAAGCCTGTTTGAAAGTGCCGGAAAGCCATGGGTCCGGCAAAGTGAGCCAGACGAACGGCACATTATCCAGCGCCTTGAAGTCGAAGCCGTCGAGTGTCTCGCGCACGATCGCGATGCGCGCACCGATCTCGGCAATGCTGCGCTTGCGCATCTCGGCGGCCTGACCGGACAACACCAGCCGGCTGCCCACCTCCGCCAGCAGAAAGGGCAGGCCGCCCGTCATCATCTTATGGGCAACCCGGATGCGGTGACGATAGGCCGGCGGGCAAGCGAGCCAACCGCCGCGAACACCCGCCGCGACCGATTTCGACAGGCCGCCGGCAACGATGGTCCGTTCGGGAGCATATTCGGCCAGTAAAGGCGTCGGGTCGTCGGTCAGTCCGCCATAGAGATCGTCCTCGATCAAGACGACGTTATATTGACGGGCGACATGCGCGATTGCCTCGCGGCGCGATGCCGACAGCGTTGTCAGCGTCGGGTTTTTGGCCGTCGGCATCAAAAACATCATCTTCGGGTGCTTTTGTGCGCAGACGCGCTCGAAATCCTGGGGATCGATGCCCTCGTCGTCAGCCGCCACCAGTGCGGTCCGGCGACCGATCAGGCCGGCGCTGCGGGAGATCTGCGAATAGGTGAGGTGCTCGAAGACGACATAGTCGCCGGGGGCGGTGAGCCCCGCAATTGTTGCCATCACCGCGGCGTGGGTGCCGAGCGTGGGGACAATGGCATCCGCCGCCGGGCGATAGGAATTGCGCGACAGCCAGCGCCTGCCGGCCTCGAACCAGCGGTCCGGGAAATCACGCGTGTAGCTTGAAATCTCATGCGGATGGTCTTGCGCCGTGCGTGTCAACACATCGGCGACGATGGCACCCTGGCCGACATCCGGAGCGGCGGTGCTATCGAAGCGCATCTTGTCGCCGGGCGCATCCATATAGCGCGTGCCTTGTTCGACCGGCTCCAGGAAATCCGGCTTTGCGCTTTCCGACTGCTGAGCGAGAACATAGGTTCCGCGGCCCACCTCGCCGCTGACCAATCCCCGCTCGCGCAGCAATTGATAGGCCCTGCCGACGGTGCCGACGGTCGTGCCGATGTCGTATGCCAGATCGCGCTGCGGCGGCAGCTTTGCCCCTGCACCGATCAGGCCGCGGTCGATGTCCGTCTCGATGGAATCGGCAAGCCGCTGATAGAGCGGGCCGGTACCCGCGGTAAGATCTGGAAGCCAAGTTGTCATGGTGACAATTTTTTACATTGCACCAGGATGTGAGTCAATACATATCAGATCGGCGGCGAGAAGGGTACAATCCGAAGTTTTGGCAGAAAGAAAATGGCTACAATAGAGACAATCCGCCCCGTTAGGGCTGAATTGCAGATGCAGGTGGCGCCTCCGTTAGGCCGGCCAACCTATGTTAGTCGGCTGGTGCGTACGCTCGGATCCTTCGCGAGATGGATTGGCAGGCTAATGGATCGTCGGCGCAGCCGGCTGGTCCTGCTCGAGATGACCGACGACCAGCTCAAGGACATAGGCATTACGCGTTGTGATGCCCATCGTGAGGGCCTCAGGCCGTTCTGGGACTGAGGGTTGAGTCACCGCACTTTAGCGGACGCCCGCCGCCCTGAGCCTCGATACGCCGTGGTCCACAAGCACGGCCACGATACACAGAACCAGAAAAAGCCCGGTGATGGCCAGAGCCGAGACGGCGACGCTGGCCGCCCCGTGTTTGGAGACGTCGAGGAATGGATAGGGTACTTCGCCGACGATCGGCGCCCGCAGCAGCGCGTAGGCCAGATAGGCGATCGGATAGATCATCCACCACGAGATGTCACGCCATCGCGTCGAGCCGTCGGCGCCCGCCACAAGCCACCACAGCACGAACACCACCGGCGTCACATAGTGCAGGAGCACGTCGCAGAGCAGGAACAGCCCTTGCGGCTGCCAAAGCTGCGCCAGGACCGTGGCGTAGATAATGAGGACCAGGCTTATGGCGACGGCTACGCCCGCCCCTATCCGTGGCCCGGCAAAGGCCGGAAACCAGGCATAACCCGTCGACGACAGCAACGAGGCATGGACGAGCACCGCGCCGATGTTGGTCAGGATGGTGAAGAAGCTGAAATAGAAGACCAGCGAGCCGACAAAGCCGCGGCCGGCTTCCATTGATGCCGGGACGGTGATGCAGAGCTGCAGGACGAGCCCGGCCAGGCCGACGACCAGACCGGTGATCTGCAGCAAGCGACCCATTGGGCTAGGCAGCAGCGCCACAGGCCGGATTGCCCGCCTGCCAGCGGGCAATGTCCGAGCCGATGCGGCCGCCGAGCGGTTCCGCCATCAATGGGCCGAACACGTCGACGCGGCTCGAATTGCCTTGCGCCTGCACGACCAGCAACGGCTTTCCGCCATAATGTTTGGCCGGCACCAGCAGGAAGCGCGGCGTGCCGCTGAACGAATTCAGCTCGTTGGCCATCTGATAGGATTTGAAGGCAGGGTCCTTGCTGGCGATCCAGCATTTGTGGGCAGCTATTGCCACCTGCTCCATGGCAAGCAGTGACGCGCTCTTGCCTGCCGGCGCCGGCGTGCTCTTCGGGCTTGACTGGCAGGAGGCGAGTACAAGACCGGCGGCAGCGGCGAGGGCGAGGCTGGCGAGTGTCGATCGCATGGTCAAGCGGCGCCCATCTCGAGTTCTGACAGAAAGATCTTCAGACCGTCTGTCATCTCACCCCAGACGCGCGACAGCGCCGGATGCTGCAAGGCGATTTGCTCATAGGCATCGAATTTCGGATGGGCGTCAAGCAGGTCGGGGCGGCCGATCGTCGCCCTGAAATTGTTGAAGACGAAGCGGGTCGGCGTCAGCCACGCATCGGCGAAGGAGATGTCGTCGCCGAGCGCGAACGGGCCATGCGCCATGCGGGCCTCGATTGCCGCAAGCCCGTGATGCAATCGGGCGAACTGTGCCTTGATGTCCGCCTCGTTGCGCTGCGGCACGAAATAGAGCTCGAACAGCTTCATCGTTGGGGCGAGCACGTCAAGGTCGGTGATGCGGGCGAACATGCGCACCAACGCCCGGTCTTTCGAATCCTTGGGCAGCAGCGCTGGCTCGGGAAAGCGTTCCTCCAGATATTCGGCAATGACCACCGATTCGACGATCGTTTCGCCCGAGCCGGTGATCAGCACTGGAATCCGGTTGAGCGGGGAGATGGAACGAAAGGCTTCGGGGATGGGAAATCCCGGCGGCGGTGCAATGACCTTGAGCGGCACGTTCTTGATGTAGGCCAGCGCCCGCACGATCGACGAATAGGGCGACAGCGGTCGCGAATAGAGTTTCATGACCGTCGCTCCAGGAGGAAAATTGAATGCATCAAGCGGCGATGCCCAGCGCGCTTTCGAACAGCGCCCGGCCGTCGCTGCCGCCATGCGCCGCTTCGATCAGGTTCTCGGGATGCGGCATCAGGCCGAGCACATTGCCACGGCCGTTGACGATGCCGGCAATGTCGTTGATCGAGCCGTTGGGATTGGTGCCTTCGGCGTAGCGGAACACCACCTGGCCTTCGCCTTCGAGGCGGGCCAGCGTTTCGGCATCGGCAAAATAATTGCCGTCATGATGCGCCACCGGCGCGCGGATGACCTGGCCCGGCTGATAGCGGCTGGTGAACATCGAGTTGGCATTGGCGATCTGCAGCTTGACTTGCCGGCAGACGAATTTCAGCGAGGTGTTGCGCATCAATGCACCCGGCAACAGGCCGGCCTCGACCAGGATCTGGAAGCCGTTGCAGACGCCGATGACCGTGACGCCCTTGGCCGCCTTCTCGGCCACAGCCCGCATTACCGGCATGCGCGCGGCAATAGCGCCGCAGCGCAGATAATCGCCAAAGGAAAAGCCGCCGGGAATGGCGATCAGGTCGACGTCGGGAATTTCAGTGTCGGTCTGCCAGACGGTGACCGGCGGCGTGCCGGAAATCTTGGTCAGCGCCGCGATCATGTCACGGTCGCGATTAAGGCCGGGGAGCAGGACGACGGCTGATTTCATTTTGGTTCGTAGGGCCTCTGGGCTTCCGCGAGTTCGCGCAATTCTAGGCGGCGTTCGATATGTTCGAGACGGTCGTCCTGCCGCGCCAGCACGCCGTAAATATTCTTCACATCGCCCTCGGTGGCGACGAGATGACCACGGATCGAACCCAACTCGGACTTTACCTCGCCAAGTGTCAAATCCATCCTGTCCAGCCGCGGCTGAATGGATTTGAGGACCTCAAAAATCAGGCTTCCATCAATCTCAGCCATCTACCCTCCGGCACAACCTCAGGTAATGGCCACACTATAATTCTCAATCACCGTATTCGCCAGAAGCTTGTCGCACATGGCTTTCAGATCGGCCTCGGCCTTGGCCTTGTCGCCCTCGGCAAGCTCGATATCGAAAACCTTGCCTTGCCGCACCTGACCGACGCCGCCGAAACCCATTCCGGACAGCGCATGCTCGATTGCCTTGCCTTGCGGGTCTAGCACGCCGCTTTTGAGGGTTACGGTAATGCGGGCCTTGATCACGCTGGACATGCTCCTGTTCACCTGTTGAGCGGGCAAGCCATCAGTGCGGCTTGCCTTTGACGCCGTCGGTCGATGCGACGAGCACCGGTCCGGCCGGACGCGGCGGCTCATTCTCGTTCATGATGCCGAGGCGGCGGGCAACTTCCTGATAGGCTTCGACGAGCCCGCCCATGTCGCGGCGGAAGCGGTCCTTGTCGAGCTTATCCTGCGTCGCCACGTCCCACAGCCGGCAGGAGTCCGGCGAGATCTCGTCGGCGACGACGATGCGCATCATGTCGCCTTCGAACAGGCGGCCGCATTCGATCTTGAAGTCGACGAGCTGGATGCCGACACCCATGAACAGGCCGGAAAGGAAGTCGTTGACGCGGATGGCCAGCGCCATGACGTCGTCGATCTCCTGCGGGCTCGCCCAGCCGAAGGCGGTGATGTGCTCTTCCGAGACCATCGGATCGTCGAGCGCATCGGCCTTGTAATAGAATTCGATGATCGAGCGCGGCAGCACGGTGCCTTCCTCGATGCCGAGGCGCTTGGCCAGCGAGCCGGCGGCGACGTTGCGTACCACCACTTCGAGCGGGATGATCTCGACTTCCTTGATCAGCTGCTCGCGCATGTTAAGCCGGCGGATGAAGTGGGTCGGAATGCCCATCCGGTTGAGATGATTGAAGATGTGCTCGGAAATGCGGTTGTTGAGCACGCCTTTGCCATCGACGATTTCATGCTTCTTCTTGTTGAAAGCGGTGGCGTCGTCCTTGAAGAACTGGATCAGCGTGCCAGGCTCCGGTCCCTCATAAAGGATCTTGGCCTTGCCTTCATAAATGCGGCGGCGATTTTTCATCTGATTTTTCTCTGGATTTGCGGGCAGGCGGCAAGCGACCAGTTCCTGTCCGTCTGCCTAAAATAAGATGGCGACGGTGGGGTTCAATGCCGGTGTCTATCCCAATCGCACTGTTTGCTCAATCGGCAAATCCTTTCAATCAACCGCTTTCGGGACCGAAATGCCGCAGCGCAGCAGGCAATGTAGCATATTGACCGGCCGACGCCCTTTTGGTTTGTGCTCCGGCAACACATATTGACCCAACGAATCGGATTTCACGGAGGGATGCCATGAGCAGCATGAAAGACCGCGAAGAGGGCTTCGAGCGCAAATTCGCATTCGACGAGGAACTTCGGTTCAAGGCTGCGGCACGCCGCAATAGAGCGCTCGGCCTGTGGGCTGCCGAAAAGCTCGGCAAATCCGGCGCCGATGCCGACGCTTATGCCAGGGAAGTGGTCGTCAGCGACATAGAGGAAGCCGGCGATCACGACGTTTTCCGCAAGATACGCAAGGATTTCGATGCGGCTGGCATCGACCAGTCGGACCATCAGATCCGCCGCACCATGGATGAATTGATGGCGCAGGCGATCGAGCAGATCAAGAACACCTGATCCTTCCACCGACATCGATCGAATGCTGGACCAATCGACCGCCCGGCCTAACCGGGCGGTTTTTCTTTGCCTTTGCGGTCATTTCCGGCTGAATTGCTGCAAGCAAAGAGGAAATCACCAATGTCCCTGAAGTCACGCCTAGTGGCCGACGAAACGCTGTTCACCGCATGGTCCGGTGTGCCGGATGCCCTGACTGTCGAGATATTGGCCAGACAAGGATTCGACGCGGTTACGCTCGACATGCAGCATGGTGGCCATCACGAGGACAGCGTGCTGCGCGGGCTTGTGCCGGTGCTGGCGGCCAACAAGCCGGCGCTGGTGCGCATCCCGGTCGGCCGCTTCGACATGGCCAGCCGCGCGCTTGACTTCGGCGCCGAGGCGGTGATCGCGCCGATGGTGAATTCAGTGGCGGACGCAAAGCTGTTTGCCGCCGCCATGAAATACCCGCCGCTCGGCGAGCGCTCCTGGGGGCCGACCTATGCCTTTCCGCGCCATGGCAAGGGCGATTATGCCGACTGGCTGCGCGACAGTAACCAGCGCACCATGGCGTTCGCCATGGTCGAAACGCGCGCCGCGCTTGATGCACTCGACGGCATTCTCGACACGCCGGGTATCGACGGGATCTTCCTCGGCCCGTCGGATTTCTCGATCGCCTGGTCGAAGGGAACCACCGTCAGTTCGACGCTGGAGAGCATGATGGAGACCGTCGCCTCGATCGCCCAGCGCACCCGCAAGGCCGGCAAGCATGCGGCGATCTATGTGATGGAACCGGCCATCGCCGGTCGCGTGGTGTCGATGGGTTACCGGCTGCTGGCGATGGGTTCCGAGCATTCGCTGATTTCGCTTGGGGCAAAGACCCTGCTGAGCAGCGTCAGGGATTCGATCGCTTCCTAGAGATCCGTCAGGAATTTCGCGAAGGTCATCGACCCTTCGGGCCAGGGCCCAAAGCCGGAATCCGCGTTGAGATGGCCGGCATCGCCGGCGTCGATGAACAGCGAGCCCCAGGCCGCGGCAATGTCCTCGGCGACGCCGAAGGCGCAAAACGGGTCGTTGCGGCTGGCGATCACCACCGACGGAAATGGCAGCGGGTCGCGCGGATAGGGGCCGAAGGTCATCAGGTGCCTCGGCTTTATCTTGGGATTGGCGACATCGGGCGGCGCCACGAAGAAGGCGCCGGCGACCGGCCGCTCGAACCGAGGCAATGCCTGGATGACCGCGGCGACGCCAAGCGAGTGAGCGACGATGACGACCGGCCGCTCGGCCTCGTTGACCGCCTTGGCGACACCGGCCGTCCAATCCTCGCGCACCGGCTTCGACCATTCCGCCTGTTCGACGCGGCGCGCTGTCGATAGTTTCGACTGCCAGCGGCTCTGCCAATGATCGGGGCCGGAATTGGTGTAGCCCGGCACGATGAGAATATCTGCTTCCCTGACTTTCATGGCGCGCATGTAGCGAGAGGCGCTGTCGGGTGCAACCGGGTATAAACTCAACAGCGACACGCAAACGGCCTCTCACGAGCCCGGTTCTGCTCGCAATTGTGAACACCATGTTCGCTTCTTGCACTCTTGTGTGAACGATCGCGATCGACGATCTGTCGCCGGGAAAGAATGGCTGTTCCGAGATTTTGGCACGGACACGGCGTAGAATGATTGATGGCGCCGGGTTCTTCTGTTGGAAGCTTGTCGAGCGCCGCCTGAACGGAGCACTTTGATGAGCGAACTGCCTTTTGCCGCGACGACCCCGGTCAGCGTTGCCCGCGTCGGCTTGCGGGCGCGCCATGCAGAAAATCTCGCTGCCTACTATCGCAAAGTCGTCGGTTTGCAGGAACTGAGCCGCTCCGGCGGCACGATCACGCTCGGCGCAGTCAATCGTCCTTTGCTCGACATCGAAGCGGATCCGGCTGCGAAACCGGATGACCCGCGCAGCGCTGGTCTTTTCCACACCGCCTTCCTACTACCCAGTCGGGCCGATCTCGGCCGCTGGATCAATCACGCCATCGCCGGCAAGATTGGCATCGAGGGCGCGTCCGATCATCTGGTCAGCGAGGCGCTTTATCTGACCGACCCGGAAGGCAACGGCATCGAGATCTATGCCGACCGCCGTCCGCAGGACTGGAAATGGAACGGCGACAAGATCGCGATGGCGACGGAGCGGCTGAACATCCCTTCGGTGGTTGCCGAAGTGCCGGCCGGCGACACCGGCTGGCAGGGCGCGCCGGAAAACAGCATTATCGGCCACGTCCATTTGCGGGTCGGCAGGCCGGAAGAAGCCGAAGCATGGTGGCACCAGGAGTTCGGTTTCGACACGGTGGCAAAATATGGTGGCGCGGCGGTGTTCCTGTCGTCCGGCGGCTATCATCACCACATTGGCGCAAATGCGTGGCAGAGCCCGGGTGCCGGTCGCCGAGATCCCTCCCGCTCCGGCCTGGCCTGGGTCGAGATGCGTTCGGACAATGCCGCGAGCGACACTACCCGCGAGGATCCGTGGGGCACAGTGATAAGGACGGTTCCCGGTAAGGCGTAGGCTAGAGGTTAGCCTTCTCGAGTAAGCGTCCTAGCATCAGCAGGCCCGCTGGCCATACGCCCAGGCGGGCCTCGTTTCCCATATGGCCGAGATCGCCGGCATCGGCGATATCCGCGCCCCAGGCTGCGGCAAAAGCGGTCGCCTTGTCGAAGGTGACGCGCGGGTCGCTGCGGCTCGCCACCACCAATGCCGGGAAGGGCAGGCGCTTCAGCGGCATCGGCGCGAACGGGCGCACCGCGTCGAATGAGGGATCGGTATCCTCGACATTGGTCGCGGCGACCAGGAACGCCGCCGCGACCTTGTCGAGCTGGCTTTGACTGGCCCCGGAAGCCCACTTCACCGCCGTCGCCACTGCCAGCGAATGTGCAAGCAGCACGATGCGGCGCGGTGCGGCGGCCACCGCAGCATCCACCTGGCCGATCCAGTCTTCAGGCTTCGGCCGGTCCCACTCTGCCTGCAGCACGCGGCTCGAATTGGGGAGCACCCTGCACCAATGCGACATCCAATGATCCGGTCCGGAATTGCCGCGGCCGGGCAGGGCAAGAAAATCGAAATCTCCGGCCGCCGAAATCATCAGGCTTCTCCGAACACTCGGCTGAAGATCGTGTCGACATGCTTGGTATGATAGCCCAAGTCGAATTTCTCGCGGATCTCGGCCTCAGGCAGGGCTGCAACAACGTCCTTGTCGGCCAAAAGTTCCTCAAGGAAATCAGCGCCTTGCTCCCACACCTTCATGGCATTGCGCTGCACCAGCCGGTAGGCTTCCTCACGCGAAATGCCGGCTTGCGTCAGCGCCAGCAGCACGCGCTGCGAATGCACGAGGCCGCGGAACTTGTTCATGTTCTTCAGCATGTTGTCGGGGTAGACTAGCAGTTTGTCGATGACGCTGGTCAGCCGTGACAGCGCGAAATCGAGCGTCACCGTCGCGTCGGGCCCGATCATGCGCTCGACCGACGAGTGCGAGATGTCGCGCTCGTGCCACAGCGCCACATTCTCCATTGCCGGCAGCGCGAAGGAGCGCACCATGCGAGCAAGGCCGGTGAGGTTCTCGGTCAGCACCGGGTTGCGCTTGTGCGGCATCGCCGACGAGCCCTTTTGTCCGGGCGAAAAATACTCCTCCGCCTCCAGTACCTCGGTGCGCTGCAGATGGCGCATCTCGATCGCCAGCCGCTCGATCGACGAGGCGATGACGCCGAGCGTGGCGAAGAACATCGCATGGCGGTCGCGCGGGATCACCTGCGTCGACACCGGCTCGGGCTTCAGCCCAAGTTTCTTGGCCACGTATTCTTCGACATAAGGGTCGATATTGGCGAAGGTGCCGACCGCACCCGAGATGGCGCAGGTGGCGATGTCCTCGCGTGCGTGCACCAGCCTCTCGCGGCAACGCGAGAATTCGGCATAGGCCTGCGCCAGCTTGATGCCGAAAGTGGTCGGCTCGGCATGGATGCCGTGGCTGCGGCCGATGGTAATCGTGTCCTTGTGCTCGAAGGCGCGGCGCTTGAGCGCCGCAAGCAGCCCGTCAATGTCGGCCAGGAGGATGTCGCTGGCCCGGGTGAGCTGCACGGCAAAACAGGTGTCGAGAACGTCGGAGGATGTCATGCCCTGATGGATGAAGCGGGCATCCGGCCCGACGAATTCGGCAAGATGGGTGAGAAAGGCGATGACGTCGTGCTTGGTGAGGCGTTCGATCTCGTCGATGGCTTCGACATCGAATTTCGCCGCCCCGCCTTTCTCCCAAATGGTCTTGGCGGCCTCCTTCGGGATGACGCCGAGCTCGGCCAATGCGTCGCAGGCGTAGGCCTCGATCTCGAACCAGATGCGGAACCGGGTTTCGGGCGACCAGATGGCCACCATTTCCGGCCGGGAGTAGCGAGGGATCATCAGTCGGTCCTGACTTGCAAGAGCATTTGCCCGCGTCCTAACAGAGGCAAGCAAAATGCTCAACGTTGCTGGCGCGCAAACCAGACACTGGCGACAGCCAGCGCAATGAAACCGAGCGGAAAATACAGCCGGATGCCGAGGACGACGAACTGGTAGAGCGCCGTCAACATCGTGAACACGAACTGGAAAACCCAGGTGATGGTGAGCGCGGGCGCATGCCATTGGACATAGTAGGAGCGGTATTGCAGCCCAAAGAGGCCGCCGGTGAAGGCGATAGTCACGGTGAGAAGGCAGACGAAGGCGGCAGCGAGGGCGATCTCCCAGTTGCGTCCGAGGGAGACGAGTCGCGCCAGAAACAGCCCAACCGGGAAGGCCAGCGCGCCGCCGGCAGCATAAAGCAGCGAGACGAAGCGGACCTTCGCCGGGGTCTCCCAATCGTACAGCTGCAGATTGAGCAGCGCGCTGGCGCCCATCGCCATGGCCCACAACAAGGCACCGACAAAAGCGGTGCGCAGCGGCGGCAAGGAGCGGCGGAGACGGCGCAGAGCGCGATAGCGCATGGCGGGGAACGTCACAGGCGACCGGTTACCGCGATCCAGCGATAGTCCGGCCCTTCGAAGCCGTATTGGCGCACCGCGATCAGCACGGCATAGGCGCTGAGGCTATCCAGCGAAAATGTCTGGACCGCGCCGATCTGGTACCCATTCGGACAGCCTCTGCTTTGCGGGATCGATTTGTCCTCGTGAATAATCCTCGTCAGGCCGCCGTCTCTCGCTTCGATGCGCAGCAGGCGAAAGCCATTGATCTCGCCCTGGCTCTGGCAGCGTTCGGTGTCGTTCATGCCGATCTGGTCGAGCCGGAACTCGAGCGGTTCGTCGACCGGCGAAAAGATCGGGCGCGGATTGACCACCATGCGGAAGCGGTCGGCAGAAAGCTCGGTCACCGGGTTGAAGCCGGCGGTGATGCCGCGATTTGCCGTGAGTTCCGCCTGACTGACGATCGCTTCGCCCTTTTGCCGGGCCTGCAGCCGCGCTGCGTCCACGGTGGCATTCTCGTGGTCGAGCCGGATACGGATCGGCGAGCCCTTGAGAAAATTGTCGTCGGCCGTGTTGATGTAATAGCGGTTGGCATACGGGAATCCCGATCCTTCCTGGACGCCATATTCTTCGAAGGCGAAGATGCCGCCGTCACGGCTGAAGCCGAGGATCTCAAGCTCGGCGACATCGCCTGCGTAGGCGGCGACCAAAGTTGCAAGCTGGGCGAACAGGCAGACGGCAAACAGGGCAAGATTTCGCATGGGGCTTTCCGTTCAGGCAGTCGACGTCGTTAAATTCCCTATCACGATGCTGTCAAAAGATCGTGCTAACTGAAACACGAAGTCGATGCATCCAATCCGGCTGTCGTTTGTTATTGTCGGCAGCTTCACCGCATCGTGCCTTCCTAAAATCAGAATCGATTTTCGTAAGGCACGATGCATTGATTCAAAATGTTTAGAGCATCCTTTGCGCGTCCAAAGGACGCGCGGCGCCCTAAGGGAGACCCCCATGACCGATGCAGCCAAGATCCGCGAACGTATGGAAGTGATCGGCGCCGACGGCGTCCATGTCGGCACCGTCGACAAGGTCGACGGGGATCGCATCAAGCTGACCAAGCGCGACAGCGGCGAGGGCGCTCACAGGGGCCATCACCACTTCATTCCTCTCAG
Source organism: Mesorhizobium sp. M1423 (assembly GCF_040317575.1). NCBI lineage: Bacteria > Pseudomonadati > Pseudomonadota > Alphaproteobacteria > Hyphomicrobiales > Phyllobacteriaceae > Mesorhizobium > Mesorhizobium sp. M1423. The sequence continues at coordinate 179,866 of NZ_JAMYKU010000010.1, forward strand.
CCTCGTCGCCGAGGTCGAGGGCCAGAAGGTGCGCCTGTCGGCAAACTCGGATGTTGCGGTCACGTTCGAGGAAGAAAAATCCGACCCCACCTGATCATAGTCCAGTCTGACTACTGCTCACCGAATGAGCGTCGGCGCGTTCAGCGCGACGACCAGACCGGGAAGAGATCGCCCTCGGCCGGCGTCGCGGCAAAGACGCCGCGGCTGATGGCGCGCGCCATCGTCGCGCCGGCAGCTGCGTAGAGATCGATTGCATCGTTGGGCCCGAGCTCGATGCCGCTCTTGCCCGTTGCCAGCGCGAAGACCAGATCGCCGTCGGCGGGCGTGTGCGTCGGCCAAATGGCACGGACAAAGCCGTCATGCGCTGATATCGCCAGGCGTTTGGCGGCGGCCTTGGTGAGGACCGCATCAGTGGCGATCACGGCGATGGTCGTGTTGGCGCCGGTTTCCGCCTGCTCTGCGGCATGCTTGTCACGGAACTTCAGCAGGATCTTTCTGGCACCGTCAGGCATCGGGTGAGGATAGCCTAAGCCGCCGAACTCGTCGCCGATCTCGAACGGTGCCGCCCAGAAATGGCGGGTCCCGGCGACCGTCACCGAGCCGGTCGGGTTGACGGCGGCGAGCGCGCCGATGGTGACGCCGCTGTCCAGCATTGTCGAGGCCGAGCCGAGCCCGCCCTTCAGACCGGAGCTCAGCGCGCCGGCACCCGCGCCGGCGGTGCCGAGCGCAAAGTCTATCGCGGCGGCTTGCGCGGCTTCGTAGCCGAGGTCGCGGTAAGGCGGATACCGGCCCCAATCCTTGTCGCCGCCATTGCGCAGGTCGAACAGGATCGCCGCCGGCACGATCGGCACGCGAAAGCCGCCGACCTCGACGCCGATGCCTCTTTCGCGCAATGCCGCCTGTACCCCCGACGCGGCGTCGAGGCCAAAGGCCGAACCGCCCGAAAGCACCACGGCGTGGATGGCATGGATTGAATTGTGCGGCTCGAGCAGGTCGGTTTCGCGGGTGCCCGGCGCACCGCCCAGGATTTGCACGCCGGCCACGGCCGGTTCGTCGCAGATGACGGTGGTCACACCGGATTTCAGCTTGGCATTCGCCGCATTGCCAACCCGCAAGCCGGCAACGTCGGTGATGAGATTGCGCGGACCGGTATGGAACATTATTGGCTCTCCGCCCGCACGAAACGGCCGCCGTCGAAACGGTAGGCGCGATAAGGATTTTGCGTCAGGTCGCCTTTCTCGTCAAAGCGGATCGGCCCGATCGCCGTAGTGAAGTCATGTCCAGTAAGCAGGTCAGCCAGGCTTTTGCCGGAGGTTTCGGAAGCCGCAAAGGCCTCGCGGGCGATCTCGACCGCGGCATAGGCGGGCAGCGTATAACCATCTGGCACGATGTTTTGTGCGGCAAAGCTTTGCAGCACCTTGGGGTCGGCGACGTCAACCCATTCGGGCGGCGCGATCATTAGCGTGCCGACGGCGTAAGGCACGTCGCCGAGCGGCGCGCGCAGCGCTTCACCGCCGGCAAACACCATGCCGGTATCGAGCTGGCCGGCGTCGCGGCCCATAATGGCGACATCATCGCCGTCACCGCCGGCAAAGACATGCGTTGCGCCGGCTTTCTTCAGTCGGCCGATCAGGCCGATCTGGTTGTCGAGCTGCGGCCGGAACGTGTCGACGAACACTGGCTTCAATGCCGCCTGCTCGGCGGCAGACCGAAACGTCTCGGCCATTTCGCGGCCATAGATCGTGCCATCGTCGACGATAGCGAACAGCTCGTTCTGCCATAGGCGGGTGAGGGTGGCGGCGACGGCATTGCGCTCGTCGTCGCCGCGCGGCCCGAGACGATAGATCGGCCATCCCGTCTTGGCGCGCCGGTCGGTCAGGCTTTCCGTGCGCACGCCGACGGTGATCACCGGGATGTCGGCATCCTTGAGGATCGGCAGAGCCGCCTCGATTGCGTCGGTGCACAGAAAACCGATGACGACCTTGACCTTGGCCGCGGCGAATTCCCACGCGGCGGCAACGCCGCCAGCGGCCGTGCAGGCGTCATCGATCGTCCTGATCTCGGTATCACTCGCTTCAGCCGCCATTGTCGCGCCTGCCTCGATCTGTTTGCCGAGGATCGCCGACGGCCCCGACAAAGGCGCCGCGACGCCGATCAGCAGCGTCTCGGCACTCGCACTACCGGCGAGCGAGAGCCAGGCCAGCACCGCTATCGTGGTTGTCCAAGGTCGCATGCGAGCGAAGAATTCCTCCGCGCCGATCGCGTGTTTTGCCGGCGCCAATGCCGTCAAGACCTAAAGGCTGGCCAGCTTTGGCGCAACACGCGAATTCGGGATATAGCTCAAGCACTTCGCTTGTGGCATGCAATATGCGGTCATATATAACGGCTGGTTCTGACTAACGGAAAATCATCGGTGCTGAAGAAGAATGAAATCGGGCCGCAGGCCTACCGCGACGCTATGGCCCATTTTGCCGGCCATGTGCATGTGGTCACCACGGATGGCCCGGCCGGCAAGCGTGGCGCGACGGTGATCGCGGCCTGCTCGGTGTCGGACACACCGCCGACCATCCTGGTCTGCCTCAATCGTGAAAATCCCAAGAACGAGCCGTTTGTGAAAAACGGCAAATTTGCCCTGAACACGCTGGCTTCGGATCAGGAGCCGCTGTCGATCGGCTTTTCCGGCATCACCGGCCTGCCGGTCGAGGAGCGTTTCGCATTGGCCGAATGGGACGTCATCTCGACCGGTGCGCCGACGTTGAAGGGCGCGCTCGCCGTCTTCGACTGCGAGCTGATCGACACCAAGGATCTGGCCACACATCGTGTGCTTTTTGGCAAGGTGACAGGCCTGCGCATCGGCGATAATTTGCGGCCGCTGATCTATCACGACCGCAGCTACCACGCTCTGTAGAGGCTTTGATGGCCGCGTCCACGGAGATCAAATGACCGAGCTGAAATCGCGCCCCGTGCCGCGGACCATCGACGAGACGCTCGATCTGTTGACCGGTGCGGATTATGTGGCGGACCGGTCGCTGGCGACTGTGCTGTTTTTGTCGCTGCGCATGAAGCGTCCGCTGTTCCTTGAGGGTGAGGCCGGCGTCGGCAAGACCGAGATCGCCAAGGTGCTGGCCGAGGCCCTTGGCCGTAGGCTGATCCGCCTGCAATGCTATGAAGGGCTCGATGTCTCGTCTGCCGTCTACGAGTGGAACTACGCCGCGCAGATGATCGAAATCCGCATGGAGGAGGCGGCCGGCAAGGTCGACCGCTCCGACATGGAACGCAACGTCTTTTCCGAAAAGTATCTGATCCGCCGCCCGGTGCTCGATGCGCTGACTGGCAAGGCGGGCGCCGCACCGGTGTTCCTGATCGACGAACTCGACCGCACCGACGAGGCCTTCGAGGCATTCCTGCTCGAAATCCTTTCCGATTTCCAGGTGACGGTGCCCGAACTCGGCACCATCAAGGCGGAGGAGCCGCCGATCGTCATCATCACCACCAACCGCACGCGCGAAATCCACGACGCGCTGAAGCGGCGCTGCCTTTATCACTGGGTCGATTATCCCAATGCCGAGCGCGAGCTTGAGATCGTCCGCCGAAAGGTGCCGCAGGCCAACAGCCGGCTTTCGGCCGAGGTCGTTTCATTCATCCAGAAGCTGCGTCAGATCGAGCTGTTCAAGGTGCCCGGCGTCGCCGAGACCATCGACTGGGCCGGCGCGCTGACCGAACTCGACAAGGTGGCGTTGGACCCTGAGACGGTTTCCGACACGATTGGCGTGCTGCTGAAATACCAGGACGATATTGCCCGCATCGGTGAGGGCGAAGGCCGGCGCATCCTCAACGAGGTCAAGGCCGAGCTGTCGGCGGCGGAGTAGGGCGATGCCGCGTGCGGAACCCAAAGAGGCAACGGCGGACGGGCGGATCGCCGACAACGTCGTCTATTTCTCCCGCACCTTGCGCAAGGCCGGTATGCGTGTCGGACCGGCCTCGGTCAAAGACGCCATCGAGGCAGTGCTCGCTGCCGGCATCGGCTCGCGTGACGATTTCTACTGGACGCTGCACGCCGTGCTGGTCTCGAGGCACGAAGATCACGCCACCTTCGACGAGACCTTCCGGCTGTTCTGGAAGTCGCACGAGCTGATCGAAAAGATGCTGGCGATCTTTTCGCCGATCGCTCCCGACAACAAAGGGAAGCAAAAACCCCGCGCGGCCGAGAACCGCGTCAGCCAGGCGATGTTCGAGGGTCACCAGAAGAACCAGCCGGCGCAGGAAGTTCCCGAGATCGAGGTCGACGCGCGCTTCACCTTCTCCGGCAACGAGGTGCTGAGAGGCAAGGATTTTGCCCAGATGAACGCCGCCGAGATGGCCGACGCCAAGATAGCGATCGCCCAGTTGCGGCTGCCCTTCGACATGGTTCGGACGCGGCGTTTCAAAGCCGATGCGCATGGCCGCCGTATTGATCCGCGCGCCATGATGCGCTCGGCTGCGCGCACCGGCGGCGAGTTGATCCTGCCTAAATTCCGCTCGCCCCGCGAAGTCCATCCGCCGCTGGTGGTGCTTGCCGACATTTCCGGTTCTATGAGCCAGTACACGCGGATCTTCCTGCATTTCCTGCATGCGCTGACGGAAAAGCGCCGGCGCGTGCACGCCTTCGTCTTCGGCACCAGGCTTACCAATCTGACCCGTCAGATGCGGCATCGCGATCCCGATGCCGCACTCGCCGACTGTTCTGCCGCGGTAAAGGACTGGTCGGGCGGCACGCGCATCGGCGATACGCTGGCAGAATTCAACCGTTTTTGGTCGCGCCGCGTGCTGGGGCAAGGCGCGGTGGTACTGCTGATCACCGATGGGCTGGAGCGCGACGAGGTCGCCGGCCTGTCGGAGGAAATGGAACGGCTGCATAAATCCTGCCGGCGGCTGATCTGGCTGAACCCGCTGCTGCGCTTCGACGGCTTCGAGGCGCGCGCCCGCGGCGTCAGGGCGATGCTGCCGCATGTCGACGAATTCCGTTCGGTGCACAATCTCGACGCGCTCGCCGATCTCTGTGCGTCGCTGGACAAGAATTCGGTGCGTTCGGTCGACCCGCGCCGGTGGATCCAGGCTGGCGCGAAGCGCGTCGCATAACCACATGTCTCCCAGGGAGAAAATCATGGAACACAGTGTCTATCTCGATGAAGCCCGCGACCCGCTGATCATCGCGGAGGGCTGGATGAAGGACGGCAAGGACGTCGCCATTGCCACCGTGGTCGAAACCTGGGGTTCGGCACCGCGGCCGGTCGGTAGCCATCTGGTCATCGACACCGAAGGCAATTTCCATGGCTCCGTTTCGGGCGGCTGCGTCGAAGGCGCAGTGGTGACCGAAGCAATCGACGTCATCGATAGCGGCAAGGCGAAGATGCTGGAGTTCGGGGTCGCCGATGAGACTGCGTGGCAGGTCGGCCTGTCCTGTGGCGGCCGCATCAAGGTCTATGTCGAAAGATTGGGCTGATTGTCGATGGATCCTTACGCGCTGAAGACACTCAACGCCGAACGTCGTGCCCGCCGCGCGGCGATTTTGGTAACCGATCTTGGTGACGGCCGCGACCGTATCGTGCGCGAGGGCGACCAGGTTGCCGGCGAACTCGGGGCAGCCATCGCCAAGGCATTCCGCACCGGCAATTCCGGGTCGGTCGAAGCTGAGGGACGGGCCTTCTTCCTCAACGCACATCTGCCGCAGCCACGCCTGGTGGTGATCGGCGCCGTCCACATCAGCCAGGCGCTTGCACCGATGGCCAGGATCGCCGGCTATCCCGTCGAGATCATCGATCCGCGCACGGCGTTTGCCACGTCCGACCGCTTTCCCGACATCGCGCTGCATGCCGAATGGCCGGAGGATGTCCTGAAGCGTCAGCCGCTCGACGGCTATACCGCGCTGGCTGCCCTCACTCATGATCCGAAGATCGACGATTTCGCGCTGAAGGCGGCGCTCGACGCCAACTGCTTCTATGTCGGGGCGCTTGGCAGTCGCAAGACCCATGCGAAACGCGTCGAACGCTTGCTGGCCTTGGGCGCGACCGCCGACCAGATCGCCCGCATTCATGCACCGATCGGCCTCGACATTGGGGCTGCCAGCCCGGCCGAGATCGCCGTCGCGGTGTTGGCGCAAGCGATCCACGCCTTTCGCTCTCGCGGCCTCGAATCCAAAGGCGCGGTCGCGTGAAATTTGGTCCCGTTCCGATCGATGCGGCCGAAGGGGCAGTGCTGGCGCACGCCACCACAGCCGGAGAGCGCCGCTTCCGCAAGGCGCACAGGCTAAGCGCCGAGGATGTGTCCCTGTTGAAGGCCTCCGGGATTTCCGAGGTCGTCGCGGCGGTGTTGGCGCCCGATGATCTCAGCGAGGATGCCGCGGCCGAAAAGCTCGCCGCATATATGATCCATCGCAACATCGAGGCGAAGCGCGCTGCGACCGGCAGGGTCAACCTCCACGCGCAGGCTGCCGGCATATTCACCGTCGACGCGGCGATGATCGACGCCATCAATGCCGTCGATCCGACGATTACCATCGCCACGCTGGCGCAGCATGCGCCGGTCGAAAAAGGTCAGATGGTTGCGACGGTGAAAATCATTCCGTTTGCGGTCGCCTTCGCTTTGGTCGATGCGGTGGCAAGGATCTGCGCCGAGGGCGAGATTTTTGCGGTCAACGCCTATCAGCCGGTGCGCGTCGGCGTCATCCAGACGGTGCTGCCCGGCATCAAGCCGAGCGTGCTCGACAAGACGCTGCGCGTCACCGAAGCGCGCCTGGCGCGTTCGGGCAGCAGGCTGACGACGGAGCGTCGAACCCCGCATGAGGTCAGCCCCGTCGCCGAGGCTGCCGCCTCGCTGATCCGCGACAACGATATGGTGGTGATCTTCGGCGCCTCGGCGATGGCCGATTTCGGCGACGTCGTGCCCGCCGCTATCAAAAGGGCAGGCGGCACCGTCATTCGCGCCGGCATGCCGGTCGATCCCGGCAATCTGCTGGTGCTCGGCAATCTAGGCGGCAAGCGCATCATCGGTGCGCCCGGTTGCGCCCGTAGTCCCAAGGAGAACGGCTTCGACTGGGTGCTCGACCGGCTGATTGCTGGTCTCGACGTGACCGCCAGGGATATTGCCGGCATGGGCGTTGGCGGGCTGCTGATGGAAATTCCGACGCGGCCGCAGCCGCGCGAGCCGCTGCCGGCCAAAGCAAAACCAAGGGTCGAGACGGTGCTTCTGGCGGCCGGCCGCTCCAGCCGCATGGGCGGGCCGAACAAGCTTTTGGCGCTGTTCGACGGCAAGCCCCTGGTCCGCCGCACCGCCGAACGCGCGGTCGGTTCGAAAGCCGCGGCCACCATCGTCGTCACCGGCCACGAGCGCGAGCGCGTGCGCAGCGCACTGTCGGGCATGGATGTGACCTTCGCCGACAATCCGGATTTCGCCGAGGGTCTGTCTTCGTCGCTGAAGGCAGGCATCGCCAAGGTTTCTGGCGACGCCGCCGGCGCCCTGATCGTCCTCGGCGATATGCCCGGCGTCGCCTCGGCCGACCTCGACAGGCTGATCGAGGCGTTCCGCAAGTCCGAAGGGCGATCGGTGGTGCGCGCCTCTCATGATGGCCGGCGCGGCAACCCGGTGCTGCTGCCGCGCTCGCTGTTCGCCGCGATCGCTCACCTCGAAGGCGATACCGGTGCCCGTCATCTGGTCGAGGCCGAAGGCCTCGACGTCATCGATGTCGAGATCGGCGAAGGGGCGGCCGTCGATGTCGACACGCGCGAGGCGCTGGAAAGCGCCGGCGGCGTGCTGCAGGATTGACAAACCGAAGCCGAAAAACGCATGGCTGCGGGATGGCCTTTCGTTCCTGCTTCCGGTTCCGCTTGCCCCCCTCTGGCCTCCCAGCCCTGCTGATCGCGATTCTTTTGTGGCTCTCTTGTGCCGCCTACGCAAACGCTCTCGAACTCAAACCCTTCAAGGATGATCTGTTCGCCTATCCGGCGACGCTCTCATCCGAAAACAACGGCGCCTATACGGTCATCGACTATCGTGAGCTGCGCGACATCAACGCCCGTGACGAAGTGCCTGAGCGTCGTGTGCACGCGCAATACACCGATACCGGCGTGCGCAAGGTGCAGCAGGATCTGTTGCTGAAGACCGACGCTGGAGATGTCCGCCACATTGCCGTCGGCAAAGTCGGGGGCGCCAGCATCATCGTGCTTTACCTGCACGGGCAGGGCGGCAGCCGTAAGCAGGGCACCGACGACTTCACCTTCGGCGGCAATTTCAACCGCATCAAGAACCTGATGGCCGGCAATGGCGGCCTCTATCTGTCGCCGGATTTTTCCGACTTCGGCGACACCGGTGCCGCCCAGATCGCTGCGTTGATCGGCCACTATGCCGAGCAGTCGCCGGGCGCAAAAATCTTCGTCGCCTGTGGCTCGATGGGCGGTTCGTTATGCTGGAAGCTGGCCGATCGCAAGGACACCGGCGGGCGCATCGACGGGCTGCTGCTGCTCGGCTCGCTGTGGGATGAGAGTTTCTTCTCAAGCCCCGCATTCAAGCGTCGTGTGCCGGTCTTCTTCGGCCAGGGTAGCAAGGACCCGGTGTTTCCAATCGAGAAACAGGAAGGCTTCTTCCGATCGATCCTAGCCAAATCGAGAACCTATCCGACCCGCTTCGTCCGTTTTGAAACTGGCACGCATGGCACGCCAATCCGCATGACCGACTGGCGGGGTACACTCAACTGGATGTTATCGAAGGCCCCCTAGGGCGCGGTGTTGTAGTCGACGACCGTCTGCGGATTTTCCTCGCCGTCGTAAGACGCGTCGACGTCGTACTGGACCAGGGAAAAATCGCCGTTGCGAAACAGATATGTCCCCGATGAAGAGGCATCGCCGATGCCACGCCATTTGTTGAACGTAGCGATCGTCTTGGTCTCTTCGTCGTAATCGGAATTGGTTGCCCAGCCGGAGGTCTGGAAGCCAACTATGGTCATGCCCAGCAGTTTGCCTTCGCTGTCGTTGTTTTCGTAGCGAATGTCCATTTCGGGTTCGGCGAACTGCAATTGCCTGACGCCGAGCACGTCGTCGCTCATGTAATAAATAGAGCTTTCGTTATAGGCCGCGGCCGAGCAGGAGAAGTGGAAAAGCCGCGTTTCCCTTTCGGGATCACTGGCAGCCGCATCCTTGTCTTTATACTGGATCGAGAAAATGTCCGGCTCGGTGCTCAGAAACTCCTTGTCACATTGGTCGCCATAGGTGGCGCCAAACGCCTTTTTGGCCTGCTCAAGCGCCGCGTCCTTCTTCGGCGGCGGCGGTCCTTCGCCGCAGCTTGCCGGCACGGCATCTTCGAAATCGGCCCTTGACGGTTTCAGCGCACCCTTGTCGATGAAGATCGGGCGAAATGGCGGTTCCTGGATCGAGGCGTTGATCTGTCGCAGCGTATAGCAGCCGGCAAAGACATTTTGGCTGCCGTCCTTGGCTGTCGCCCGGATGGCGACCGGAACGCTGTAGTAGATACTGCCGGCGGCCCCGTCTTCGGATACGCCACCGGTTTTGACTTCGACCGTGTCCGTGCCGTCATAGCCTTTGACGAAGGAATTGAAATCCTTGGCCGGCTTGGTGTCGCCGAAATAGTCCCAGGCGCGCGCGAATTCGTGCCGGCTGATGGCACTATAAAGCGACCGGATGACCGCTTCGGCATTCGACCTGTCGTCGATATAAGGCGCGTCTGCGGCGAGCGCCGATTGGCCGGCAACGGCAAGAGAGATAAAAGCGGCCGTTGCGAAAAGGGCGCGTCTCATCGGGAACCTCCACTCGATGAAAAATCCTATCATATCGATTGCGGCGACGTGGTGACGCTTGAACAATCACGTGCGAAAGCGCTACCTCTCGCCGTCGGCAGTCGGGCCGCGTGGAGATTTCTTGTGACCATATCACTGTATGAAGCATCCGTGCCGGTATTTTCGGCGAGGCTGAAGGCACTGGCCAACGTCCTGAGCATTGCCGAGCAAAATGCGGCTGACCGGAAGATCGATCCGCAGGTGTATCTCACGGCGAGGCTGGCGCCGGACATGTTCGCCCTGACCAGGCAGGTACAGATTGCCACCGATCACGCCAAGGGCGCGCCGTCGCGGCTGGCCGGGCGTGAGGTGCCAAAATACGAGGACAATGAGGCGAGCTTCGCCGATCTGCAGGCGCGCATAACCAAGACGCTCGATCTACTCGCCACATTCTCGTCGGCCGAATTCGATGGTTCAGATGGCAGGATGGTCGAACTGAGGCTTGCGGGGCGCGAGGTTTCGATGCCGGGAATGCAGTATCTGCTGCATGCCGCCATGCCCAATTTCTATTTCCACCTGACCACTGCCTATGACATCCTGCGTCACAACGGCGTGCCGTTGGGCAAGTCGATCTTTCTCGGATTGCGTTGAGATTCGCTCAGGAGATATCCCGGCCGCGCCGGGATATCTCCTGGTGCACTGTTTAGCGCAAGGACATTTCCCGGGCGATGCGTGGGAAATCGGCCGGCTTGACGCCGATATCGGTGCGATCGGCATTGCTCATCGAATGGAGTAGCGCCAGTGCCGCGCGATAGCGCAGCTGTTCCCGCGGACGCGGACGGGCGAACATTTCAGTGAAGAATCCCATGGTTCAAGCCCCTCTATTGAAACCTCCACGGCCTCCAATATAGGCAGATCATGACGATTGTGCAGTGCAGCATTCGCATGGCAGCCATGCTGCCCCGATCTTTTTTGACATAATTCGGCTGGTCCGGCGAAACTTCTGCGGCACTTCGACCGTATGCGTCAGTGCCGGCATTTGGCCGGTTTTTCCTCGCCATTCCTGGCGAACTTCCGGACTGCATGTACATGCAGTCCGGCTTTTATTGGCCGTGGAGATAAACCCCGTTCGCCGGCATCCTGGGAAAGTCGCCTGGCCTGCCGGCGGCGGGCTTGGAAGCGGCCGGCGCTTTCCTGTATGCTGTTGCTTCCTCCTCGCGCAGCCGCGCAAAAATTCCCACCGGAGAACCTCCATGCACAAACGCCGCCTCGGCCAGACCGATCTTTTCGTGTCGCAGATCTGCCTCGGCTCGATGACCTGGGGCCAGCAGAACACCGAGGCGGACGGTCACGCTCAGATGGATTTGGCGTTTGCGCGCGGCGTCAATTTCATCGACACCGCCGAACTCTATCCGATCCCGCCCAAGGCCGAGACGCAGGGCCGCACCGAGACAATCATCGGCAACTGGATGAAGGAGAAGCGCAATCGCGGCCAGGTGATCATCGCCTCGAAAGTGGTTGGCCGCACCGCCAACACCTGGTTTCGCGGCGACCGCCCGTCGAAGCTGGTGCGCGCCGACATCTTCGACGCTATTGATAAGTCACTCGCCAGGCTCAACACCGATCACATCGATCTCTACCAGATCCATTGGCCGGAACGCGACGTGCCGTGGGGCGCCAATCCGAACCGCATCGGCGCCGTGCCGCGACGCTCCGATGCCGTCGGCGTGCCGGAGGGCGAGACGCCGATCGCCGAGACGCTTGGTGTGTTCGACGAGCTGGTGAAGGCCGGCAAGATCCGCCACTTCGGCCTGTCGAACGAGAATTCCTGGGGCGTCATGCGTTTCATTGCCGAAGCCGACAAGGGCCTCGGCCCGCGCGTCGTCTCGTTGCAGAACGCCTATAATTTCGTCAACCGCACCTTCGAGGTGAACCTTGCCGAAGTCTGCGAGCGCGAGCAGGTGTCGCTGCTTGCCTATTCGCCGCTGGCGCAAGGCTATTTGACCGGCAAATACGATCATGGCGCGCGGCCGCAGGGCTCGCGCTCGCAGTTGTTCAACCGCGGCCAGCGCTACGAGACGCCGAATGCTGCCGAGGTGCAGCTCGAATACAACCGGTTGGCGCGCACCTTCGGCATGGAACCGGCCCTGTTTGCCAATGCCTATGTCTCGAACCGGCCCTTGGTCACCTCGAACATCATCGGTGCCACCACGATTTCGCAACTTGAAATGGCGTTGTCTTCCGCCAACGTGGTCTGGACCGAGGACATGCAGAAAGCCATCGATGCGATCCACCAGCGCGTCGGCAATCCGTGCCCTTGATGCGTCGAGGCGTGATCGTCCGATAGCCATAGGGGGAGGGGAACAGCCATGGACTTCCGGATCGACGGGGTGCGCGCAAAATTTCCGGCTTTGTCGCTGAGCGACAATGGCCGCAGGCGCATCTATCTAGACAATCCTGCCGGCACGCAGGTGCCGCAGGCGGTGGCGGACGCGGTGTCACGCTGCTTGCTGACCACCAATGCCAATCTCGGTGGCTTCTTCGAGACCACCGTTGCAGCACAAGAAATCGTCGACAACGCTCATCTGGCGATGACCGATTTCCTCGGTGCGGCAAGCCCGCGGGAAATTATCATCGGCGCCAACATGACGACGCTGACCTACCACATGTCGCGAACGCTTGGTCGCACAATGAAGCCCGGGGACGAGATCATCCTCACCCGCATGGACCATGAGGGCAACGTCTCGCCCTGGCTGCAACTGGCTGAGGACCTTGGCCTTGTCGTGCGCTGGCTGCCTTTCGACCAGCAGAGCTGGCAGATCGACGAGGCGGCGCTTGCCGCGTTGCTTTCCGAGAGGACGCGGCTCGTTGCGCTCAACTATGCCAGCAATCTCACCGGGTCGATCAACCGGGTGAAGGCATTGACCGGCATTGCCAGGCAGGCCGGTGCGCTGGTCTACATCGATGCCGTGCAGTTTGCCCCGCATGGCCTGATCGACGTCAGGGATATCGGCTGCGATTTCCTGATCTGCTCGGCCTATAAATTCTTCGGCCCGCATATGGGGATTTTATGGGGCAGGCTGGACGTCATCGATGCGCTGAAGCCGTACAAATGCCGTTGCTCGTCCAATGCCCTGCCGGAGCGCTTCGAGCTCGGCACGCCGCAAATTGAATTGATGGCCGGCCTGTCGGCTGCGGTCGATTATTTTGCCGAGCTGGGCGCGGCAGCCGGCGAGCAGGCATCGCGCCGTCAGAAAATCGCCAAGGCCTTCGAAGCGTCGATCGCTTACGAGAACCCTCTCGCGCAACGGCTGATCGACGGTCTGTCGGATATTGCCGGCCTGACCATCCACGGCATCACCGATCCGAAGCGGATCAATGAGCGCGTGCCGACGGTGTCCTTCACTGTCGAAGGCATCGTGCCGGAGACGATCGTGCGGCAGATGAATGCGGAAAACATCTTCCTGTGGTCCGGCCACAACTACGCCTGGGAGATCGTGCACCAGCTCGGCATTCCGGCCGAGCAGGGCGTCGTGCGCATCGGCATCGCTCATTACAACACTTCAGCCGAGATCGACGAGACGCTGGAGAGTGTGCACCGCGTTGTCGCCATGCTGAGGCAGGAACGATCCTGAGCGCGCCTCGCGGGCCGATCATCGCTTGTGGGCGCCGCCAAAACCGGTGAGGAAGGCGGTGAGATTGTCGCCGAGCTCGTCGCAGAGATAGCCGCCTTCCTGGACGATGACTGTCGATAGGCCGAGACCGGCGATGGCCTCGCCAATGCGCGAGAAACCGGGCGTGCTCACCGACAGCCCACCGAACGGATCGCCCTCGAAGGCGTCGAGGCCGAGCGCCACCACCAGCGCTTCTGGCGCAAAGGCGCGGATACGCTGGAAAGCCACGTCCAGTGCTTCGAGGAATGCGGCGTCGCCGGATTTGCGCGGCAGCGGCAGGTTGAGATTGTAGCCGAGGCCGGCGCCTTCGCCGCGCTCGTCGGCATGGCCCCAGAAAAACGGATAGAAGCGCACCGGGTCGGCATGCAGCGACACGGTGAGCACGTCCGGCCGGGCATAGAAGATGCCCTGCGTGCCATTGCCGTGATGCAGGTCGACGTCGAGGATCGCCACCCGCGCCGCTTGCTTGCGCAGAACCCGTGCGGCGACCGCCGAATTGTTGATGAAGCAGAAGCCGCCGGCGACCTCGGCAAAGGCGTGATGGCCGGGCGGACGGCAGAGCGCATAGGCTGAAGGCACGCCCGACATCACCGCCTCGGCTGCTTCAACCGCGCTCCAGGCGCTCCACAGTGCGCTCTGCCACGTCTCGCCGGAGATCGGGCAGGCGGTGTCGGCCATGTGGTAGCCGGCCTGGCCGACTGCCGAGGCAGGATAGGAGCCGTGCCGCGCGATCGGATGGATGTTGGGAATGACCTCGGCAGAGGCACCCTCGATGCGCTGCCAGCGAGCGAAGATATGCTGGAGGAAATCGAGATATTCGGGCGTATGCACCGCCGCAATCGGGCCGAGCCCGTGATCCCGCGGCCGTTCGATCGTGCAGCCGGCAGCCTTTGCGCCGGCTAGCAATCGCTCGACCCGTTCCGGCTTTTCCGGATTGGGCTGCGGCGCGCCGCTTGAGAGGAACGCCTTCGGGTCGTGGCGCTTCTGTTCTTCGGCATAGAAGGCTTTCATGTTGGCTCCTCCGGTGCATCGGCGAAGGCGAAAAAGGCGTCGCCGACGATCTTCTGCACCTGCTCGTAGCTCGACCAGGCAATGCCCAACCGTTCGTAAAAAGCCTTGGCGGTCTCGTTGTCGGTATCGACGGACAGCCTGAGATAGACGCCGCCTGCCTTCCGGCACTGCGCCGCCACCCGGCGCAGCAGGCGCTCGCCGATCCTGCGGCCGCGAAACCGGTCCTCGACGTAGAGGTCCTGCACATAGACGCCGGGTCGTCCCATCCATGTCGAGAAGATCGGAAAATGCAGGCAAAGCCCGGCAAATTCGCCGCCGACTTCGGCGATCAAGGTCGAGAAGGCAGGCTTTTCGCCAAAGCCATAGGTGCGGAGATCCGCAGCTGTCGAGGTGATCTCCTGATGTGCGCCGACATGCGCGCCGAGCCGTAGGAGTGCGGCGTGGATGGTTTCGACGTCCTCCACCCGGCCGGGGCGGATAAGCACGTTTGTGGATGGCGTACTCACGGCAGGCAGGGCGCCCAGGCACCCCCCTCTGTCCTGCCGGACATCTCCCCCTCAAGGGGGGAGATTGGATGTCGCGCCGGGTTTCGCGATTCACCAACGTTGCAGGGTGGGCAGCGAGATCGAAGCTGCCGATCTCTCCCCTTGAGGGGGAGATGGCCGGCAGGCCAGAGGGGGGTGTGCCGGAGCGCAACCATCAGAACGCCACACGGTCGCCGCCCTTGAGCGCCAGCATCTGCCGCGCCTCGGCCGGCGTCGCGACGTCCAGCGACAGCCCGTCGAGCACGCTGCGGATACGGCGGACCTGGTCGGCATTGGACTTGGCCAGTTGGCGCCCGTCGTAGAGGCTGTCCTCCAGCCCGACGCGGACATTGCCGCCCATCGCCGCCGCAATCGAGATCATCGGCATCTGATGGCGTCCGGCGGCCAGCACCGAAAACTGGTAGCTGTCGCCGAACAGTTTGTCGGCGATGCGCTTCATGTGGATCAGGTTTTCGGGATCGGCGCCGATGCCACCGAGGATGCCGAACACGAACTGGATGAACAGCGGTCCCGACACCAGCCCGCGGTCGCGGAAATGCGCCAGCGAGTAGAGGTGGCCGACATCGTAGCACTCGAATTCAAAGCGCGTGCCGCAACCACGCCCAAGCTTCTCAAGCACCGTCTCCATGTCGGCAAAGGTGTTCTTGAAGATCGTGTCGCGGGTCGCCTCGAGCAGCTTCGGCTCCCATTCGTGCTGCCACTCCCGCGGCCGCTCGAGCATGGGGAACAGCGCGAAATTCATCGAGCCCATGTTGAGCGAGCACATTTCCGGCTCCGCCCTGAGCGGGGCGGCCAACCGCTGGTCGAGCGTCATCAGCGAGGAGCCACCGGTGGTGATGTTGATCACTGCGTCGGTCGCCTGCTTGATGCGCGGCAGGAACTGCATGAACACCTCGGGGTCGGCGGTCGGCCTTCCATCCTTGGGGTCGCGGGCGTGAAGATGCAGGATCGAGGCACCGGCTTCGGCGGCGGCGATCGCGTCGGCGGCGATCTGGTCCGGCGTCACCGGCAGATGCGGCGACATCGATGGTGTGTGCACCGACCCGGTGACGGCGCAGGTGATAATGATTTTTCGCGGCGCCATGGTTCGCCCCTCAGCCTTCGACCGGCAGGTCGAGTTCACCGGCCAGCACTTCGAGCGAGTCGCCGATGATGGCTACGATCTCGCCGATCTGCGCGGCGGTGACGATCATCGGCGGCGCGACCATGAAATTGTCGCCGTCGACGCCGCCCTTGACCTTGCGTCCGTAGATGATCAGTCCGCGCTCATAGGCGAGGTCGAGCAGCCGCTGGGTGGCCTTCTTTGCCGGCTCGATCGGCCTCAGCGTATCTGGGTCGGCGACCATTTCGGCACCTGTGAGCAGGCCCTTGCCGCGGACGTCGGCGATGAACGGAAACCGCTTCGCCAATCCCTTCAGCTCGTCCATCAAAAGCTTGCCCATATCGGCCGCATTGGCGATCAGGCCGAGACGGTCCATCTCGCCGAGCACGGCGAGCCCGGCGGCGCAGGCGAGCGGGTTGCCGGCATAGGTATGGCCATGCTGGAAGCCGCCCGATGCGAGCAATGGCTGCACCAGCCGCATCGGTGCCGCCAGCGCGCCGAGCGGCGCGTAGCCCGAGCCCAGCCCCTTCGACAGCGCAACGATGTCGGGCTTGCAGTTCCAGTGGTCGCCGCCGAGGAATTTTCCGGTGCGACCGGCGCCGCTCATCACCTCGTCATGGATGAGCAGGATGCCGTAGCGATCGCAGATCTCGCGGATGCGCGGATAGTAGCTGTCCGGCGCCACCAGTGCTGCCGTGGCAGCGCCGCCGACCGGCTCCATGATGAAGGCGAGCACGCTGTCCGGCCCCTCGGCCAGAATCTTCTCCTCCAGCATGTCGGCATAGCGGATGCCGCGCTGTTCCATCGAAAGATTGTCGCGGTCGCGCCAGGCGATGGGCGCCGGCACGGTCGGCATCACTTGCATCATCGGCGCAAATGTTTCGGCCAGCGCATCGTCGCCGGTGACGGCGAGCGCACCCAGCGTGCCGCCATGATAGGACGGAAAACGCGTGATCACCTTCCAGCGGCTGGGCTGGCCGGTGGCGACCGCCCATTGCCGCGCCAGCTTGACGCAGGATTCCGTTGCCTCCGAGCCGCCGGAGACGAAAAAGATGCGGTCCAGGCCCTCGGGGAGTTTGGCCGCCAGTTGCCGCGCGAGCTCCTCGGCCGGTTCGTTCTCGAAATGCAGGCGGTAGGCGAAGGTGGCGCGGTCCATCTGCCGTTTCATCGCGTCGAGCACGTTGCGGTTGGAGTGGCCGATATTGGCGACCATCGGCCCGCTCGATCCGTCGATGAAGCGGCGGCCATCCTGCGTCCACATGTAGATGCCTTCGGCGCGGTCGATCAGCGGCCGACGCACGCTGGACAGATAAAACAGATGCGAGGCTTCGCGGGCTTCCGGGACAGGGGGCTTCAGCATGTCATGGCTTTCCAAGATAGCGGTCGAGGACATTTCTGGTGACGCGCTCGACCATCGCGTCCTGCCTTAGCAGGCCGGCGACCCATTCGCAGCTTCCTGCGTGAAACACCTCGCCCTTGCCGCGCGGGAAATTGACGATCATGCCGTTGCCGCGTTTGACCTTGTCGAGATTGGCGTCGCTTGCCTCGCCGAACAGCGTTTCGGCGGTGAAGCGACCGTCCTCGTCGCCGAGGAACTGGTCCTCGAACGGAATGTCGGCGCTTTCCTCGACCTGGGCAGCCATGCCGACCGCGAGCACCTGCAGGCCGTCCGGTGCGCCGCTGTCGGGCGTGGGGTAGGGCAGGCCGCCGCGGATCTCGAAATCGAGCCCGTCGACCTCGTAGCCATAGACATGGCTGTCGGCGCCGAGCAGGTCGCCATAGTAGATGCCGGTGCCGGCAAACGCCCAATGCTCAGGCCGGTAGACCGGAAAGCCGCGTACGCCGCGCGGCGCGCAGCCGCCCCAGCCCGCATAGACGCCTCTTGTCGCGTTGAGGCCGAAGGTCGCCGCACCCGGCCGGCCGATTTCCGGCGCTTCCCAGGAATTGGTGGCGCGCCTTATATCGCCGCCGCGATAGGCCGGGTCCTCTGCGCGAGCGCGGTATTTGTAGCAGACCTGCCGGCGGCCTTCGTCCTCCAGCCTGGTCTGCCACATGAAATTGCCGGCGAAGCGCGCCGCATGGCCGCCGCGCTCGACATAGGTGTCGACCGCATCGCGCATCTCCCAGGTCCAGTATTCGTCGTGGCCGACGAAGACGACGCAGTCGTAGCCGTCGAGAATGTCGGGCGAAAAATGCAGATCGTGCTGGCTGGCAAGATCGACGGCGTAGCCGGCACGCTCGGCGAAGCGGAAGAAATGGCTGTCATAGCTTGCCCAGCCGGACGAGGCGTATTTCTTCGAATGGCCGGTGGCAAACGCCCATTCCATATGCGGATAGCGCGGCACGGTTTTCGGCGGCACGGCGACTTCGAGCGGCACGCGCGGCGCGTCCCTGGGCAGCACGACGAAGCCGCGGCACCAAGGCCGCTGCGTCGACACTATTCGTGCATACTGGTCGCGGCCTGGCCCGGTGATGCCTTCGTAATGGTTGGAACCGCCCCATGTGTTGTAGGCGAGCCAGGTGCCGGTGGCCGCGACCTGCAGCACGCGACCAAGCTTCTTGCCGGGCTGCGGCGCGACGATGAAAAGATGGTGGTAGCGGATCGGCTTGCCGTCGCGAGCGTCGGCTTCAAGCGTGACGCGATAGGCGCCGGACGGCCAGTCGTCGCCGATGCAAAATTCGAACGATGCTTCCCAGCCGCAGCCCTCGACCGAACACTGATCAGGCGTATCCTGCCAGCGCGCCGCGATCCCGGTCCTTTCGAATATCGTCGTTTCCGTACCGCCGTCGCGGACGATCGCGATGCCGAAACTGGCGGCCGTCGAGCTGACATGCAGCGCCGCCATCTCGCCGGGGCGGTAGGAAAAACGGTCGCTGTAGCACCAGATTTCGCCGCGCCCGCCATCCATACCCGGCCATTCCCAGTAATGGCTGCGCACCGCCTGGCGTCGCTGCTCCGGCGTCAGTCCGAAATCGGGAAACTCGGTCGGCAGATGGTTCATGGACACCGCTAAGGTCGAAGGCCGCCATTTCGGCCATCCGCCGGCCAAGCGTCAATTGGAAACGATCGGGCCAGTCATCGCCGGGCTGCTCCCTTGGCCTTGCCGGACAAACAGACTATCTCACAAAACGCGGCCTTGTCCGCCACGGGAGCCGATATGCTGAGAGTGCAAAAGGTTAGGGTCAACGACATTTACGTGCCGACCGCGCGCAAGAAGACGCTGCATCCCGAGACCGTCCGCCATCTTGCCGAGGACATTCTGGAAAACGGCATGAAGACGCCGATCCAGGTGCGCCATGACGGCAAGCGCCATATCCTGGTCGAAGGCCTGCATCGGCTCGAAGCGGCCAAGTGGCTCGGCGAGACTGAGATCGACGCCTATCTGGTGCAAGCCAAGCGCCACTGAAGCCACTCGGTTCCGTCGTTCGAATCTCCGGTTCCGCGGATTTTTTCTCGTGGACCGTGTCGGCTTGCGTCTTGTCGGTTCGTCCTAGACACGAAAGCCAAATCCGACATGTGAGGAAACACCATGACCACCAAGCTCGACATCGCCCCCAACTCCGACCGCGAGCTGGTTCTCGCCCGCATCATCGATGCGCCGCGTGAGAGCGTCTATCGCTGCTGGACCGAGCCGAAGCTGTTGACGCAATGGTTCTCGCCGAAGCCGTGGATGACGCCGCGCGCCGAAATGGATGTGCGGACCGGTGGCTCCACCCTTGTCGTCATGGCCGATCCCGACGGCAAGCAGTTCCCGAATCCAGGCATCTTCCTCGAAGTCGTACCGGGCAAAAAGCTCGTCTTCACCGATGCCTATACCAAGGCGTGGGAGCCGTCCGAAAAGCCGTTCATGACGGTCGTGCTGACCTTCGACGACGAGGGCGAGGGCAAGACCCGCTACATCGCCCGGGTTGCGCATTGGTCGGTCGCCGACCGCGAACAGCACGAGAAAATGGGTTTTCACGACGGCTGGGGCCAGTGCGCCGAACAGCTCGAGGAGGTCGCCAAGCTACTTTGATGCACAAGCGACTTTGATGCAAACGAGAGAGGGAGGCTGATATGTCCAGATCGATATTTTTTGCCATTTTCGCCTCGGCCGCCGCGCTGTTTGCGGCGCCGGGCACCATCAACGCAGAGGAGGCCAAGCCCGCCATGACGACCGCAACCGCAACACTGCCGAAGCCGGAAAAATCCGGCCTGCTGCCGATCAACGGCCTGAACTATTATTACGCCGTCTATGGCAAGGGCGAGCCGCTGCTTCTGCTGCATGGCGGTCTCGGCACAACCGACATGTTCGCGCCGATCCTGCCCAAGCTTACCGAAAACCGCACCGTCATCGGAGTCGACCTGCAGGGCCATGGCCGCACCGCGCTCGGCGACCGGCCGCTCAGCTTGGAGGCGATGGGCGACGACATGGCAGCGATCGTCAAGGCGCTCGGCTACGACAAGGTCGACGTCATGGGTTATTCGCTGGGTGGCGGCGTCGCCTTCCGTATGGCCGTGCAGCATCCCGAGGCGGTGCGCCGGCTGGTGCTGGTCTCGACCCCCTACGCCGCGGACGGCTTCTATGCCGAGATGCGTGGCCAGCAGGCACAGGTCGGCGCGGCGATGGCTGACATGATGAAGGACACGCCGATGTACAAATCCTACGTCGCCGTTGCGCCGCATCCGGAGGATTTTCCGAAACTCCTCGATCAACTTGGCGCCTATATGCGCAAGGACTACGATTATTCCGCCGACGTGCCGAAGCTGAAAATGCCGGTGATGCTGGTGTTCGGCGACAGCGACATGTACCGGCCCGAGCACGAGATCAAATTCTACCAGATGCTCGGCGGCGGATTGAAGGACGCCGGCTGGATGCGCGAGAACCTGTCGCAGAACCGCCTGGCGATCGTGCCGAACCGCACCCACTACGATGTGTTCTTCGCGCCGGAGCTCACAGCTGCCGCGCTGCCGTTCCTCAATGGCGAGACCAAGGTCAAGACCTGGGACGAAGTCGTCAACGAAACGAACTGACACGCAGTCAATTGTCTGCCGGCCGTCTCCCGCGAGACGGCCGGCATTTCGTCAATGAGGCCTTGGCGCGGCGCATCGGCCAGTCGTGTATCGGTCGCATCACAGCTATAGATGGCGCCATCAAAGCTTTTCAATTGACGCTACCGCGCCTATCGATAGGTATGCCGCCTATCCTCACAGGCAGGGACACGGGCGATGGCTGGGTATCAGGGCGGGTGTTTGTGCGGCGCGGTGCGCTACCGCGCCGAGGCAGCACCGATCAATGAGCGCGTCTGCCATTGCCGGTTGTGCCAGAAGGCGCTGGGTGCCGCCTTCAACGCGCGCATGCTGTTCCGTATCGACGATGTGACGGTCGACGGACCGCTGGCGATGGTGAATTCCTCGCCCGATCTCAAGCGCGGCTTTTGCCCGCGCTGCGGCACGACGATGTTTTCCCGGCGCGATTCCGCCGGCATCATCGGCGTCACCACCGGCTCGCTCGATGACCCCTCAGTGTTCAGGCCCGAGATGCATATCTGGACCGCCTCGAAGCAGCCCTGGGTGCAGATCGACGACGGCCTGCCGCAATATGAAGGCGCGCCACCTCCGGTTTGAGGTGAAATCTGGACAAAATTTAATCCAAAGCGACACGAGATAGCCGGCAAAGCGTCATTGGCGGGCCATCATTGCTGCCTATCTATTGCGTGCGGGCGGCAGTCGAGGAGGCGACGGAATGAACGACAGCATCAACACCCTGGACGAACTCTTGAGCGATCCGATGATCAAGCTGGTGATGGAGCGCGACCGCGTGCAACCGGCGCAACTTCGCACGCTGCTCGAAGAAAAGGTCCGCCGGGCGGACGATGATGTGGCGGTCAACGATCGTTTTGTACCGCCGGCCCACCTGATGGCCACGACCTGCCACAAGCTGTGGCTGTGCGGCTAGGGTCTTGAAGCGGTTAGCCGGAATTTGCCGGCAAATAGCTGTAATGGCTGCGGAAATAAGCGAGTTTGAAGCCGAGACGTGCATAGTTGCGATAGGCCGGCCCGTCGCGTTCGGCTTGCGGCGCCTCGATATCGGCCACGAACAGTTTTGCACCGGCCGCAAGTCCGTCGCGCACCATCGCTTCGCCGAGCATTGCATCGAGATCGAAGCTCGGCGCCATGATGCCGGGCACCGGCGCGTCGATGCCGCTCCAGGCCATGCCGTCGGCGCCGATGAACATCGAGCGCACCGCCGCCACCGCGCCGTCCCGCCGCAGCATGTAATGGCGCCAGCCGCGCCGGCCGGCCAGCGCCAGTAACCACGGTGAGGTCGGCAACCGGTATTGGCTGTCGATGAACCCAGCCCATTCCCTTGCCGTTGCCGGCGTCACCCGCTCGACCGAGACATCCTCCGTCGGGAAAAGCGGCTCCGCTGGCAACGGCGTGGCGTCGCGAAAGATGCGTTCCCAGCCTCCCTGACGCTGCAGGCCGCGCGCCTCGAGCCAGCAGCTGAGCGTCGCGGGCTCGGTGTGTGGGTTGGTGTAGAACCAGGGCCGCAGAATGCCGGCGTCGCGATAATGCCTCAGAAGCGTATCGAGCCGGCTCTCGGTGGCCGCGCTATCGACACCAAGGTTCTTGACGCAGTTGAAATGGATGAACGGGATCGTCGTGCAGGTGGTCCAGACGAGATCGCCATCTTCGGCGATGGCTAGGCCTTGCCTTGCGGCAAAGTCTGCCGGGGCGGCGCGATAGAGATCGAGCCAGGCATCGACCTCAGCGCGTTCGATGACGCGGCTGAGATCGCCGGATATCTCGTCGATCCCGATGGCGGGCGAGCGTGGCTCCGGCGTGACTAAGGGCTGCAATTCTGACAAGGCGGCGGGCTGCATGACTCCCTCCCAAGTATGGCCTTACATCGTAAGATTAGCGAAGACTAATCTCACGCAGTGAGTTGTCAAGCGGGATTGCGAAGCCAGCGACGTGGCCGAACGGTGGAAGGGCAGCGTCCCTTTGCCCGCCGACGTCTCGACGAGAGCCCTAACAATTCGATTCAAACTTTGTTGGTAGTTTCTTGTTAGGAATCCAGCTTGGTTTGTCCGGCGGCGTTGTCCTGCCTTCGGTCTGTTGTGTTTTGCGTACAGGTCCAGATGCGGATATCAGGCGTCGTCATCTTTTCGATCGCAGCGCTGTGCCTTGCCGGTTGCACGTCGACCTCCGGCGTCGATGCGCTGCAAGTGCCGTCCAGCGAGACCACCAGCTCGGTTGTGCGGCCACCCGCGCCGGTGGCATCCGTGGCGAAAACTGATGCTGCGCCCGCTTTTGCCGGACAGGAGCAGGACGAACAGCCGGTCGCTGCATTGGAGCCCGACCAAAGTATCGAACCGCCGGCCGAGGTGATCGCGCTGATGTCGCCGCCGAAGCGGCTGACACGCGCAGCACCGGCAATGCTTGCAGAGCCGGTCACGCGCTATGGTTTTCGCGACGCCAAGCCGATCAATTTCGGCAAGTCCTCCTCGCCAAGGCGCCTTGCCGTCCATGGCGTCGACGTTTCGCGCTGGCAGGGCAATGTGAACTGGCAAAAGCTGCGCGCCCAGGGCGCCAATTTCGCCTACATCAAGGCGACCGACGGCGGCGATCATATCGACCCGATGTTTACCAGGAACTGGCGCAATGCCGACGCCGCCGGCCTGAAGCGCGGCGCCTATCATTTCTTCTACTGGTGCCGCACCGCCGGCGAGCAGGCGGACTGGTTCATCCGCAACGTGCCGAGGGTCGAGGGTGCGCTGCCGCCGGTGATCGACGTCGAGTGGAACGGCGAATCCAGCTGCAAGCGCCGCCCGTCCCGGCAAAAGGTGCTGGAGAAGATGCAGGTGTTCATGGACAAGCTCGAGCGCCACTACGGCCAGCGGCCGATCATCTACACCGCCCCCGACTTCTACCGCGACAATCTGCGCGGCGCCTTCCCAGATTATCCATTCTGGCTGCGCGCCGTGGCGGCGCATCCGTCAAAGGTCTATCCCGGCCGCAAATGGCTGTTCTGGCAATATTCCGGCTCCGGCCTGTCGCACGGTGTGAGAGGCCGCATCGACCTCAACGTGTTCCATGGCGACGAGAGGGCCTGGCGCGACTGGACTGGCGGACGGCAGATGGTGGCCGACGCGGAGTAGCGGCAGCTCTTTCCTTCTCCCCTTGTGTGAGGCCTTTGCACAGAATCGGATTGGTGATTCTGTGGCGTGGTCGCTGCGGGAGATTCGCGGATGGTTGATCGTGTGCTTGGTCAATTGAGCTTGGCGGACGGCCTTGCGGTGTCGGATGAGACGATCTTCGA
>NZ_JAMYKU010000011.1:0-194216 GCF_040317575.1 Mesorhizobium sp. M1423
TTTTTTTTTTTCATAAAAATATTTTTTTGTTTTTTCTTAATATTTCCCCCCCCCCAACACCCCCACCCCCATCAACCCCTCAAACCCCCCACCCCCGGGGGCCCCCCCCCCCCCCGGTTCTCATTCGTCAGAAATCGGCAGGTTTAGTTTAGCTCGCCACGCTGGCCTGCGGCGCCGAGCGCTCGATCAGCATTTGCCGGACGGTCGACATCGAGGCACTCAGTTCGCTGATGGCGTCATCGATCAACGCCCGCTGCTTCTGCAGGCGGGCAAGCTGCTTCTCCGACTTGTCGAGCGCCAACCGCAACTGCTTGGTGTTGGAGCCGTTCGGATCGTAGAGGTCCATCATCTGCTTGACGTCACGCAGCGAGAACCCGACCTTGCGGCCGAGCAAGATCAGTTTCAGCCGGGCCCTGTCGCGGCGTGTATAGAGACGGGTTGAGCCGTCACGCTGCGGGTTGAGTAGACCCTTGTCCTCATAGAAACGCAGCGTGCGCAGCGTCACTCCGTATTTCTTGGCCATTTCGCCGATGCGGACAAGCTCTTCACCGGCTTCGCTCGACATATCGTTGGTATTGGCCGCGGCTTGGCCGGGCGAAATAAGTTTCATGGTCACTGGCTTTCCCCGTCTGGTGGCGTCGCGGTCGCGGACCTTGCGTCGCCTGAGTGAAAGCGGGGGCGTGCTTCCACTCGTGGTTTCAACAAACAAATCGCAAACAGCGTAATCCGCTCGTTTACGTTTACGTCAATGCTATATCGATAGCCGCCTTACGACGCAAGAGCGTTCTGGGCTTGGAACTTTATGCCGCAGCGCCGGTGGATAACCTAAAAGTCGTGGCCGATTTCGGGAGCGATCATGCGGCTGATCAAAATTCTACAGCGTCTTTTGTGCGTCCAAAAAGACACCCGGCGCCGTCCGCAGCCAGTCGACAAAGTTGCAACTTCTTAAGCTTGGTTAACGCGTTGTTTACCACGTTGGGGCGAAATGTGCGCATGTCGGTTACCCGTGTTTATCCTGTATTGAATTTTTCACGGTTTTTCGGAGCGCGGGTAAGACCCGGGAAGCTCGTCTTCCACTGCAACAAGCCAAGCAGTCGCGTTCGTCCCGGCAGGACTTTGGGAACCTGGTGAAAGCCAGCAATTCTGAAACGGGCGCATTGATGAACAGCAAGCGGTCCTACCTCGATACACTCAACGCCGGCAGGCAGCGCAGGCCGCACACGACGCTTGAAGAGCTCAACCGTTCCCTGGAAACGCTGGAGCAGCGACTGGAGCGGACGCGCGAGGAGACTGCAAGCCATCCCGGTCCACGCCGACCAGCGGCAGAACCGCGCTATCCTAGTGCCCAACCCTATGGCCAGCAGCGCCGGTACGAGGACCCACGCGACGCGCAGCGGCCGAAAGGTCCAGCGGCGGCCGTCGACCAGAACTACCAGGCGATCGCCCGCGATATCGACCGGGTGCGCGGCCAGGAGGACGGCGTCGCCCTAGCCGGCAAGATCGCTGGCGAATTGCGCGGCCTGCGCGAAGAGCTTCGCCAGCAGATGACCTCCGGCCTGCAACGCGAGTTCGACGCACTGCGCAAGAATATCGAGCGAGCCTACCAGTCAAATGGCGGCGGCAAGGGCAGCGCCGAACTCGGCGTCGAATTCGAGCGGCTTTCCGGCGCCATCCAGACGCTGGCCGAAAAAAGCGACGACAGAAGCGTCAATATGTTGCGGCTCGAGCTTGAGCAGGTCAAGGCAGCTCTCGATACGCTGGCGCGCGAGGAGAGCGTGCAGGCAGTGGGCCGCCGCTGGGACGATTTCGACCGCCGCTGGAGCGCCTTCGAGGACCGCGTCGACGCCGATCAGCGCAAGCGCTCCGACGCGCCCGGCCTGTCGGCGCTGACCGAGCGGCTCGAACAGATCAGCAATGCCGTCAGCAATCTGCCGGAATCGCTGTCGCTGCGCTCGCTGGAGGAAAAGGTCCGCATGCTTGCCGGAGCGGTCGACCATTTCGCCCGCCAGCAGGACAATCGCGGCAGCGACACATTCAGTCAGATCGACGAGCGGCTCGACGAGATTTCCCGCGCGATCGTCGCCTCGACGGTTGCCGCGCAAGCCAATTCGTTCGACCCCGAGCCCTTCGAACGCATCGAGAAGCGGATCGATTCACTGGCCCAGCAAATCGAAGAAGTGTCGCAGGATCGTCCGGGCCGGGAGGTCATCGACCGTCTCAACACATTGTCGAGCCGCGTGGATGAGCTGGCCGGCCGAGCCAATCTGCCGGAACAAGCTATGGAGCGCCTTGCCAGGCAGGTCGCGCTTATCGCCGACAAGATCGACCATGCACCTGCCATGCCCGACGCCGACTACATCTTCCAGGGGCTCGAGCAGCGCTTCGATGTGCTGTCCAGCATGATGGAACGTCGCCAGGGCGACGCCATCGAACAAGGCAACATGCTGTTTCGCGACCTTGAGCGCCGGTTGGACGAAGTCGCCGACAGGCTGGATCAGCGCATGCCGCAGGTCGACAGCGCCGGCATCATGGATGCCATCGACGCCCGCTTCACCGCGCTGGCCAAGCGGATGGAGACGCGCGTTCCAGATCCCGCCAGCGAGGCGGCGATCCGCGGCCTGGAGAGCCGGCTCGAAGACATTTCAAGCCGGCTGGATTCGTCCGCGGCACAGGTCGCCAGCATCGACCCGGCGTTGATCCGCAGCCTCGAAGCGCAGGTCGCGGGCCTGACGGCGCATCTTTCCAAGCCCGGCACGCCGCTGCCGGAATTCGACGACATCAGCCCGCGCCTCAACGAGATCGAGAAGTCGCTGGCCGGAACCCGCGATTCCATCCTCGGCGCGGCGCGCGAGGCGGCCGAGAGCGCCGTCCGCTCGCTGGCCGGATCAAGCGCCAACACGGCGGCCGTTACCGGCCTCGCCCAGGACCTGAAGACGCTCGAGGCGCTGACGCGCCGTTCGGACGAGCGCAATTCAAGGACGTTCGAGGCTATCCACGACACGCTGCTCAAGATTGTTGACAGGCTAGGTTCACTGGAGACCGGCGAACCGGCAAGCGCAGAGTTGAGCAAACGCTTCGGCCGGGCATCCAAGATCTCGGTGCAGGACGCACCGTCGATGGACATCGACCAGCCGCTGCCGTTAACGGGCAACATGGCCGATCTGGACGGTCGCACCGCGGCGCTCGTGCGCGACGAGCCAGGTCCGCGTACGCCGGCCGAGGCGGCCGCGGCAGCCGCCCTGGCGGCCCTCGGTTCAGACACGACGCATGAAAAAACCGAGCAGGGCGGCGGCAGGAAATCGATGTTAGGCGGGCTGGCGCGCGCCTTGAAGGGCAAGAAGGAGGCCGAGATGCCGCCGCTTGCCGGCTCGGCGTCGAGCGTCGAAATACCGAGCGTCGATCTCGACGAGCCGCTCGACCCCAAGGTCGCCAATCGGCCATTGGAACCCGGCTCCGGCGCCCCCGACCTCAGCGCCATCATGAAACGTGTGCGCGACGAGCGCGGGCAGCCGGCCCGCGAAGGCGGCGCCGAAGCGGCGAAATCGGACTTCATCGCGGCAGCCAGACGGGCTGCGCAAGCAGCGGCCGCCGAGGCGGACGCCCTTAAGCGCCAGTCGACGATGAAAGGCCCGGTCAAGGCGCTCAGGATAGGCGACCTGCTCAAGGCGCGGCGCAAGCCGATCCTGATGGGGGCAATTGCCATCATGCTGGCGCTTGCCGGCCTGCAACTGGGCAAAGCCTTCTTCTCCGATCCGGTCGAAGTCGCCAACAATGACGCGGCGCCGGCTGTGGCCGCACAGCCGGTGGAGACTGCATTGGCCAGCGTTGCCAGCGAACCGAAGGCGGACGCGCAGACGGCAGCGCAGGATAGCGCGCCGTCCTCCATCGTCAGGCAGGCAGAGCCGTCCGCAGCGACGACCAAGGACGACACGGCGGCGCAAACCGGCCCCGCCACACCGGCAACCGAGGCATCGACAGCCCCCGCGGCAGCCCCTGACATGGCGGCGCCAGACGCCACGGCCGCAGTGCCCGCACCGGCAGCGGCGACGGCCAGCGACGCCGAGCCAATGGCTGCCGCGCCTGCTACCACCACAGCTGCGACGCAGGACACGACGGGCACGGTGCCGCCGGCAGATGCTGCCGCGGCAAGCGTTGCCAAGATCGAGGTTCCGGCCGGTGTCGGTCCGGCCGCCCTGCGCGATGCAGCGGCCGGCGGCGACGCCAAGGCACTGTTCGAGATCGGCTCGCGCTACGCCGAGTCGCGCGGCGTCAAGGAAGACATGGCAGCGGCGGCCAAATGGTACGAGAAAGCTGCCGATCTCGGTTTCGCACCGGCAGAATACCGCATCGGCAATTTCTACGAGAAGGGCATCGGCGTCGCACGCGACATCAAAAAAGCGAAGACCTGGTACCAGCTTGCCGCAGAGCAGGGCAACGCCAGCGCCATGCACAATCTGGCCGTGCTGTTTGCGATGGCGGCGGATGGCGTGACCGACAATGAATCGGCAGCGCGCTGGTTCCAGGCGGCGGCGGACCTCGGCGTCAAGGACAGCCAGTTCAATCTCGGCATCCTTGCGGCGAAGGGCGTCGGCATGAAGCAGAACCTCGAGGAGAGCTACAAATGGTTCGCGCTCGTCGCCAAGACTGGCGACAAGGATGCGGCGGCCAAGCGCGACGAGATCGCCAAAGCCCTGAGACCCGAGCAGCTGGAGCGTACGCGTGCCGCGGCCGAGCTGTGGAAGGCCAAGCCGCTCGATCCAGCCGCCAATTCGGCCGACATTTCTGAATCGTGGCAGGACGGCACACCGCAGACGACGGCCGGCATCGACATGAAGAAAGCGGTCCAGAACATCCAGCGCATCCTCAACAAGAACGGCTACGAGGCCGGCAATCCCGACGGCATGATGGGCCGGAAAACCAAGAACGCGATCATGGCCTTCCAGACCGACAACGACATGAAGGCAACCGGCGCGATCGACGAAAAGCTGGTCAAGGCGTTGCTCGCGCGCAAATAATGGCGGATGCGTCGTTTCCGCGACGCCCTTGCCACAGATTTGCCTGTTAACTGATTGAGTTGTTTTTTGTTTCGGCGGTGCGACGAAGTTTGACTTCACCGCCCGGCCGGCGCAAGAACGAGATAGCCTTCTGACGCAAAATGCCCGCAACGGTTGCATTCGCCAGGAGGCAAACTGATCGAGACTGACGGGTGGGCATCTATCTCCCGATCGCGGAAATTTCCGTTAACGTCTTCGTGCTGCTGGCCATGGGCGCAGCGGTGGGTTTCCTGTCGGGCATGTTCGGCGTGGGCGGCGGCTTTCTCATCACGCCGCTGCTGATCTTCTACAACATACCGCCCGCGATTGCGGTCGCCACCGGCGCCAACCAGGTCATCGCTTCCTCCTTCTCCGGCGCCCTGTCGCACATGAAGCGCGGCACGCTCGACTTCAAGCTCGGCGGCGTGCTTTTGGCCGGCGGCATCGTCGGCTCGACCGGCGGCATCTATGTCTTTGCGTTCCTGCGCCGACTCGGCCAGCTCGATCTGTTCATCTCGCTGCTCTACGTCGTGCTGCTCGGCACTGTCGGCGGGCTGATGCTGGTCGAGAGTATCAATGCGCTGCGCGTCACCCGCAGCGGCGCCGCACCGGTGTTGAAGAAATCCGGCCAGCACAACTGGATCCACCGCCTGCCGCTGAAGATGCGGTTCAGGGCCTCGAAGCTCTTCGTCAGCGTCATTCCGGTGCTTGGGCTGGGCGCGGCGATTGGCTTCCTATCGTCGATCATGGGCGTCGGCGGCGGCTTCATCATGGTGCCGGCCCTGATCTACCTTTTGAAAGTGCCGACCAACGTCGTCATCGGCACCTCGCTGTTCCAGATCATCTTCACCTCGGCTTACACCACGCTGGTCCACGCCACCACCAACCAGACGGTCGACGTCATGCTCGCCTTCCTGTTGATGGCAGGCGGCGTCGCCGGCGCACAATATGGCGCCAAGGCCGGTCAGAGGCTGCGGGGCGAACAACTCAGGGCGCTGCTGGCGCTGCTTGTGCTGGCGGTCGCCATCCGGCTCGCCATCGATCTTTTCGTCACGCCTCCCAATCTCTATTCGCTGTCCGGCGTGGGCCTGAGCTGATGGCTGGCTTGAGGACGCTCGCGGCCGCCGCCTTGCTGTCGCTGCTGGCCGCGGCGTCAGCGGCGAAGGCACAGACGCCACTAACCGAAAACATCCAGATCGGCCTTTCCACCGACAATGTCTCGATTACCGCCGGCTTTTCCGGCGCCGACCTGACCATCTTCGGATCGCTGGAAAATGCCGATCCGCTTGTCGCACGGCAAGGGCGCTACGACGTGATCGTTGTGCTGGAAGGCCCGGCCCGACCGGTCGTCGTGCGCCGCAAGGACCGGGTGCTCGGCGTCTGGGTCAATCTGGAGTCGGAGACCTTCGAAAACGTACCTGTCTCCTATTCTGTGGCGACGACGCGGCCGCTGCAGGACGTCACCGATCCGAACAGCTACAAGCAGCTGTCGCTTGGCGCCTCCAACCTCTATTTGCAGCCGGCCGACGCCGAGGACAGCCCGGCGACAATCGAGGAGTTCACCGCCGCGCTGCGCGAGCGCAAGGCGGCAACAGGCCTCTACAGCGAGAATGTCGGCGGTGTGCAGTTCCTGTCGCAGAACCTGTTCCGCGCCACCGTCAGGCTCGCTCCCAACGTTCCGGTCGGCACCCACAAGGCGCGCGCCTTCCTGTTCAAGAGCGGCCTGTTCATCAAGGAAAGCTCCGCCCAGCTCGAAATCCGCAAGTCCGGTTTCGAACAGTCGATCTTCCGCGTCGCCCACGACTACTCCTTCCTCTACGGTGTCTTTGCCGTATCGCTGGCCATACTGACAGGCTGGCTCGGAAGACTGGTCTTCAGGAAAGACTGAACTCTCGTAAAAGTGGTTTCCCTTTCCGAGGGTATGGGCTAGACCGCGATCCCCGGTCCGACCGGGCACGAGCTGCTGCTCCCCAAATCAGAATATAGGAACGCACGATGCGACCAGCATTTGCCGGTATCGACTTCGGCACTTCGAATTCCACCGTGAGCGTGGTCAGGAACGGGCAGCCGCGGCTGGTGGCCTTGGAAGACGGCCAAGTCACTCTGCCCAGTGCGGTGTTCTTCAATTTCGAGGACAACCGCACCTATTTCGGGCGACGCGCCATCGCCAACTATACGGACAGTATCGAAGGCCGCCTGATGCGCTCGCTGAAGAGCGTTCTCGGCAGCTCGCTCGCTCACGAAAAGACGCGCATCAAGGCGCGCTCGATCGGCTTCATGGAAATTGTCAGCCTATTTGTCGGCCACCTGAAAAAGAAGCTCGAAGAAAACGCCCTCGACACAGTCGAAAGCGTCGTAATCGGACGGCCGGTACAGTTCGTAGACGACGACGCCGGGGCCGACGCCGAGGCCGAGCACGAACTCGAAAATGCCGCTCGCGCTCAGGGCTTCAAGCACATCGCCTTCCAATTCGAGCCGATCGCGGCGGCACTCGACTACGAACAGAAGGTGACGCGCGAGGAACTGGCGCTGATCATCGACATGGGCGGCGGCACGTCCGATTTCTCGATCGTGCGGGTCTCGCCCGAGCGCGCCCGCTCGCTCGACCGCAAGGACGACATCCTGGCCAGCCGCGGCATCCACATCGGCGGCACCGACTTCGATCGGCTGCTGAGCATCGCCCATGTGATGCCTCAGCTCGGCTATCTGACGTCGACTAAGGATGGCAAGCGCAATCTGCCGGCGAGCTACTTCATCGACCTGGCGACATGGCAGCGCATCAACCTGGTCTATACCGCAAGGGCGATGACGCATCTTCGCCAGATCCGCTACGAGGCAGAGCGCGCAGACCTGGTCGACCGCTTCATCCACATCGTCGAGCATCGTTACGGCCACGCGCTGGCGGCGCTGGTCGAAAGGGCCAAGATCGAGCTGACGGACCGATCGTCGGCCGGTATCGAGGTCGCGCTACCGGAGGTGAGGTTCACGGCAGAGATCACGCGCGAAGGTCTCGAAGCCACTATCGCTCGGGATATTGAGCGCGTTGCAGGTACCGTCGAGCAGACCGTCCGCGACGCGCAGGTGAAGCCCTCCGACATCACGGCGGTGTTCCTGACCGGCGGATCGACCGCGATCCCGCTGGCCAGGCAGCAGATCCTGGCTCTGGTGCCGCAGGCGTCGGTTATCGAAGGCGATGTGTTCGGCTCAGTCGGGCTTGGGCTGGCGCTCGACGCACAGCGGAAGTTCGCCTGATCGGCTTAAAGCGGCGCGGCTCTCTCAGCTTTGCCGCCGAGATGCGCCTTGAGCGCCATCTGGGCCAGGCTTGGCTGCCGGTCGCGATGTGTGATCATGGCAAATTCGCGCTTCGGCAGATCGATCGGCACGGAACGCAGACTGCCTTCGGCGACCGCGCGCGCGACGACGAGTTCCGAAATGATGCTGGCGCCGGCGCCGGCCTCGACCGCCTGGCGAATAGCCTCATTGCTCGGCAATACCAGGAATATCTGTAGGTCCGCGAACGAAATCCCGTCGTGTCGGGCAAGGTCCTCCAGCGCCTCGCGCGTGCCCGACCCGCCTTCGCGAATGATCCAGCGAAGCCCGCCAAGGTCGGGATGCCCAGGCGAAACTTCCGCGATCTCAGGGTGCGAGCGCGCCACGACCAGCATCATGCGATCGATATCGACCTTGGCACGCCGCAAAATGTCGGATTCGGTGCGCCCCTCGACCAGGCCAAAATCGGCTGCGCCATCAAGTACATTGGTCTCGACCTGCCTGGTGTTGCCAATGCTCACGCTCAGCCTGACGGCAGGATAGGCTTCGTGGAAAGAAGCGAGCCGGCGCGGCAGCCAATAGCTGGCGATGGTCTGGCTGGCAGCGATCGAGAGACTGCCTGATATCGTCTGCGAGACATGCTCCAGCACGTTGTGGGCGGCCGCCGCCCGCTCGAGAACCGCCTTGGCCTCCGGCAGGAACCGGCGTCCGGTCTCGGCGAGCTCGATATTGCGGCCCACTCGGTTGAACAACTGCACGCCGTGCTGCTGTTCGAGCGAGCGGATGGCGGCGGACGCGGCCGACTGTGAAATGCCTAACAAGTCGGCCGCTTTGGTCATGTGCGCCCGTTCGGCGACGGCGACGAAGATCCGCAATTGGTCCAGAGTCATGCCAGCATTAAGAAGCAAATCCGATTGGAATTACAAGAGCAAGTTGTTAGACAGATTGATTGCTTTGTTCTAAATTTTAGCCCGAAATTGGAAAAAAGTCGCGCCAGAACAGTCGAGGGTAGAAATTGGTGAGGCTGTTCAAATCCGTGTTTACGCACTGGACCCGCAGCCTGCGGTGGCGGCTCGTCGGTGAACGCTATCGGCCGGAACAGCATTACATGCGCGGCCCAGGCCCGAAGACGAGAGCCAAGGCCGCGGAACGCAACAACATCGCCGGATCATGACCAACAAACCGCTGCGCGGCGCCAACTCAGCACCATCCCAACGGCCGCTTGCCGATACGCGCGCGCCCGCCGAAGGCGACGGCGTCGATACTTCGCCTGATGTCTCCGACAGCATCGCCAAGACCACCTGCTATATGTGCGCCTGCCGCTGCGGCATCGACGTCCACATCAAGGACGGCAAGGTCCGCTACATCAACGGCAACAAGGACCATCCGGTCAACCGTGGCGTGCTGTGCGGCAAGGGCAGCGCCGGCATCATGCAGCACTACAGCCCGGCTCGGCTGAAGAAGCCGCTGCTGCGCACCGGCCCGCGCGGCTCGGGTGAGTTCCGCGAGATCGAGTGGGAGGAAGCTTTGTCGATCGCGACGAAGCGGCTTTCGAATATCCGCCGAACCGATCCGAAGAAACTCGCCTTCTTCACCGGGCGCGACCAGTCGCAATCGCTGACCGGCTGGTGGGCGAGCCAGTTCGGCACGCCGAACTTTGCCGCCCATGGCGGCTTCTGCTCGGTCAATATGGCGGCCGGCGGCCTCTACACGATCGGCGGCTCGTTCTGGGAGTTCGGCGAGCCAGACTGGGACAACACCAAGTATTTCATGCTGTTCGGGGTTGCCGAGGACCATGATTCCAATCCGATCAAGATCGGCCTCGGCAGACTCAAGGCGCGCGGCGCCAAGGTGGTCTCGATCAACCCCTGCCGCACCGGCTATAATGCAATTGCCGACGACTGGATCGGCATCCGGCCCGGTACCGACGGCCTGTTCGTGTTTGCGCTCGTCCACGAATTGCTTAAGGCCGGCCGTGTCGATCTCGACTACCTCTTGCGCTACACCAACGCCCATCTTCTCGTCATTCAAGAGCCTGGTGCTGCCGATGATGGGCTGTTCATGCGCGACGGCGACGGCAATCCGCTGGCTTGGGACAGGGTGGCGAAGATGCCAGTCAATGCCAGTGACGCCGACGCGAAGCCCGCACTGACCGGCAGCTTTCTCGTCGACGGCCGCCGTTGCGTGCCGGTCTTCCAACTCGTCGCCGACCGCTATCTGGATGAGAGCTATTCACCCGAGGCGGTCACTGACCGGTGCGGCATCTCCGCCGATACCATCCGCAGGATCGCCGCCGAACTCGCTCATGTCGCCTTCGAACAGCAAATCGAATTGCCGGTGGCGTGGACGGACTGGGCCGGCCGCCGGCACGAGACCATCAAGGGCCGGCCGGTGTCGATGCATGCGATGCGCGGCATCTCGGCCCATTCGAACGGTTTTCACTCTTGCCGCGCCATTCATCTGCTTCAGGTGCTTCTCGGCACGGTGGACGTGCCGGGCGGCTTTCGCTTCAAACCGCCTTATCCACGGTCTGCACCGCCGGGTCCGAAGCCAGCCGGCAAGAATGTGAAGCCGATGACGCCGCTCGAGGGCATGCCGCTCGGTTTCGTCTGCGGACCGGGGGACCTGCTGATCGACGAAGGCGGCAAACCGATCCGTATCGACAAGGCCTACTCCTGGGATGCGCCGCTGGCCGCACACGGGCTCATGCACACGGTTATCCGTAACGCCTGGGCCGGCGATCCCTACACGATCGACACTCTGTTCATGTACATGTCCAACATGGCTTGGAACTCGTCGATGAATACCGTCGAGACGATGGCCATGCTGACCGATATTGATGCGTCGGGTGAGTACACGATCCCGTTCATCATCTATTCCGACGCTTATTATTCCGAGACCGTACCTTTTGCCGATCTGGTGCTGCCGGACACGACCTATCTCGAGCGTCATGACTGTATCAGTTTGCTCGATCGGCCGATCAGCCACGCCGACGGGCCGGGCGACGCCATCCGCCATCCCGTCGTCGAGCCGGATCGCGACGTCAGGCCGTTCCAGACGGTGCTGATCGAACTCGGCGCGCGGCTCAGCCTGCCCGGCTTCGTCGACGACGATGGTTCCGCCAAATACCGCGACTATGCCGACTACATCGTCAATCACGAGCGCACGCCAGGTGTCGGTCCGCTCGCCGGCTGGCGCGGCAAGGACGGGGCCTCGGTCGGCAAGGGCGACGTCAATCCCGACCAGTTGCAGCGCTACATCGATAATGGCGGCTTCTGGCACCAGGATTTCGCCGCCGATCAGCGCTACTACAAGATGGCCAACCGCTCCTATCTCGAATTCGCCGAGAGCATGGGCTTCATCCCGAAGGCCGAGCCGATCGTCTTCCAACTCTATTCCGAGCCGATGCAGCGCTTTCGCCTTGCGGCGCGCGGCCATGGCGGGGTGCTGCCGCCGGAGGCGGAGCGCAGCCGTATCGAGACCTATATGGATCCGCTGCCGTTCTGGTACGCGCCCTTCGAAGAGGCTGCAGTCGATAGCCAAGCCTATCCGCTCCACGCGCTGACGCAGCGGCCGATGCACATGTACCATTCCTGGGGCGCGCAGAATGCGTGGCTAAGGCAGATCACCAGCCAGAACCGGCTGTTCGTGCACAATCGGACCGCCGCCAGCCTCGGGCTTGTCGATGACGACTGGGTGTGGATCGAGAGCATCAACGGCAAGGTCAAGGGGCAGATCAGCCTGATCGACGGCGTCAACGCCGATACGGTGTGGACCTGGAACGCGATCGGCAAACGGCGCGGCAGCTGGGGGCTCAAGGACGACGCGGCCGAATCCAATCGCGGCTTCCTGCTCAACCACATCATCGGCGACCAGACCTCCGCCGATACCAGCGGCAAACGCTATTCGAATTCCGATCCGGTGACCGGCCAGGCGGCGTGGTTCGACCTGCGCGTGCGCATCGTCAAATGCGCGGCCGAGGAAGCTGGCTTCACCGAGCCGCAATTCGAGCGGTTCCGGCAGCCGCCACACTTCGAGCCCTCGCCCGACAAGCTCAGTTTCGGCGCCGAATTCCGTCGGGAAAGAGAAGCTGCCAAATGACTTGCCTTCCCGCCCATACCGACAAGAAGCTCGGCCTTGTCATCGATCTCGACACCTGCGTCGGCTGCCAAGCCTGCGTTACCGCCTGCAAAGAATGGAACACCGGCGGCCATATGGCGCCGCTAACCGACATCGACCCCTATGGCGGCAATGCCGACGGCGTGTGGTTCAACCGCGTGCACAGTTATGAGCACATCACGGAGATGGGTGGGCGCACGGTCAACTTCCCGCGCTCCTGCCTGCATTGCGAGACACCGGCCTGCGTCACCGTCTGCCCGACCGGCGCCTCCTACAAACGGGCGTCGGACGGCATCGTGCTAGTCGACGAGGACAAATGCATCGGCTGCAAATTATGCAGCTGGGCCTGCCCCTACGGCGCGCGCGAATTCGACACTGATGTCGGCGTGATGAAGAAATGTACGCTGTGCGTCGACCGCATCTACAACGACAATCTGGCGGAAGAAGATCGCGTGCCGGCCTGCGTTGCCGCCTGCCCGACCAGCGCGCGGCATTTCGGCGATCTGGGCGATCCGGCATCGGCGGTGTCGCAACTGGTGGCCGAGCGCGGCGGTGTCGACCTAATGCCGGAGATGGGCTACAGGCCGACGAACAAATATCTGCCGCCACGCGCCCACACCACCCGCGCCGCATCGGTGCCGGCACAGGCGCTCCAGCCGGTGCGAGCCGAAGGCGGTTTCCTTGGCTGGGTCGACCGCATGCTTTCGAACTGACCCGCGCCTTCATGCATCCAGCCTTCTCCGTCGTCTTTTTCACCACCGCCACGGGCGCCGGTTACGGCCTGCTCGCGCTGCTTGGCGTGTTGGCCGGACAGGGCTTTATCCCGCCCGATTTCTGGCTTGGCCTCACCGGCATGGGGCTGTCGCTCGGCCTGATCTCGGCAGGCCTGCTGTCCTCGGCCGGCCATCTCGGCCGGCCCGAACGCGCCTGGCGTGCCTTCTCGCAATGGCGTAGCTCATGGCTGTCGCGCGAAGGCGTTGCCTCGGTCGCCACCTTCGTGCCGGCGGGACTGTTCGGTATTGGCTGGGTGGTCCTCGGCCGTACGAGCGGCTGGGTGGCTGTCGCCGGGCTGCTGGCTGCCATCGGCGCGGTCGCAACCGTCTGCACCACCGGCATGATCTACGCGTCGTTGAAGCCGATCGCCCAATGGCACAGCCGCTTCACCCTGCCCGGCTATCTGATCTTTTCGGCGATGACCGGCAGCGTACTGCTCAACGCCCTGCTGCAGGGATTTGCGGCAGGCTCGAATATGCTTCTGGCGGCTGCCCTGTTGCTGACCGCGCTCGGCTGGGGTTTGAAGCTGGCGACCTGGCGATACAATGATAGGCTGGAGATCCCGACCAATGCCAACACCGCAACCGGGCTTTCCGGCGGCACGGTGCGGTCGATGGAATGGCCGCATACCGAGGAAAACTATCTGCTCAAGGAAATGGGCTTTCGCATCGCACGCAAGCACAGCGCAAAGCTGCGGCTGATCACCCACGCTCTGGCCTTTGCCTTGCCCGCTTTGCTGCTGATTGCGGCGTTTGCCTTGCCGTGGCCCTTTGCGGCGGCTTCGTCGATACTCTCCGCAATCGCCCAACTCGCCGGCATGCTAGTGGAGCGCTGGCTGTTCTTCGCCGAGGCCAAGCACACTGTTACCCTCTATTACGGACGATAGGGCAGCTCAGCCCGGCCTGAGCATCGAGTGGGAAATCGCGAAGATGCGCTCAGTGCCAAGCATATAGGCCATCAGCGTTTCGCGGCGGAACAGCCCGGCATAGGCGCGGTCAAGGAGATTGAGCGAACCGGTGTAGGCGCCGAAGGCCGGCATGATCATGCGGCCGCCATCGCCGGCAAAGCAGCGCCGCCGCACCGAACGGCCTTGCTGGACGATGCGGGCGCAAGGATGCAGATGGCCTGATATCTCGCCCTCCACCCTTACCGCCGAAGGCTCGTGCCGGAAGAGCAGAGAGCCGATGGCCAGCTCGCGCACGGTGTCGCCCGGCAGGTCGGCCGGTGCTTCCGGGTCATGATTGCCGGCGACCCAGAACCAGTCGCGCCCAACCATCAGCCCTTCCAGCCTTTCGCGAAAGCTTGCGTGCATGCGCGCGGCGCCGCCGCCATCGTGAAAACTGTCGCCCAGGCTGATGACGATCGCAGGCTGATAATCGGCAATCACCGTCTGCAGCCGGAGCAGCGTGGCGCCGGTATCGTAAGGCGGAACCAGCGTGCCGCGCCTGGCCAGTGAGGAGCCTTTTTCCAGATGCAGGTCGGATACGGCCAGAAGCCGGAATTCGGGAAAATAGAGCACGCCGCGGCGGTCGCAGATCGCGCGTTCGCCAGCGATACGGACGGCGCCCGTATCCGCCAGAGTCGCAGCCATTGCCAGCGCCACAGTCATTTCGTCCCCATGGCCTCCTCGACCAGCGTGGCTGCATCCATCAGCAGCGTCTCATCGGCCTCGCCGTGCACCGGCATCTTGCCGATCTCAAGCATGATCGGCACGGCGAGCGGCGATATCTGCTCGAGATTCTTATGCATGATTCGACCCTGGACGCGCGAGAGCATCTCGGCAAGTCTGCTGACATCCAGCAGACCGGTCGCGGCATCGGCCCGCGTCGCCTGCAAAAGGATGTGGTCGGGCTCATGGCTGCGCAGCACGTCGTAGATGAGGTCGGTCGACACGGTCACCTGGCGGCCGCTCTTCTCCTGGCCCGGGTGGCGTTTCTCGATCAATCCCGAGATCAGCGCGCAATTGCGAAAGGTGCGCTTCAACAGCCAGCTGCCGGCGAGCCAGGCTTCGAGGTCGTCGCCCAGCATATCTTGATCGAAGAGCGCAGCCAGCGACGGTTTCTTCGCCCTGAACATGTGACCCATATCGGCCAGCGACCATATGGCAAGCGCATAATCGGTGGCGACGAAGCCGAGCGGCCTGGCTCCCGCCCTGTCGAGGCGGCGGGTCAGCAGCATGCCCAGCGTCTGGTGCGCCAGCCTGCCCTCGAACGGATAGGCCACCAGGTAGTAGCGGTTGCCGCGCGGAAAGGTCTCGATCAGCAGATCGTCGCGTTTCGGCAGCACCGACTTGTCGGCCTGGAAACGTAGCCAGTCGGCGACCTGCTCCGGCAGCTTCTTCCAGCGCTGCGGATCGTCCAGCATGGCGCGCACCTGTTCGGCTAGGTACGTCGAAAGTGGGAATTTGCCGCCGCCATAGTACGGCACCTTGGCGTCGCTGCCCGGCGCGTTCGAGACGAAGCACTCACTCTCGCGGATGCCCTCGAAGCGCAGCACCTTGCCGGCGAACATGAAGGTGTCGCCGTGCGTCAGCGTTTCGAGGAACGCCTCCTCGATCTTGCCAAGAACCCGACCGCCACGCGAAGCCGCGCCTCTGCTGCCGGCCTGGACGTAGCGCACGTTGAGCGCCGGCACTTCAATGATGGTGCCGACATTCAGCCGGTATTGCTGAGCGACGCGAGGATTGGACACCCGCCACAGCCCGTCCTTGTTGAGACGAATACGGGCGTAGCGTTCGTAGTTCTTCAGCGCATAGCCGCCGGTGGCGACGAAATCGATGACGCGATCGAATGTCGGCCGGTCGAGATCGGCATAGGGTGCTGCCGTTCGCACTTCCTCGAACAGCGCATCGGCCTGGAACGGCGCACCGCAGGCGCAGCCCAGCACGTGCTGCGCCAGCACGTCGAGCCCGCCATTGACCAGCGGCGGCGTATCCTGGGCGCCCAGATAATTGGCGTCGAGCGCCGCCCTGCATTCCAGCACCTCGAAGCGATTGGCCGGGATCAGGATCGCCTTCGACGGCTCGTCCATACGGTGGTTGGCCCGACCGATGCGCTGTGCCAGCCGGCTGGCACCTTTCGGCGCGCCGACATGGACGACCAGGTCGACGTCGCCCCAGTCGATGCCGAGGTCGAGCGTCGAGGTGGCGACGATGGCACGCAAGGCGTTCTCGCCCATCGCTTTCTCGACGCGCCGGCGCTGGGCGACGTCGAGCGAGCCATGGTGTAGCGCGATCGGCAAGGTGTCCTCGTTGACCCGCCACAACTCTTGGAACAGCAGCTCCGCCTGGCTGCGCGTGTTGACGAACAGCAGGGTTGTCTTGTGGCGCTTGATCTCGTTGTAGATCTCCGGCGTTGCGTAGCGGGCCGAATGTCCCGCCCACGGCACGCGCTCCTCCGAATCGAGAATGGAGATCTCGGGCTTGGCGCCGCCAATGACGACGATCAGTTCGGCCATCGGCCCCGGTGGATTCTGGCTGACCAGCCAGCGCCGCAATTCGTCG
Organism: Mesorhizobium sp. M1423; assembly: GCF_040317575.1. Taxonomy (NCBI): domain Bacteria; kingdom Pseudomonadati; phylum Pseudomonadota; class Alphaproteobacteria; order Hyphomicrobiales; family Phyllobacteriaceae; genus Mesorhizobium; species Mesorhizobium sp. M1423. The sequence continues at coordinate 16,699 of NZ_JAMYKU010000011.1, forward strand.
GGCTCGGCGACCGTCGCCGACAGGCCGATCATCTGCAGGGCGGGCACAAACGAGCGCAGCCGGGCCAGGCCAAGCGACAGGAGGTGCCCACGCTTCGAGGTCACCAGCGAATGCAGTTCGTCGAGTACGACATAGCGCAGGTCCTCGAAGAAGCGCCTGGCGTCGGGCGCGGCAATCAGCAGCGCCAATTGCTCGGGCGTGGTCAGCAGAATGTCGGGCGGCGCCAGCTTCTGCCGCTGGCGCTTGTGTGCGGGCGTATCGCCGGTGCGCGTCTCGACAGTAACCGGCAGCCCGATCTCTTCGACGGGTTTGCCGAGATTGCGCTCGATGTCGACGGCCAGCGCCTTCAACGGCGAGATGTACAGCGTGTGGATGCCGCGATGCGCCTGCCCTGGCCTTCTCCTTGGCCGGCCGGCCAGTTCGGTCAGCGATGGCAAGAACCCGGCCAGCGTCTTGCCGGCGCCGGTCGGGGCGATCAGCAATACCGACTGCCCGCCCTGAGCCTTGGCCAGCAATTCGATCTGATGGGCGCGCGGCGACCAGCCTTTTTCCGCAAACCATTTGACGAATGGCTCGGGCAGGACGACGGCGGCTTTCTGTTCGGCAAGGCGCGGCTGCTCTGTCACGCGTCAGAGGTAGCGCGGCGGCGCGCGATCGCCAAGCAGAATCAGAACAAAAGGTGATCGATTCGCGTTACGGCCGGCGAAACCCCGTCGGACCGCCATAGAGATAGCCGATACGGGCGATCGCTTCGCTCAGTCCTTCACGCGATACCAGCATGGTGTGGCCATTGGCGTGGATTATCGTCTCGGCGTCGGTCATGATAGCGACGTGGCCTTTCCAGAACACCAGGTCGCCGCGCTGAAGCCCGGAAAAGTCCGGCCCCGGAACGAGCGGCTCGCCGATGGTTGCCGCCTGCATGTCGGAATCGCGCAGCACCTGCCTGCCGGCCATGCGCATCGCCAATTGCACGAGACCGGAACAGTCGATGCCGAAGCCCGAGGCGCCGCCCCACAAATAAGGCGTGCCGAGAAAGCTCTCGGCAACAGCAACGTAGTCGGCGGCCGCCTCGGCGACAGGCCTGAGATGACCCGAGATGACCGCTTGACCGGACGGCAACAGCGCATAATGCGTGCCGCGTGTTTCGGCTGAGCCCGTCACCGTCACCAATGATCCCATCGACAATTGCCCGCTCACCGGAAAGCGCAAGTCGGGTCCTGGATAGAGAAAGGTGCGCGGCACCGAAACGATATGGGTCGGCGCATGGTCCCGAGCGCCCAACGCCGTGTCGGCGACATAGCCGACATAGCCGTCGCATTCGCCCTGGATCCAGGCCCAGCCTTCTGCGTCCTCGAAGACGAGAATGTCATCGCCGAACAGAAGCTGTGTGTTGACACCGGCATTCGGCCGTGGCGCCTTGCGGATGTCGGCCACGGAAGCGGTGATGCGAGCCGGCCGGCCGGCGACGAACCGGTCGGCGGCGACCTCGCCTCTCAGCCTGGCATCGGCGAGATCGGAGCGGAAGGCATGGAGGCGGGCATCCCTGGCGGTCAAATCGGCAACTCGTTCAAATGGACAATTTGGTCAAATCGGCAGCTCTTGGGCTCTGGCAATGATAACATCGCCGAAGCGTTCGACAAAGAGCGCACCTTCGACTGTGCGCCTGACCAGCACGTTGCGCTTGTCGAGCTCGTCGCGGTGGCGCGACACCAACTTCAGCGCCCCCATCGTGTCGAGCGCACGGGTGATCACCGGCTTGGTGACATTGAGGCGGGCAGCCAGACCGCGCACCGTGTGCGGCGGCGGATCGAGATAGATGGTGAACAGGATCGCCGTCTGGCGCATGGTGAGATCGGGTGCGTCGTCGCGCACCTGCGACAGCACCACCTGCTGCCACAGTCGCAAGGCCTGACTTGGACGCATGATAATCGACATCCGTCCAGCATGACGGAAAATTGTTTCGGTTCCGTTTCAGTCAACACCTTCGTCGGCTATGCCGAGACATCATCCGCCGAAGCGGTTCGAAATGACACGCTCCAGCGCCCGGATGCCTTGCGCCTCGCCGCCGGCAAGGCCGTGCGGGCGGTCCGACGGGTTCCAGGCGAAGATGTCGAAATGCGCCCAGCTGGCGGTCTTTTGGACGAAGCGCTTCAGGAATAGCGCCGCGGTGATCGAGCCGGCGAGACCATCCGACGTGACGTTGTTGATATCGGCAATTTTCGACGCCAGCTTGGCGTCATAGGGCTTCCACAACGGCATGCGCCATAGCGGATCCTCGACCGCAACGGAGGCGTCCGCCAGCTCGGATGCAAGCGCCTCGTCACCGGTGTAGAAGGGCGGCAGGTCGGGGCCGAGCGCAACACGGGCAGCGCCTGTCAGTGTTGCCATATCGACCAGCATCTGCGGCTCCTCGTCGTCGGCCAAGGCTAAGGCGTCGGCGAGGACCAGCCGCCCTTCAGCGTCGGTGTTGCCGATTTCGACGGTGATGCCTTTGCGGCTCACCAGCACATCGCCTGGACGGAAGGCGTTGCCGGCTATCGAATTCTCGACAGCGGGGATGAGCACGCGCAGCCGGACCTTCAGCCCGGCGGCCATGATCATGGAAGCGAGGCCCAGCACGTTGGCAGCGCCGCCCATGTCCTTCTTCATCAAAAGCATGCCCGAGGACGGCTTGATGTCGAGGCCGCCTGTGTCGAAGCAGACGCCCTTGCCGACCAGCGTTATCTTGGGGGCATTCTTCGGCCCCCAAATCATGTCGATCAGGCGCGGCGCGTCGGCCGAAGCGCGACCGACGGCATGAATCATCGGAAAGTTGGCGGCGAGAAGATCGTCGCCCTTGGTCACCGATATTTCAGCCTTGTGCGTCGCGGCCAAGGTCCGGGCGGCATTCTCCAGCTGGCCGGGACCCATATCGCTGGTCGGCGTGTTGACCAGGTCGCGTGCCAGGAAAACGCCATCGGCGATGCGTCTGACGCGAGCGGCGTCGGCGCCGGACGGCAGCGCGAAGCGAAGCGTCCTGCCGGGCTTCTTGCCATAGCGGGTGAAGACATAGCCGCCGAGTGCCAGCGCGAGTGCCGTAAGCTCCGGCTTGGCCGGTGCGGACGCAAGACGCCACTCGCCTTCGGGCAAGGCTCTCGCCAGTGCCCCGACGGCCATTGCACCCTCGTCGTCGCCGGTGCCGAACAGGGCTCCGGCAATCGCACCGTTGTCGCCAGGCACAACCAGCGTCCTGCCGGCCTCGCCGGAAAAGCCGTTGGCCTTGGCCCAGGCGACTGAGGATGGCTCAAGGCCCGCCGCCGCCTGCGCATCCTTCGCCACCAAATGGACCGGCAGCGCATTGCTCAATTTTTTCTCGACGAGTTCAACAGGCATTCGCTGGTCTCCGGCTTCTGAGTCGGCATTTCTTAACTCTCCGTTAGGGTTAACAGAATATTTCTGCGGGAGGGAAGATGACCACGCAAATGGTCACGCGCATGAACGGAGCCCTGGTGCCGATGCCGACCGACCGCAGGATGAACGCCAGCGCAAATAGGCTGATCACCACGGCGTTGATGATGGTGCTTGCCGCAAGCGTCGCTGGCTGCGGAACCAGCAAATTGACGACTGGCTCGATTTCTCGCCCAAGCGGCAAGCCGCTGGAAACAATGTCGGCGGGCGAACTGCACAACGCCACGATGGCGCTCGGGCAGTCCTACTCGAAAAGCCCCAACGACAAGCGGATCGCGACAAACTATGCCGCGGCGCTGCAGATGGACGGTGACGCCGACCAGTCGCTTGCGGTGATGCGCAAGCTGGCGATTGCCTTGCCGAAGGACCGCGACGTGCTCGCCGCCTATGGCAAGGCGCTTGCCGCCAACGGACAGTTCGAGCCAGCTCTCGATGCCGTGCGCCGCGCGCAGACGCCCGAATATCCTGACTGGAAACTTGTATCGGCGGAAGCTGCCATTCTCGACCAGCTCGGCCAAAAGGACGAGGCGCGTCAAGACTATCGCAAGGCGCTGGACCTCAAGCCGAACGAACCGTCGATCCTTTCCAATCTCGGCATGTCGTACGTGCTGGAAGGCGATTTGCGCACGGCCGAAACCTATATGCGCTCGGCCGCCCAGCAGCCGAATGCCGACAGTCGCGTCCGCCAGAACCTAGCGCTGGTCGTCGGTCTGCAAGGACGTTTCGACGAGGCCGAGAAGATCGCCTCACAAGAGCTGTCGCCGGAACAGGCGCAGGCCAACGTCGCTTACCTTCGCCAGATGCTGGCGCAGCAGAATGCCTGGAGCCAGCTCAAGGAGCAGGACAAGGCAAAGCCTGCCACCAACTGACCGCTTCGAGCGCCGAACCGGCGCGAGAATTCCGCAACATGTCAAACGCAAGGAGCCGCGCGACACCGGCAGCGCGGCTTTGAATCGTAGCAGCGTTTGTGGCGACGCCGCTTGGGCTACTGGCTGCTCGATTTCGGCTGGTCGCCAAAGATGCCGCGCTGACTCACCTGGATGCCGGCGGGACCCAGAATGATGGCGAACAGCACCGGCAGGAAGAACAGGATCATCGGCACGGTAAGCTTCGGCGGCAGCGCGGCCGCCTTCTTCTCGGCGGCATTCATGCGCATGTCGCGGCTCTCAGCGGCAAGCACGCGCAGCGCATGCGCCACGGGCGTACCGTAGCGCTCGGCCTGAACCAACGCCTGGGACACCGACCTGACGGATTCGAGGCCAGTGCGGCTTGCAAGGTTCTCGTACGCCTGCTTGCGCTCCTGCAGATAGGAAAGTTCGGCATTGGTCAGGATGAATTCTTCCGCCAATGCCACCGATTGCGCGCCGATCTCATCGGCGACCTTGCGAAGCGCTGCTTCCACCGACATGCCGGACTCGACGCATATCAGCAACAGGTCGAGCGCGTCCGGCCACGCCATCTGAATCGACTGCTTGCGCTTGGTCGCACGGTTGTTGACGTAGAGCACCGGCGCGTAGAACCCCGCATAGGCAACCACGATGCAGACGAACAGCTTCACGAAAAGCGGCTGCTCGGGCAGTCCTCCAAGCACGAACAGATATATGGCCGCCAATGCAAAGCCGATGAAGGGCAGGACGAGGCGGAAAAAAAGGAAGCGCGTCAGCGGATTTTGGCCGCGAAAACCCGCCACTTTCAATTTCTGCAAGGTACCTTCGTCCGCCAGCGCACGCCTGAGATCCAGGCGATCGACAATATTGCGCATGCCGACCGACTGCTCTTCGCGCAGGCCCTTGCGGCGGCGGTCGGCTTCGACTGCCAGCCGCGCGCGCTGTTTGGCGCGCAGCTCATCGCGCTCCAGCGCCACGGATTTCATGCGCGCCTTGAGCTGGTTCCCGCCAAAGGCGGGCAGCAGCGTGAAGACCGTCGCAAACACCGCGATGCCGACCAGCAGTGCGATCAGCAGGGACGGGTCGGTGAGAGTTCTGATGACGTGATCGGTCATACGCGCGAATCCTAGACTTCGAAGTTCATCATCTTGCGCATTACCAGGATACCCATCGACATCCAGACGCCGGAACAACCGAGGATCAGATGGCCGGTGCTGGTGGTAAAGAGGGGCATGATGTAGTTCGGGCTCGTCAGATAGACGAGAAAGGCGACGACGAAAGGCAGCGCGCCGATGATCACGGCGGATGCCTTGGCTTCCATAGACAACGCCTGGACCTTGGCCTTCATTTTCTTGCGGTCGCGAAGCACGCGCGAAAGATTGCCCAGCGCTTCGGAAAGATTGCCGCCAGCCTGAGACTGGATCTGGATGACGATGCCGAAGAAGCTCGCCTCGGTGCACGGCATCGTTTCGGGCATGCGCATGGCCGCGTCGGGGATCGACAAACCCATTTGCTGCGAATCGACGATGCGGCGGAACTCGGTCTTGACCGGCTCGGGGGATTCATTGGCGATCAGGCGCACGGCGTCGTTCAGCGGCAGGCCAGATTTTACTGCACGCACGATGATGTCGAGCGCGTTCGGAAATTCGTTGAGAAACGCCTTGACGCGGCGTGCGCGGCGAAACGAGACGAACCAGCGCGGCAGACCCAAGACACCGACCAGCAGCGCAGCCGGCAAGACCAGCAGCGGTGCGCCGATGAAATAGACCAAAGCCGTCAAGACGACGCCGCAGACCGCCGAATAGACATAGAAGCGCTCAATCGAGACCTTCATGCCGGCCTGGCGGATTTGGATCTTCAGCGGTGGTTTCTTGACCAGGCTCTGGTTGGACTTTTGCTTTTGGTCGAGATCCTTCAGCGAATCCTGGACGGATTTGCGACGCTTGGCCGCTTCCGCCACGCGATCGCGCGAAGCCTTGACGACGGAACGATCCGTCTCGGCGGTCTTGATCGATTCAAGCCGCTTGCCGACCTGCTTCTCGGTGCTGATCCGATTGAACAGGAAAGCATAGGCCACTGCGCCGGCGCTGAAGCCGGCGAGCACGACGAATGCCAATACGGTGCTGTCAATCCCGAACATCGACCCTGGCCCCCACGCTTCCAGACGGATCAGTCAGCGCGTTTCTCCATCGCCTCGAGTGCAACGGCTAGGCGCTGCTCCTCGCCATAGTAGCGGGCGCGCTCCCAGAAATGCGGACGGCCGATGCCGGTCGACACGTGCTCGCCCAGCAACCTGCCGTTCGCATCCTCGCCCTTGATGTTATAGAGAACGATGTCCTGGGTGATGATGACGTCGCCTTCCATGCCGATCACCTCGGTGATGTGGGTGATGCGCCGCGATCCGTCGCGCAGGCGTGCAGCCTGTATGATCACGTCGACGGAGCCGACGACAATTTCGCGTACGGTTTTTTGCGGCAGCGTGTAGCCGCCCATGGCGATCATTGACTCTATACGGTTGAGGCATTCGCGCGGGCTATTCGAGTGGATCGTTCCCATCGAGCCGTCATGGCCGGTGTTCATCGCCTGCAACAGGTCGAACACTTCGGGTCCACGCACCTCGCCGACGATGATGCGCTCGGGCCGCATGCGCAGACAGTTCTTGACCAGGTCGCGCATGGTCACTTCGCCCTCACCTTCAAGGTTGGGCGGACGTGTTTCGAGACGCACCACATGTGGCTGCTGCAATTGCAGCTCAGCCGAGTCCTCGCACGTAATAACGCGTTCCTCGCGGTCGATATAGTTGGTCAGGCAATTGAGCAGCGTCGTCTTGCCGGAGCCGGTACCGCCCGAAATGACAATGTTGCAACGGACGCGGCCGATGATCTTGAGAATCTCGGCGCCTTGCGGCGAAATCGAGCCGAACTTGACCAGTTGGTCGAGCGTCAGCTTGTCCTTCTTGAACTTGCGGATGGTAAGGGCGGTGCCGTCGATGGCCAGGGGCGGTGCGATGACGTTGACACGGGAGCCATCAGGAAGACGCGCATCGCAGATTGGGCTTGATTCATCGACGCGGCGGCCAACCTGGCTGACGATACGCTGGCAGATGTTGAGGAGCTGCTGGTTGTCGCGGAAACGGATGCCGGTCTGCTCGACCTTGCCGTTGACCTCGATGTAGACGTTCTTGGAGCCATTGACCATGATGTCGGCAATATCGTCGCGGGCAAGCAGTGGCTCCAGCGGCCCGTAGCCCAAGACGTCGTTGCAGATATCCTCGAGAAGCTCTTCCTGCTCGGCGATGGACATCGCGAAGTTCTTGATCGCGATGATGTCGTTGACGATGTCGCGGATTTCCTCGCGCGCGCTTTCGGGATCGAGCTTGGCGAGCTGCGACAGATCGATCGTGTCGATGAGTGCGGAGAAGACCTGGCTTTTGGTGTCGTAATAGCTCTCGCTGCGCTCACGCTGAATCCTTTTCGGCTCCGGCGCCAATGGCGGCGGCTCGACCGCACGGCGAACCGCCGGCCCTGCAGGCGCGCCGGATGGCGGCAGCGCCCCGGGCCTGGCAGCTACCGCCGCTTCCACAGGGTTCGCGGCCGCCGGCGCGGCAGGTGCGGGTGCTGGCTGACGGAATTCCGGGATGGTCCGGTTGCCGTCGTCGCTGCCTCTTTTACCAAACATGATCGCTTACCAATTCCACCGCTGCGGCATCACTTCTTGTTGCGCGAAAGCTTGCCGAGCAGGTTGCCGAGGCCAGCCTTTTTCTTCACCTTGATTTCGCTGCGCCCCGTCAGCACATGGGCAATCTCGTTGATCGTGGCGACGACGGGGCTCTTGGCATCCATCTCACCGAGCATACGTCCGTTGTTGGCGGCATTTCCGAACAAAAGCGGCTCGAACGGGATGACCGACATCGGCGAAAGGCCGAGGGATTCGGAGAAATCGGACGGCGTAATCTCGGGACGTTTCGGCACACCGGCCTGGTTGATCACAAGCTTTGGCGCAGGATCGTTTGGACGAAGCCGCTTCAGCATGTCGACCAGGTTCTTTGTGTTTCGCAGATTGGCCAGTTCGGGCGTCGCCGTGATAACGATCTCGTCGGCCTTGACCAGCGTGTTCTTGGTCCAGCCGGCCCACACATGGGGGACATCGAGCACGAGGAGCGGCGCGCTACGCTGGGCTATGTCGATAAGCTGGGTGAAGGCGTCGGGCTCGAAATCGTAGACCCGCTCCAGGGTCGAAGGTGCCGCAAGCAGCGACAGGTGCTCGGCGCATTGGGCGAGCAGCCGGTCGAGATAGACCTCGTCGACGCGTTCCGGCGAGAAGACCGCCTCGGCAATGCCCTGCGCCGGGTCCTGGTCGAAATTGATGTTGGCCGTTCCGAAGGCGAGGTCGAGATCGGCGACAACCACTTCGGACTTGAAAAGGGACGACATGGCCCAAGCCACATTATGGGCTATTGTCGAGGAGCCGACGCCGCCCTTGGCGCCGATGAAGGCAATCGAGCGGCCGATCGGCTCAGCTTCCGGATCAACGAAGATCGAGGACACCACGCTGACGATGTCGGCCATCGATACCGGGGCGATGACATATTCGGAAATGCCCGAACGGATGAGTTCGCGATACAGGCCGACATCGTTGTAATGGCCGACAACCACCACCTTGGAGGTCGGATCGCAGTGCTCGGAGAGCTGGGCGAGTTGTTCCAGCAACAGCTTCGGCTCGCTGCGCGATTCAAGCAGGATCAGGTTCGGTGTCGGCGCAGACTGGTAGAATTCGATAGCGGTGGGGATGCCCCCCATATGCACCTTCAGATGGGCCTTGGCCATACGGCGATCCTCGCCAGCGCGCTCGACCGGATTGGCTACGCCTTCGGTCTCGCAGAACGCCTGGATCGAAATGCGCGGGATCGGCCGCAACGCCTGCATCGCGGCAATATCCTGCTCCGAGGTTTCGCCGCCTGCTACCTCTGTGTCATAGGCAAGATTGCTCATTGTCATCTCTTTCAGTGACTTGCGCGGCTTAGGTCTGTTGAGCCTCAACACTCGTTAATATTCGACTTCCGAATTGCCGAGGAGTTCGTCCGAAATTCCTCTGTCGCGATAGACGTCGATCACCGCGCTCCGATTTGCCGCGTCGATGGGAGTCTGTTTGCGCGGCCCGATCAGATCGGCCGGATTGGCCATCTGGGCGGCAAGGTTGTTTTGGTACGAACAGCCGAAATCGGCATAATGCTTGTTTTCCGAAGTCTCCAGAAGGTCTTCCGGCCAGCGCCCGCATTTGTCCGTCTGAGCCTTCACCGAGACGTAGGCGACACGGACCGGGGCGGACGCTTCGGCCGAAACGGATTGATAGGACCGCACGGCGATCCGCTTCCGGCTGATGCCGCTGGCTATGGCAAGCCTGGCGAAATCGCGGCCGGCCGCGGCCGCTGCGATTTCGTTAGCCGAGCCGCTCGGGACCTCAATCGTCAGCACCGGAGCCGCGCTCCTGTCGTATCCGTCCAGAAAGCCCAGGAGCGTGTCGCGCTGGAATCTGGTCATGCCACGGTCGCCGGCGCCGACCGGAAGGTCGATCTTCTGGATCTTCTCGGCGATGACGATCGGATGGGTGGTGCGATAGTCGTCCGGTATGGCACCGACCGTGACGCTGTCGCGATTGGCGCAGCCGGCCAGTGATGCCGCCATCACGACCGCCATGATGGGAACGGCGGGCCGCCAGATTCGCAAATGGACCGACCGCATCGCGGTGATCGCCTTTGTCTTCGATGCTGACTGAGACATGTCCGCTTCCCCGCTTACTTGTAGATGAAGCCGACAACGCCGTGATAACGGCCGTTGGGCTTGTCGGTCTGCATGGTGCCGTAGACGCGGTTGACACGTCCAAGGAACATGGCGGCCCCGTCGCTGGCGGCGTTGAAATTGTCGTCAGGCTTGGCAAGGTCGTTGCGCGCCACCGGCTTCACCAGATAGGGCGTGATGATGATGACGAGCTCGGTCTCGTTGCGAACGAAATCCCTGCTGCGGAAGAGCGCGCCGAGCACTGGAATCTTTGTCAGGCCAGGCAAGCCGTTGACGGCTTGCCTGACATCGTCGCGGACGAGCCCGGCAATCATCATCGAGCCGCCCGAAGGCAGTTCCACCGTCGTGTCGGCCAAGCGTTTGCGAAGCGACAAGGCGTTCATGCCAAGGCTTTTTACGCCTTCGGAATAAGATACTGACCCTTCCGTTGTCGGCTCGGAGACCGACGTCCTGACTTTCAGGCTGATGCGGCCGGGAGACAGCACCACCGGCTGAAATTCCAGGCCAATACCATATTCGATCTTCTCGACTGAATAGGTTTTCAGACCTGTCTGGTTATCGTTGGAGACGGCTTCGGAAACGCCGGTCACCATGTTATATTCACCGCCGACCTTGAAGGTCGCCTTCTCGCCGGATACGGCCGTCAATGTTGGCTCGGCGAGAGTCTTCATGACGCCGGACTGTTCCATGGCGTTGATATAGGCCTGCAGCGTCGAGCTGCTGATAGAGAGGCCCGAGTTCGACAGCGACTTGCCTAAACCGGTGAAATTGTCGCTTAACGCGCTCCAGCTGATGCCGTTGCTGCTGCCGCTGCCGATCATGTTGACGCCGAGCTGCTTCATCACCGAGCGGCTGACTTCGGCAACCGTCACCTTGAGCGTCACCTGGTCGTCGCCGATAATCTGCAGCAGGTTGACGATCTTGCTGACGCGGCGCTCGGTGTCCGGATTGTTGATGTCGACGCCGGCATCGGCGGAGCCGCCGGCAGCGGTCTGCGAATATTGACCCGTGGTCGCTTCGCCGCCTGAGACGAAGATCTCCGCCAGGTCTTGCGCACGCTTGGCGTCCAGCGGAGTGTCAACGGTTCCGGTCAGAACGACATTGTCGTTCAGCAACTCGACCTTGATCTCCGATGACGGGATGAAGCGCTTGATATAGTCCTCCAGCCCGGCAACATCGCGTTCGACCGCCAGATCAAGGCTGACGATCTGTTCGCCATTCGGGCCAAAGACGAAGATGTTGGTCTCGCCGACCGCCTTTCCGAATAGATAGATGCGCCTGGCGGTGCGGGTCACCGCATCGGCTACCGCGGGGTTGGCAACGAGAATATCGTAGGCATCGCTCGGCAGGTCGATGACCACCGATTTGTTGAGCCCGAGCTTCACTCGCTGGGTGGCCGTCGAGGCTGTGACCCTGGCATTGTTCGCCGCATGGGCATCGAGAGTGCCATACGCATTCGTTCCAAGGAGAAACAGGCCGATCGCCGCAGCCAAGGTGACCGGCAGTTTGGTTTTTAGCTTCATTTCCTCGCCCCCACTTCGGAAACTTCGCCCGACTTGATCAACCGCACCGTTCCGCGCCGACCATTGCCGGAAACCAGGTAGTCGGCCTCCCCCACATTCTTGTCCTGGCTGTCCTTGATTGAGCGCAGTGCCAATGTCAGGCGATCCGCCATCTGCTGAGCGACGGTGATGATCTCGGACTGCTGCGGCGTCAGTTCCAGGGTGGCGGTCTGGCCGACCCTGGTCTTCTTGCCTTCCTCATCCTCCTGAATGGTCTGGTCGATCGCCAGGACGCGAATGTTCTTGAGGATAGTCTCGGTCGTGAAGCCCGGACTACCGCCATTGGCGGTATCGGCTCTGCGGGTCATGATGACGTCGACGAAATCGTTGGGAAGAATAAAGCCACCGGCCGAAGTGTCGGCCGAGATGCTTGTGGCGACAGCCCGCATGCCGGAGGGCAGGATCGACGACATGAAGCTTTGCCCCTCACCGATCAACTTCGAGCGCCGCAACGGCTCGCCGGCATACAGCGCCACGCGCGCGACGCCGCCCTTCAGCTTATCCAGCGCTTCAGGCTCGGCGGCGCGGGTGATGAAATTTGCGTTGATGCCGGCGGACGGCCATGACTCCCAGGAAATGTTGTTCTCTAGCGGACTGCCCATCGGAACATCGCCGGAAAGGACAAGCACGTCCTGCAGCGCGATCGCCGGCGCTTGGGGGCCGGAATCGACAACCGGAGGCGGCGGAGGCGCGACCATGTTCTTCGCGACATAGCCTGCACCTCCGGCCGCGGCTATCGCCACGCCTAGAATAATCAATCGGGATGCTGGCATCTGTCCGAACCTCGCCCTTGGCAAACCACCTGGCCAAGCCGGACTTTGCAGCGGCAATCGTCAAAACAAGGTTAATGTTATACTTACGATCGTGATTAATTTAACGTTTACATAAATTAGAGCGACCAAGCGCGGCCCGAAGGAAAGACGTCGCCAACTCGCCAGGCCCGGCGCAAACGGAGTAACGCAAATCAGCCCGCCAGCCTGGCGAGAGCCCAGGCCATTAACGGCGAGTCCGGATAGGTAAGCAGACCGCCAATGCCAAGCGCAATGCCGTACGGAACACCGGTCGCGTCATCGGCGAAATGGCGCAGGAACGGATTGTGGCTTGTGACGGCGGCAAGCAGCGATTTTCGATAGGCGAGAATGGCAAGCGTCAGCAAGCCGCCTATGAATGTCGAGGCGACGAGATATTCGATGAGATGGACATTCAGTCCCATCCACACGGCAGTGGCGGCCAGCAGCTTCGCGTCGCCGCCGCCCATGCCGCCAAGCGCGAACAGGCCGAACGTCACCGCGAGAACCAGGCCGGCGGCGGCGAAATGCCAGCCATAGGTGGCCCAATCCATGCCGGTCAAAGGCGCTACCAAGGCGAAGACAACCACAAGCAGCACAGGCACGCGATTGGCGATCGTCATCGACAGCATGTCGGAGATCGCGGCAAAAAGCATGCAGAACGGAAAGACGACGAAGATCACGGCTTCAAGCATGGACGCGCGCCTGTGGTCAAATTGTACCTAGCCTAACCTAGGCACATTCTATTAACGATTGATGAGACTTCAAAGTGTTTTGTTACTATAATGCAACAAGGGCCGCAACGGAGCGGCCCCTGTTCTTGAAAAGTGACTGGCCGCGTAGCTTAATTGACGCCGTTGACCTTGCTGGCGATCTTGTCGAACTTGGCGTTCAGCGCGTTGCCGAGCGAGCCGGCGCCAACCATGATGGCGAGCGCGATGAGGGCGGCGATCAGACCGTATTCGATAGCGGTCGCGCCGGATTCGTCCTTCACAAAACGTGCGATGAGGTTAGACATTCGAGCTCCTACTCCAATTGTTACAGCACTTCCGTCAACTTCTCTTAATGGCTGATCGGATGCTGTGAATGTAAGCGGAAGCTGTTTCGATCGGCTTAATAAACAGGCTTACCGATTCCTTTCCCGCTTCGATGACATTGTGTAGTTAACCCAGGACTAAAATACCGGCCACTGGGTCCACGGGCTAACAAAGGGCGCAAAAGGCGCAATTCGGCAAAGAGGTTTGAGCCGTGCCTGCTAGCCCAATGCCGGTTCCGGCTTAATCCTGAACTCCAGCCGCTTAACGGTTGGTTCACCAATCTCGTTCATGTTCTGTTGAACAGTTTGTTGCCGGGGAGCGCCTCAATGGCCGGGCCGAGATCGTCATTTCCAATTGCCGTGGTTCTTGCCGCAGCGGCTTTCGCCGTTCCAGCCAAGGCAGGCGCCGGCATCGAGGTCACGATGAACCAGGCAAAGATCGTCAAATTGTCGCGCACCGCCGATACGATTGTCGTCGGCAATCCGGCGATCGCTGACGCCTCCGTGCAGGACGCATCGACGATCGTACTGACCGGCAAGGGATTTGGCGTCACCAATCTTGTCGTCCTCGATCAGGAGGGCAACCCGCTCGTCGATGAGCAAATAACGGTCGTGCGCCAGGCAGCGTCGTCGGTGCGCATCTATCGGCGTGCCGAAGTACAGACCATGTCCTGCGCGCCATATTGCGAAAGCTCGTACAAGAGCGATGCCGAGAAGGCCTCTGAGGCCGAGATGAGCGCCGGGCATTAGCTAGCCGACTTCTCCACCTTTGCGGGAACGCTTCGGTTATTGCCTGGTTAAGGCCTTTCCGCCGAATTTAACGGTCATTCCAACCGGACTTCAATCGGTTCCGACTAATGGTGGGATCCGATGCAGAACTGGAATCGGCAGGTAGAGGACATGAGTAAGGCAGGACGAGCAGGTTTTCCCGGACGGTTTTTGGGCGACCGACGCGGAAGCACGGCGATCGAATTCGCCATGCTTGCAATTCCATTCGCGCTTCTTGTCTTCGCCATCCTGGAGAGCTGTATTTCATTTGCCGCACAAGAAGTGATGGCAAACGCCACAGACGACATCGCGCGCCAACTGCGTACCGGCCAGTTAAGACCGGCCGATGTGTCCGGGACCAAGCTGCGGGATATGATCTGCACCAAATTGGACATCATGGTCGCCAAGACCTGTCCCGGATTGCTGGTGGATTTGCGCGAATATCCGACCTTCGCCGATGCGGCGCTGGCCGGTTTCAAGATCCAGGATGGCGATGTCGTGTTGACCAAGGGCACGAACACACAGACCTTCACCGTCGCACCGGGCCTGGCGGAGTCGAGAAACATGCTGCGGGTTTTTTACAAATGGCCGGTGATGACCGACTTCATGGCCAAGTCGATGGCCAATCTGAAGGATGGCAAAACACTGCATTTTGCTTCGATCACTTGGCAGAACGAGCCGTTCGACAACTGAACCACGTAGTCGCTTGAAAAGGGCAAAGCCATGATTCGTGCGGGGGCACAGCTGGGCATCGCAGAGATTTGTACAAGAGCAGTCCGGCTTTGCTCGGACCGCCGCGGTATTGCGGCTGTCGAGTTTGCCCTCATCGTGCCTGTCCTGTTGATCATGTACTTTATGACCATGGAGGCCTCGCAAGCCATCGAGACCAGCAAGAAGGTCAGCCGCATCGGCAGCATGGTAGCGGACCTTGTCACCCAGCAGCAGACCATCAAGGCGGCCGATCTCGATGCCATCATCGCGATCGGCAGTTCCACGCTTCAGCCCTATAATCGTTCGAAACCGAAGATCATCATCACGGCGATACAGGTCACGGACGAGACGACGCCGAAAGTCTTGGTCGTGTGGTCGCGCAAAGTAGTCGATGGTGTCTCTAGCGTCGACGCCATCAAGGATTCCGCCACAACGGTCCCGAGCGCGCTCAAGATCAAAGGCACTTTCCTCATTCGGGTCGAAAGCGATCTCGCCTACAAGCCAATCATCACCTGGTCGGCGGATGGCCAAAGCCGGTTCGGGTTGAGCTCGGCCTTCAATTCGATATCGATGGCGGAAACTTATTATCTACGGCCGCGCAGGAGCCCGACCATTCCGTGCAGCGATTGCTGACGCCTGAAGCCCGCTAACCGGGCTGTTGCTACTGCTTGTGACCGCGGGCCGAGATCAGGTGCACGATGGCCGCAGCCAGCACATAATCCCTCGGACCGGCAACAGCGAACCCGCCGGAGTGTCTCGGCTCCAGAAGATCGTAAATGTCCGGCGCGGCTGATCTGAGATTGGTGAGAAATACGGTGAGCCGGCGCTTGGCTTCGGGGTCCAGATCGCTGCGGACGGTGTGCGGGCCATATCTCAGCAGGCCTGACGTCCATACGACCTGAAGCGACGATTTCGAGAGCCCTGCGGCCTCGAGCCTCGCCACCGTGCCGCCAGGAGGATTTGGCCGTCCCTCTGCCACAGCCGGGATCCAGCCGAATATGGCATCGGCCTCGCCCTCGACCAGCATTGCTTCAGCTGCGGCAGCCGAATTGGCGTGGGTCAAAAACGGCGCATCTTCCGCCACGTTGACCCCGTCTGCAGCCAGCCCGGCAAGCGGCAACAAAGCACCACCGACGCTGTCGAAAGGCGCCATGACGACCCGATGGACTGCCATGGCCATCAGATCGGGAACCCTCCCGTCGCGCGTCAGCAGTACGGAGCGGATGCCGATGGCGCCGCCGGAATCGAGCGGCGCCGCGAGAGGTTCGACACATCCGCACCGTTCGGAGGCGGCGGCGTAGGCGGTTGCCGATAGATTGCATATTCGATCCGCGCATTGGCCTGCGCCTCGATCAACGACGTATAGTCGCGGCAACGACAAACTCCACCTTCATGCCGAGCGCTTTGGTATAGGCGTCGGTCAGCAGCGCCAGACCTGGAACGGTGTTGCCGGCGCCAGGCTCGGCGACGATACCGATACGGAACGTTCCGATATCATCGCGCCAATCGGCACGCGCCAGGTTCGCGCAAGATGCATCCAGCAGCAAGGCCAGTACGGCAGCGAATGCTTTCAGGGCAGGCCTCATGCGAGCTCCATGCCGCGCATTTCGATCGGCAGATCGACCATGCCGCGATTCGTTTCTCCCGGACCAGCACGCCAAGCCGTGCCGTTCGGGTTTCCGAATTGCCAACGGCAGCGCGGAACCCTATGTCTGAGTCAACACCCAGGCAATGATGAACCTTTGATGGCACGCGCCTCCCTTTTTGTCCTTGACTCCTTCGGCATCGGCGGCGCGGCCGACGCCGAACGCTATGGCGACACCGGCTCCAACACGTTCGCACACATCGCGCAGGCCTGCGCGGAAGGCCGCGCCGATCGCGAAGGCCTGCGTGGCGGACCGCTTCTTGTACCAAACATGCTATCGCTCGGCCTCGGCCATGCCGCGGCAACGGCGACGGGTTTCAGGTTCGAGAATGGCGGCAGCGTCGAGTTTGCCGCCGCCTTTCACGGCGCGGCACAGGAGGTTTCGAGCGGCAAGGACACGCCATCGGGCCATTGGGAAATAGCCGGCCTGCCGGTCCGTTTCGACTGGGGTTACTTCCCCGACACGATTCCCGCCTTTCCAGCCGAGTTGACCGAAGCAATGGTGCGTGAAGGGAAGGTGCCCGGCATTCTCGGCAATTGTCATGCCCCCGGCACCGAGATCATCGAACGGTTCGGCGAAGACCATATCCGCACCGGCAAGCCGATTTGCTACACCTCGGTCGACTCCGTCCTGCAGATCGCCGCGCATGAGGTTCATTTCGGCCTGGAACGGCTTTACGACTTCTGCAAGATAGTGCGCGGGCTGGTCGATCCGCTGAATATCGGGCGCGTCATCGCACGACCGTTTATCGGTGAAACCGCCGCCACGTTCGCGCGAACGCATAATCGTCGCGACTATGCCGTACCGCCGCCGGAACCGACGCTGCTCGACCGGCTGACGGCGCGCGGCAGCCGGGTTATCGCAATCGGCAAGATCGGCGACATCTTCGCCCATCGGGGGATCTCGGAAGTCCGCAAGGCTGCCGGCAACATGGCGATGTTCGACAAAGCGCTTGGCGCCATGGAAGATGCCCGCGACGGCGACTTCGTCTTCGCGAACTTTGTCGACTTTGATACCGAGTTCGGACATCGGCGCGACGTCGCGGGGTATGCCGCCGCACTCGAAGCTTTCGACCGGCGCCTGCCGGAGGCATTCGCGCGGCTGAGGCCAGGCGATCTGCTCATTTTGACCGCCGATCACGGCAACGATCCGACGTGGCGCGGCACCGACCACACACGCGAGCGTATTCCGGTTATCGGCACACGGCCGGGTTTCAAAGGCGCGGACATTGGACTGAGGACGACATTTGCCGACATCGGCGAAACCGTGGCCGAACATCTCGGGCTGGCGCCCGGCCCATACGGCACCTCCTTCCATGCCACGATAAGCGGCCATGCCTGAGCTGCCGGAGGTCGAGACAGTCAGGCGCGGTCTGCAGCCGGTCCTTGAAGGTGCCCGCATCGTCGGTGTCGAGGCACGCCGGCCCGATTTGCGGTTTCCATTCCCCGAGAGATTTTCGGAGCGGCTGACCGGCAAGACGATTGCAGCGCTCGGCCGCCGCGCCAAATATCTGACGATACACCTGGACAACGGCCCGGTGCTGATCTGCCACCTCGGCATGTCGGGTTCGTTTCGCGTCGAAACGGCCGACGAGAGTGCAACACCCGGCGCGTTCCACTATGAACGTTCGAAAAACACCGCTCACGATCACGTCGTCTTCGACATCACATCACCTGCCGGCGTCCGCTCTCGCGTGATCTTCAACGACCCGCGCCGCTTCGGGTTCATGCTGTTTTCGGAAGACGAGCCAGACATGCATCCGATGCTGGCGGGATTAGGTGTCGAGCCTATAGGCAATGCACTGGACGGCGCTCTGCTCGCTTCGCTGCTGAAAGGTCGCAAGTCACCGCTGAAGGCGGCACTTCTCGACCAACGGCTGATCGCCGGGCTAGGCAATATCTACGTCTCGGAAGCGCTTTGGCGGGCCGGCCTGTCACCGCTGCGCAAAGCGGGCACGCTCGCGAGAGCCGGCAAGAAAGCCAGAGAACAGAGCGAACGCCTGGCCGAAGCAATCCGCTCGGTCGTCGCCGACGCGATCGCCGCCGGCGGCTCGTCGTTGCGCGATTATATGCAGACCGATGGATCGCTGGGCTACTTCCAGCATTCCTTCGCGGTTTATGATCGCGAGGGCGAGGCCTGCTCCAAGCCTGGTTGTGGCGGGCACATCGAGCGTATCGTGCAAAGCGGTCGCTCAACCTTCCACTGCCGGACCTGTCAGGCTTGAAACACAAGCGAGGAGGAGCAAGCATGGGCTATGAAACCATCATCGTCGAGACCCGCGGCAAGGTCGGGCTGATTACGCTGAACCGGCCGCAAGCGCTCAATGCGCTGAATTCACAAGTGCTGGCGGAACTGGTTGCGTCGGTGAACAGCATGGGCGCAAATGCCGACATCGGCGCTATGGTCATCACTGGTTCGGAAAAGGCTTTCGCCGCAGGTGCCGATATCAAGGAAATGCAGTCGATCTCCTATGTGGATGCCTATCTGCAGGATTTCTTCGTCGGCTGGGAAGAATTTACGCGGGCACGAAAGCCGATCATCGCGGCGGTGGCGGGCTACGCTCTGGGCGGCGGCTGCGAACTGGCGATGATGTGCGATTTCATCATCGCCGCCGATACCGCCAAGTTTGGCCAACCCGAGATCACGCTGGGTGTCATGCCCGGCATGGGCGGATCGCAGCGCCTGACCCGCTTCGTCGGCAAGTCGAAGGCGATGGATATGTGCCTGACGGGGCGAATGATGGACGCAGCCGAGGCCGAGCGTTCCGGCCTGGTCTCGCGCGTCGTGCCAGCCGGCGAGTTGATCGAGGAAGCGCTTAAGGCAGCGGCCAAGATCGCCGGTTTTTCCCTGCCATCGGTGATGATGGCGAAGGAGGCCGTCAACCGCGCCTATGAGACGACGCTCACCGAGGGCCTGCGGTTCGAGCGCCGGCTGTTTCATTCGCTGTTTGCGCTGGACGACCAGAAGGAAGGCATGGCGGCCTTCACCGGCAAGCGGAAGCCGAATTTCACGAACCGATGAGATGACGAAGGCACCGGCCAAAAAGAACGCGCCGCAGCGTTGACGCGCCGGAAAAGCTGAACTATAAGCCGCACCTACCGAGGCGGCCCTGTGGCTGCCCGTTTGTTTTTTGCGCCCCGCGGTATCCCGCAAGCGCCCACCAGATCAGAAGAGAGGCACCATGGCCAATACCTCCTCGGCCAAAAAGGCAACGCGCAAGATCGCCCGTCGCGCAGCGATCAACAAGAACCGTCGCTCCCGCGTCCGGACCTACATCCGCCAGGTCGAAGAGGCGCTCGCGGCCGGCGACAAGGCGGCCGCACAGGCTGCCTTCAAGGTGGCCGAGCCGGAATTGATGCGGGCCGCGACCAAGGGTGTCGTGCACAAGAACACGGCATCGCGCAAGGTGTCGCGGCTGGCCCAACGGGTCAAGGTGCTGTCGGCCTAATATACCTTTTCCTGAACTGCGCTTCTTCAAACCCGGCCGATCGCGCCGGGTTTTTTCGTTTGCCGGCAAGTACTTAAAAGAAAGCCCGCAAAACGGCGCTCCGCGTGCATTTCAAAGTTCGAAATGCTTTGCCGGCATATACATGCCCGCTGATATTCGCAGCCTTCGAAACCGCCAATGCGAAAATTTCCGAGCGTCACAGATTACCGTTTCTTTTCAGCAGTTTACAGATGGTGATCCACAGCTTGTTCACATCGGCCGCGGTCGATAGGCGACAATTGGCTGTCAAGTGAATTATTTCAGAAAATTTCGCGTTGTGTGGCCTTTTTCATATTCGCCGGAAAAGGGTTTGAATCACAATGGCTTTGTCAAAATCAACTGTTGCGGCATGGCGTCCGAACCGTCCCTTGCTAGTCAGATTCCTTAAAAATCCGTTAGGGGTGGCCTTGCCCTATCCACAGCGATTTCGGTAATGTCTGTCCATCGAAGGGACGGGCCCTTGGCCCTTGACCAGCCTGAAACCGGCCAGCTCAAATTGGCAGAGTTTACAACGCGGATTCAACTCCGCGGACGGGGTTGGTTTGTCTTTTTGATACGGTAGGGGACTGGCGTAATTGTACATGGCAGGTCGACGGTGCGCCGGCGTTTTTCGCCGGACGGCATTTTATTGCCCTGACATGACCAAGGCGGATCGGCACTTCGGCGCCGGACCGATAACGAGGCGATTCATCAGCCGGCGGTGGCGATGGTGTCGCAGCGAAGACACGGTCGCCGGAAACATGGATGCAGGAGGCGCATCCCCGGCGGAAAACAGGTACAAGAGACAAGGAACTCGATCATGCAGAGCGGCGGCATCGAAAGGGAGCTTACGGGCGACCTCCCATTTCCTGGAACGTTAATCGGAAGGAACGACATGGCGGCTTCCAATGAAGCTGAACAGAAGTTCGATCGGGTCAAGGCCCAGCTGAAGGCGCGTCTGGGAACCGAGGTCTATTCGAGCTGGTTCGGGCGCATGAAGGTCGCTGAATCCTCCAAGGGCATTGTCCGCATCTCGGTGCCAACCGCATTCCTGCGTTCATGGATCAACGGCCACTATCTCGATCTCATCGCCGAGTTGTGGAAGCACGAGGATCCGGAGATCCTCAAGATCGAGATCGTCGTTCGCACCGCCACACGCCAGGGCCGCAACAGCGTCGAGCCGGAAGTGGCCCCGGCACGCAAGATGACCAGGCAGACGCAAACCGCTCTCTCTGCGGGCACGGCGAGCCCCAGCAGGGTCGAGCGGGTCCCGGCACCCCGCCCAGGAATGCCGGCAGAGACAGAGTTCCGGCACAATGTGCTCGGTTCGCCGCTCGATCCACGCTACACTTTCACCTCCTTCATCGAGGGACCATCGAACCGAGTGGCTTTTGCCGCTGCCAAGGCGGTCGCGGAATCACAGTCGAGCGCGGTGCGCTTCAATCCGCTCTTTCTTCACGCGACGGTTGGGCTGGGCAAGACGCATCTGTTGCAGGCGATCGCCGCAGAATCGCTGAAGCAGAACCCGAAATCGCGGGTCGTCTATCTGACGGCTGAATATTTCATGTGGCGGTTCGCCACCGCGATTCGCGACAACAACGCACTGACGCTGAAAGAACAGCTTCGCGACATCGACCTTCTCATCATCGACGACATGCAGTTCCTGCAGGGCAAGTCGATCCAGCATGAATTCTGCCATTTGATCAACATGCTGCTCGACAGCGCCAAGCAAGTGGTGGTCGCTGCCGACCGGCCGCCGTCGGAATTGGAGTCGCTGGAGCCGCGCGTCCGCTCGCGCCTCAACGGCGGCGTCGCGCTGGAAATGTCGGCCCCGGATTTCGCCATGCGCATCGGTATGCTCAAGCTCAGGCTTGCCACCGCCAAGCTCGACGATGTGTCGCTCGATATTTCCGAAGAGATCCTCAATCACGTTGCCCGCACGGTGACCGGCAGCGGGCGCGAGCTCGAAGGTGCCTTCAACCAGCTTTTGTTTCGCCAATCCTTCGAACCGCAGATCACCATCGACCGCATCGACGAGATCCTCGGCCACATCTATCGTTCCGGCGAGCCGAAGCGGGTGCGTATCGAGGACATTCAGCGCATCGTCGCACGCCATTACAACGTGTCGAAGACTGAACTTCTGTCCAACCGGCGCACACGCACCATCGTCAAGCCACGGCAGGTCGCCATGTACCTGTCGAAGGTGATGACGCCGCGCTCGCTGCCGGAGATCGGGCGGCGTTTCGGCGGCCGTGACCATACGACGGTGCTGCATGCCGTGCGCAAGATCGAGGATCTTTCAGGCGTCGACAACACACTGGCGCAGGAACTCGAATTGCTGAGAAGGCTGATCAACGACCAGGCCTGACGGCGCGAAAAACGCCGGCTCGCGGACTTCGGCCTTTTTATCCCCAGAAAGCCCGTGCAGCCGGCCCGAACCGGTGGCGCGGGCTTGCGTTTGCCGGGTTTTTCCTGTCAGTTTACGCAGATTCTGAGCCTGTTCAGACCTTTCGCGGGGCGCCGCTTGCCGGAGACCCGTTCATTCATTCAAGCGAGCCTGTTTCGTCATGCGTGTTATCCTGGAACGGTCAAATCTCCTGAAGTCGCTTAACCATGTTCACCGCGTGGTCGAGCGGCGCAACACCATTCCGATCCTGTCGAACGTGCTGCTCAGCGCCGAGGGGGCCAGCCTTGAAATGAAGGCGACCGACCTCGACCTGGAGGTGACCGAAGCAACGCCGGCAAAGGTCGAGCGTGGCGGGGCGACGACGGTTCCGGCGCATCTGCTCTACGACATCGTGCGCAAGCTTGCCGACGGCGCGGAGGTGGCGCTGAAGACCGACGAAGACGGCAACGCCATGACGGTGACGTCGGGGCGCTCGAGCTTCCGCCTGCAGTGCCTGCCGCAGTCCGACTTTCCCGAGCTTTCAGCCGGGTCGTTCTCGCATATTTTCCGGCTCGATTCCCTCGGGCTAAAGGGCCTCATCGAGAAGACCCAGTTCGCCATCTCGACCGAGGAGACGCGCTATTATCTGAACGGCATCTATCTGCACACGCACGAGGCTGGCGGCAAGCTGAAGCTGCGCTCGGTCGCGACCGACGGCCATCGGCTGGCGCGCGCCGAGATCGACGCACCAGCGGGCTCCGAGGGCATGCCTGGCGTCATCATCCCGCGAAAGACGGTCAGCGAGTTGCAGAAGCTGGTCGACGACCCCGACATTGCGGTGACCACCGAGCTGTCGGACACCAAGATCCGTTTCACCATCGGCAGCGTCATCTTGACCTCCAAGCTGATCGACGGCACTTTCCCGGACTACCAGCGCGTCATTCCGACCGGCAACGACAAGAAGCTGATCATCGATCGTCAGAGTTTCGCCGCTGCCGTCGATCGCGTTTCGACCATTTCGTCCGAACGCGGCCGGGCTGTAAAGCTTTCGATCGCCGAAGGCCAGGTCACGCTTGCAGTCAACAATCCGGATTCAGGCAGCGCCACCGAAGAACTGGCAGCCGACTATTCGTCCGATCCGATCGAAATCGGCTTCAACGCCAAATACCTGCTCGACGTTGCCGCGCAACTGACCGGCACGGAGGCGAAGTTCATGCTGGCGGATGCCGGATCCCCGACACTGATCCACGACATGGCCGACGAGACCGCGCTCTACGTGTTGATGCCGATGCGGGTGTAGGGCCCGAACGAGGCCATCTGCTGTCGTGACCAGATTTGCAAACCCGCGGCAGACTTACATAAGTAAGCTTACACTTACGAATTTCCGCAATTATGCGGCGTTGGCAATCGACGTTGATCCCGGCGCTGTGGTTTTCTCCGGCGACAATGGCGCCGGCAAGACCAATCTGCTTGAAGCGATCTCGCTGCTCACGCCAGGCCGCGGCCTGCGCCGCGCACCCTATGCCGAGGTGGCGCGCGAAGGCGGCGACGGTGGCTTTGCGCTGCATGCCCGGCTTGACGGGCCGGACGGCCAGGTCGAGATCGGTACCGGGATTGCAGGCAGCGACAGCGAAGGCGGCAGGCGGGTGCGGATCAACGGCGCGGCAGCGCGCTCAGCCGAAGACATGCTGGAATGGCTGCGTGTGGTCTGGCTGACACCGGCCATGGACGGCCTGTTCCCCGGGCCGGCGGCCGATCGTCGGCGCTTCCTCGACCGACTGGTGCTGGCGATCGATCCTGGCCACGGCCAGCGCGCGCTTGACTACGAAAAGGCAATGCGCGGCCGCAACAGGCTGCTCGCCGACGGTTCGCGCGACGGTGCCTGGTTCGATGCGATCGAGATGCAAATGGCCGAGACCGGCGTGGCAATTGCCGCGGCGCGTGCCGAACTGGTGCGTCTGCTCGCCGCCATGATCGACCGTCTGCCCGGCGACGGACCGTTTCCGCAAGCCGACATCGGCATCTCGGGGGAACTGGAAGGCGAAGTCGGCATTTCGCCGGCCGTCGACGTCGAGGAACGGTTCCGTCGTGCGCTTGCCCAAGGGCGCGACCGTGACCGCACCGCCGGACGCACGCTCGACGGCCCGCACCGTTCCGATCTCGTGGTGCGCCACCGGCCCAAGGCAATGCCGGCCGAACTCTGCTCGACCGGTGAACAGAAGGCGCTGCTGGTCGGCATTGTCTTGTCGCATGCGCGGCTAACCGGCGAGATGTCGGGCATGACGCCGATCCTGCTGCTCGACGAGATCGCCGCCCACCTCGACGGCGGCCGGCGCGCGGCCTTGTTCTCGATCCTGGAGGAACTGAACTGCCAGGCTTTCATGACCGGGACCGATGCCGCGTTGTTTGACAGCCTCAAGGGACGCGCGCAGTTCCTGACCGTCGATCACGGCAAGGTCAGGCCGACCATCTGAACTTCGTTCATGACGCATTTCTGAGCCGCATGCATTGACGCCTGACAAGTTTTTTCCTCCGTTATATGGTCCGGCGATGATCACAGCCGCCCTCACCGACGAAGAGCTCGAACGCTACGCCCGCCACATCGTGCTGCCCGAAATCGGCGGCGCCGGCCAGCAGCGGCTAAAGCGGGCGCGGGTGCTGGTCATCGGCGCCGGCGGGTTGGGAGCGCCGGTGCTCGAATATCTCGCCGCCGCAGGGATTGGCACACTCGGTATCGTCGACGACGACATCGTTTCGCTTTCCAACCTGCAACGACAAGTGATCCACGCCACGGGCGATGTCGGCATGGCGAAAACCGACAGCGCCAAGGCGGTGATCATCCGCATCAATCCAAACGTCGTCGTGGAAGAGCACAATTTCAGGCTGACCGCGGACAACGCCCCTGCCCTCATCGCCGATTATGACATCGTCGTTGACGGCTCCGACAATTTCGAGACGCGCTACGCCGTGGCCGACGCCTGCGCCGCCGAAAGCCGGCCGCTCGTCCATGCCGCCGTTGGCCGCTTCGACGGCTCGGTGACGGTGCTGAAGCCGTTCGAAACCGGTCCGGACGGCACGTTGAACCCAAGCTACCGCGATCTTTTTCCCGAAGCGCCGCCGCCGGGACTGGTGCCGTCCTGCGCGGTGGCCGGCATTGTCGGTGCGCTGACGGGGGTCATCGGCACGCTGCAAGCCATGGAAGCGATCAAGCTGATCACCGGGATTGGCGAGCCGCTGGTCGGGCGACTGCTGCTCTACGATGCACTGGCGGCACGCTTCGACACGATCCGCTACAAGCGGACTCACCGGTGAGCCTGCCTGCCGACGTTTCCATTGTGCAGCTTGCGGCCGATTTCGACCGTTGGGACGAGGTCTTGGCACTGGTCATGCGCGCCTTCGCCTTCATGGAAGGCGTTATTGATCCGCCGTCCTCGGCGCATCGGCTCACTGTCGAAAATCTTAGGGCTAGAGCGCTGGAGGAGACAGGATTCCTGGCGCTGAAGGAAAACGAGATCGTCGGTTGCGTCTTCGTCGTGAAGCGCGCAGACGACCTCTATATTGGAAAGCTCGCGGTTGTGCCGACTCTTCAGGGCCAAGGCATCGGAAAGCGGCTGATGCAGGCTGTCGAAGATCTTGCCCGTAGCCACAACCGGGCCGCCATCGAGCTCCAGACCCGGGTCGAACTGACCGGAAACCACACTGCCTTCGCCCGCCTCGGCTTTCGCGAAACCGAACGGACAGCGCACAAGGGCTACGACCGGCCGACCTCAATCACCATGCGCAAGGCGCTTTCGTAAGCCAACACTATCCAAAGACGAACGCGTGGTTGCCGCGGCAAGGCCATGCCGGCATGATGGCAGGTCACGCCCGCAGCGGCAGCACGCGGTCGGGCGGACGATGGCCATCGAAGAAGGCGCGGATGTTGATGATCACCTTCTCACCCATGTCGATGCGGCCTTCGAGCGTCGCCGAGCCCATATGCGGCAACAGCACGACCTTGCCTTTGTGGGCGAGCTTCAGAAGCTTGCTGTTCAGCGCCGGCTCGTGCTCGTAGACGTCGAGGCCGGCGCCGGCGATCTTGCCGTCATGGATGAGCTTGACCAGCGATTCCTCATCGATGATATCGCCGCGCGCGGTGTTGACTATGTAAGCGGACGGTTGCAGAAGCGCCAGCCGCCGTGCCGAAAGCAGGTGGAAGGTTGCCGGTGTCGATGGGCAATTGACCGAGATAATGTCCATACGGGCAAGCATCTGGTCGAGGCTTTCCCAATATGTGGCTTCCAACTCGTCCTCGATTGCCGGCAGCACGCGGTGGCGGTTGTGGTAGTGGATCGAGAGGCCAAAGGCCTTGGCGCGCCTGGCGACGGCGGTGCCGATGCGACCCATGCCGACAATGCCGAGCCGTTTGCCCCAGATGCGACGGCCGAGCATCCAGGTCGGCGACCAGCCCGCCCATTTCTTGTCCCCGGTCAGCACGTTGGCGCCTTCGGCCAGCCGTCGCGGCACGGCCAGCATCAGCGCCATGGTCATGTCGGCCGTATCTTCGGTCAGCACGTTCGGCGTATTGGTGACGGTGATGCCTTTCTTGGCCGCTGCCGCAACGTCGATCTTGTCGACGCCATTGCCGAAATTGGCGATCAGCTTGAGCTTGTCGCCGGCTTGGGCAATCAGCGCCGCGTCGATATTATCGGTCACGGTCGGCACCAGCACGTCAGCCTCCTTGACCGCCGCCACCAGTTCCGGCTGCGTCATCGGCCTGTCCTCGACATTCAACCGGGCGTCGAACAACTCGCGCATGCGGGTCTCGACCGGGTCGGGCAACTTGCGCGTGATGACGACGAGGGGCTTCTTTTTGCCTGCCATTGTTTCCTCGAACCCGATCTCGTTGAGACCTCTTTAACCAAGAACGGCGAAACTGAGAGCCGATCGCGGTACCGGTCATCCATGTAACAAGTGGTTCCGCCGAAGACAAAGAAAAAGGGGCGCGAAGGCCGATGGGCCGGCGCCGAAAGGAACGAAAGTGTCTGGTTTCGCGTCGCTCCGCCTGACCCTCAGTGCAGCATTCCTCGGCGCTCTCATCCATAGCCCACTGGTGATGGCGCAAAGTGCCGCGGCCCCCGCCCAGAGCGTCACGCTCGGACCAAGCGGCTTGCCGCTGCCGCGCTTCGTCAGCCTGAAATCCGGCCGCGTCAACTCGCGCGTCGGGCCGGGCGTCAACTATTCCGTCGATTGGATGTACATGAAACCAGGCCTGCCGATGGAGATCATCCAGGAGTTCGATACATGGCGCCGCGTGCGCGATGCCGACGGCTCGGAAGGCTGGATCAATCAGTCGCTGCTTTCGGGCCGCCGCACGGCGATCGTCGCCCCCTGGCAGCGCGGCAAGGACGCCCGCATCAACCTCCTCGACGACCCGGCAAAAGATGCAAGCGTCATCGCGATCCTCGAACCGGGGGTGATGGGCACGATCAAGTCCTGCGATGGCCAATGGTGCGAAATGACCTTCGACGGCCATACCGGCTGGCTCGCCCAGTCGCTCGTCTGGGGCGCCTATCCCGGCGAAAAGGTCAAGAACTGACGCTTCCGAACCGGAGGTCAGGCCAGCGCTGCAAGCACCGGATCCGGCATTTTGTTTCGCTGTTCTTCAATTCGGGGATGATCTAGCCGCCGATGCGGCCGAGATGGGTATCCTGGAAACTGCTCGACAGCTTCAAGCCATAGCCCAGGGCGCGGTCGATGGCGATGTGGGCGATCCAGATCAGCGCAACGGATGTCGCCAATGCATTGTCAAAGACGCTGCCGAAAAGCGCCAGCAGAACGGGCAAGACCAGTATGTGCAAGGTGTTGTAGGCGACGGCCCCGACGCGCGGCCCGGCCATGTAACCCAGGATCGACAGGTCGGGCGCCAGAACGAGCACTGCAAATAGCCACCAGGAAGCACCGGCCATTGCATAGAAGACAAGAGCCGCCACCGCGACGGCGACCCATTCGAGCCGGAGCGTCAAATCCAGGAAATTCATAAGGCGCCGGTCAGTCGCAGCGTTTCGGACGCAGTCTCACCACGATATCGACATTGGCGATCTCCATGCCTTCCGGCGGTTCCGGCAGGTTGGAAACCGTCACCGGGCCGCTGTCGATATCGAAGATCCTGTTTTCGCCCTCGATATAGAAATGATGGTGATCGGAGGTGTTGGTGTCGAAATAGGTCTTCGATCCCTCGACGGCAAGGATGCGCAAAAGGCCAGCCTGGGTGAACTGGTGCAGAGCATTGTAGACGGTGGCCAGAGACACCGGCACGCCGGCGGCAAGCGCTTCCTCGTGCAGTTCCTCGGCCGAAAGGTGGCGGTCGCCCTTGGCGAAAAGCAGATCGGCCAGCGCGATACGCTGGCGTGTCGGCCTCAGACCGGCTTCGCGAACCCGCTTGTCCACAGCGACATTATCCTTCCGGCAACCCAGATCCATCTATCCGTCGCGCCCACAGTTCCGTCTCAGACACGTCCAAAATGGCAGAAATAGAGCATCTGCCGAAATTGGACGTGTCCTGACATATATTCTGTCGGCCGAATGCGATCAATAGCGCGCATTGACCCGGGCAGACGGGCAGGTTAAGCGCAAACGCCGGTTTCCGGCCTGAAACAGATTGTGTTAGGAAACCACCAGCATGGGCGCCTATCGCCCGGGACGATCACGGGGACGAGATTGATGGCGGGTTCGAAATCCAGCTACGGTTACGAGGAATTGCTTGCCTGCGCCCGCGGCGAGCTGTTCGGACCGGGAAATGCGCAACTGCCCTATCCGCCGATGTTGATGTTCGACCGCATCACCGAGATCAGCGAAACCGGCGGTGCGTTCGACAAGGGTTTCATCCGCGCAGAATTCGATATCAAGCCGGATTTGTGGTTTTTCGCCTGCCATTTCATCGGCAATCCGATCATGCCGGGATGCCTGGGCCTGGACGCCATGTGGCAGTTGACGGGTTTCTACCTTGGATGGCTCGGCGAACCAGGCAAGGGAATGGCGCTGTCGACAGGTGAGGTGAGATTCAAAGGCATGGTCACGCCTTCGGTCAAGAAGGTGGAGTATGGCGTCGACTTCAAGCGAGTGATGCGCGGTCGGCTTGTGCTTGGCATCGCCGATGGCTGGCTGAAGGCAGATGGCGAGCCCATATATGCGGCAACGGATCTGAAGGTCGGTCTGTCCAAGCAATCGGCCGCCGGCTGAGCGAAGACCAACAGTGCCACGTCTTGGACATCTAAAGGACGCTGTAGCACTTTAATTTGCGCATGGTTCCGTTCCGGAAACTTAATCAGGTTTCGGAGGTCCGTGCTGGAAGGAGTTGCGAATGAGACGGGTCGTAGTCACAGGTCTCGGCATCGTGTCGTCGATCGGCAACAATGCCAACGAGGTGCAGGCCTCCTTGCATGATGCCAGGTCCGGCATCAGCTTTTCCGACTCTTTCGCCGAGCATGGCTTCCGTTGCCGGGTGTGGGGAGCGCCGACGCTGGATCCGTCGGGAATGATCGACCGTCGCGCCATGCGCTTCCTGTCGCAAGGTGCTGCCTGGAACCATGTCGCGATGGACCAGGCGATCGCAGACGCCGGCCTCGACGAGACCGACATCACCAACGAGCGCACCGGCATCGTGATGGGCTCCGGCGGACCGTCGACCCGTGCAATCGTCGAAGCGGCCGAGACGACGATCAAGAACGGCAGTCCCAAGCGGATCGGTCCCTTCGCGGTGCCAAAGGCGATGTCGTCGACCGCTTCAGCGACGCTTGCCACTTGGTTCAAGATCCACGGCGTCAACTATTCGATCTCATCGGCCTGCTCGACGTCAGCGCATTGCATCGGCAATGGCTACGAGCTGATCCAGTGGGGGAAGCAGGACATCGTCTTCGCCGGCGGTCATGAGGATCTCGACTGGACGATGTCGGATCTGTTCGATGCCATGGGCGCCATGTCGTCCAAGTTCAACGACAGGGCATCAGTCGCCTCGCGCGCCTACGACGTCGATCGCGACGGTTTCGTCATTGCCGGCGGCGCCGGCGTGCTGATTCTTGAAGAGCTCGAGCATGCCAAGGCACGCGGCGCCAAGATCTATGCCGAGATCATCGGCTATGGCGCCACCTCCGACGGCTACGACATGGTGGCGCCGTCGGGCGAAGGCGCGGCTCGCTGCATGAAGCAGGCGCTCGCAACGGTGTCCTCGCCGGTCGACTACATCAATACGCACGGCACCTCGACGCCGGTTGGCGACTCCAAGGAAATGGGCGCCATCCGCGAGGTGTTCGGCGAGAAGATGCCTTTCATCACGTCGACCAAATCGCTGACCGGTCATTCGCTGGGTGCGGCCGGCGTGCAGGAATCGATCTACTCGATCCTGATGATGCAAGGCGGCTTTATCGGCGAGAGCGCCCACATTGACAACCTCGATCCGGAATTCGAAGGCATGCCGATCGTGCGCAAGCGCATCGACGAAGCCAGGATCGACACCGTTTTGTCCAATTCGTTCGGTTTCGGTGGCACCAACGCTACGCTGATTTTCCAGCGCTATTCCGCATAAGGATTTGCCGACCATGGACGGATTGATGAAGGGCAAGCGCGGGCTTGTCATGGGCGTCGCCAACGATCATTCGATCGCCTGGGGCATCGCCCGCAAACTGTCCGAACATGGCGCGGATCTCGCCTTCACCTATCAGGGTGAGGCCTTCGGGCGCCGCGTCAAGCCGCTCGCCGAGAAACTGGGCGCATCGCTGGTGGTGCCTTGCGACGTCGAGGACAGCGCATCGGTCGCCGCGACTTTCGAGACTTTGGGCAAGGCGTGGGGCGGGCTGGATTTCGTCGTCCATGCCATCGGCTTTTCCGACAAGAACGAGCTGAAAGGCCTCTACGCCGACACCAGCCGCGACAACTTCATCCGCACCATGGTGATCTCCTGCTACTCCTTCACCGAGGTCGCCCGTCACGCCGCCACGTTGATGAAGGATAGCGGTTCGATGATCACGCTGACCTATGCCGGTTCGGTCCGCGTCATGCCGAACTACAACGTCATGGGCGTCGCCAAGGCCGGGCTGGAGGCCAGCGTCCGCTATCTAGCCAACGACTACGGCCCGCGCGGCATCAGGGTGAACGGCATATCGGCGGGACCGGTGCGGACGCTTGCCGGCGCCGGGATTTCCGACGCACGCCACATGTTCTCCTACCAGCAGCGCAACTCGCCGTTACGCCGCACGGTGACGATCGACGAAGTCGGCGGCTCAGCGCTCTATCTGCTGTCCGATCTGTCCTCCGGCGTCACCGGCGAAATCCACTATGTCGATTCCGGCTATCACATCGTGTCCATGCCGACGCTTGACGAGTTGAAGCAGACCGACGGCGCGCGGGAATAGCGCGAGCGACGTGTCGCCGGCTTGCCCCGCAGCGTTTCAGCGTCGCGCCGAGAAGACCTTGAACATGCCGTCGCGGGCGAGCTCCGCATGGCTGGAGAAGGCGGCCGCCAGCACCGGTTCGTAGGGAAGCTGACGGTTCGCCACCATGAACAGCCGGCCGCCCGGCTTCAGCGCCTTGCCTGCCGCGCGGATCATGCCGGCACCGATTTCGGGCTCAGTCGCCCGGCTGCGGTGAAAGGGCGGGTTCATGGCGATCACATCGTAGCGGTGCTCGACCGGCTCGCTCAAAAGATCTATCCAGAAGAAACGTGGCTCCAGGCCTGTGTTGCCGACATTGACCTTCGCCGCCTCCAGCGCCTCGAAATCCGCTTCGTAAAGGTCAAGCGCCGATATGCCGGGTGAGCGGGCGGCGACTTCGGCGGCGACATAGCCCCAACCGGCACAGAAATCCGCAACGCTGCCACGCAGATCGTTGGGCAGATTTTCGACCAGCAGCTTCGATCCGGCATCGATCTTGTCGAACGAAAACATGCCTGGGGCCGTGCGGAAGCGGTCCTCGACCACCAAGTCCGGATTGGCGGCGCGAAGCGTTGCCGCGGCAACGGTATCGGCCGGCCTGCGAAACCAGAAGGCAATGCCGTGATGCTTCGGCAGGTGGCCTTCGGGCGGCACAAGGGCGCCGACATGCTTGCGCAGGCTGGCGATACCATCGTCCTTCCCACCGGCGACGACGATCAACCCGCCTGATGCCACGTGCTCGATCGCTTCTGCGACGCGCAACTCGTTTTGTCCGCGATGGCGGCCAGCGAGCACTAGCGCCGCGTCGAAAGCCTTGCCTTCCACTTGCGGCGTGACGGTGAAGCCGAACGCCTGCAAGGCGCGAAAATGCGGCCTGAAGCCTTGGACGAGATGAAGCTTGGCATCGAAGCCTTCGAGCAAGCGAAAGCCGGGCTCGGCACCGAGAAAAAGAATACGTTCATCCTTTCGCGGCAGGGAAACGGTCCCGGCCTCGAAAGGATGGAAAAGCGTCTTCAGCGGCTCGGCGGACATTCACCACTCTTGAACTGCAAGGCTGTTGTTGAAATGCAAACGGGCGCGACCTTCCGGCGCGCCCGCTTCGATTGCTTTATGCGTTCGACGGAACGCAACCCCGCTTAGGCGGCGTTTTCTTCGCCTTCGCTCTTCTTATCGCGGGCGATTTCCTTGCCGGTGGCCTGGTCGACGACCTTCATCGACAGGCGGACCTTGCCGCGCTCGTCGAAGCCCATCAGCTTGACCCAGACCTTGTCGCCTTCCTTGACCACATCGGAGGTCTTGGCGACGCGATCATTGGCGAGCTGCGAGATGTGGACGAGGCCGTCACGCGGACCGAAGAAGTTGACGAAAGCGCCGAAGTCGGCGGTCTTGACGACCGTGCCTTCGTAGATTTCACCGACTTCCGGCTCGGCGACGATGGTGTGGATCCACTTCTTCGCCGCCTCGATTTCCTTGGCGTTGGCCGAAGCGATCTTGACCGTGCCGTCATCCTCGATGTTGATCTTGGCGCCGGTCTTTTCGACGATCTCGCGGATGACCTTGCCGCCCGAGCCGATCACGTCGCGGATCTTGTCGGTCGGGATGTGCATGACCTCGATGCGCGGCGCGAACTCGCCGAGCTCGGCACGCGCGCCGGACAGCGCATGGGCCATTTCGCCGAGAATGTGCTGACGGCCATCCTTGGCCTGGTCGAGGGCGATCTTCATGATCTCCTCGGTGATGCCCTCGATCTTGATGTCCATCTGCAGCGAGGTGATGCCGTAGGCGGTGCCGGCAACCTTGAAATCCATGTCGCCGAGGTGGTCCTCGTCGCCGAGGATATCGGAGAGCACGGCGAAGCGCTCGCCTTCCTTGATCAGGCCCATCGCAATGCCGGCGACCGGCTTGGCCAGCGGCACACCGGCATCCATCAGCGCCAGCGAGGTGCCGCAGACGGTAGCCATCGAGGACGAGCCGTTGGACTCGGTGATCTCCGAAACGACGCGCAACGTATAGGGGAACTGGTCGGCGGTCGGCAGCATCGGCCGGATGGCGCGCCAGGCGAGCTTGCCGTGGCCGATTTCGCGGCGGCCGGGCGAACCCATACGGCCCGTTTCACCGACCGAATAGGGAGGGAAATTGTAGTGCAGGAGGAACTTCTCCTTGTACATGCCGGTCAGCGAATCGACATACTGCTCGTCCTCGCCGGTGCCGAGCGTGGCGACGACCAGCGCCTGGGTCTCGCCGCGAGTGAACAGCGCCGAGCCGTGTGTGCGCGGCAGGACGCCGACTTCCGAGACGATCTTGCGGACCGTCTTCAGGTCGCGGCCGTCGATGCGCGAGCCGGTGTCGAGGATGTTCCAGCGCACGACCTTGGCCTGGAGTTCCTTGAACACGGTGCCGATCTGTTCGGACGTGTATTTGGCCTCTTCGCCTTCTGCCGGCGCAAACGCGGCCTTGACCTTCGCCTTGACGGCGTCGACGGCGGCATAGCGCTTCTGCTTGTCGGTGATCTTGTAGGCATCGCGAAGCTCGCCTTCGACGATCTTGAGCA
Source organism: Mesorhizobium sp. M1423 (assembly GCF_040317575.1). Classification (NCBI taxonomy): domain Bacteria; kingdom Pseudomonadati; phylum Pseudomonadota; class Alphaproteobacteria; order Hyphomicrobiales; family Phyllobacteriaceae; genus Mesorhizobium; species Mesorhizobium sp. M1423. The sequence continues at coordinate 51,152 of NZ_JAMYKU010000011.1, forward strand.
TCTCGGCTTCAAGCGCGGAATAGTCCGGCGCGGTGAAATCGCGCGGGTCCTTGGCGGCGACTTCGGCCAGCTTGATGATCGCGTCGATCACCGGCTGGAAGCCCCTGTGGCCGAACATGACGGCGCCGAGCATCAGATCCTCGCCGAGTTCCTTGGCTTCGGACTCGACCATCAGCACGGCGTCGGCGGTGCCGGCGACGACCAGGTCGAGCTTCGATTCCTGCATCTCGTCGACATGCGGGTTGAGCACGTATTCGCCGTTAATGTAGCCAACGCGGGCGCCACCAACCGGGCCCATGAACGGCACGCCGGACAAGGTCAGTGCGGCGGAGGTGGCGACGATCGACAGGATGTCCGGATCATTTTCGAGATCGTGCTGGACGACGGTGACAACGATCTGGGTGTCGTTCTTGTAGCCTTCGGCGAAGAGCGGGCGGATCGGGCGGTCAATCAGGCGGGAAACCAGCGTTTCCTTCTCGCTCGGACGGCCTTCACGCTTGAAATAGCCACCCGGGATCTTGCCGGCGGCGTAAGTCTTTTCCTGGTAGTTGACCGTCAGGGGAAAGAAATCGAGGCCGGGCTTCGGCTCTTTCATCGAGACGACGGTGGCGAGAACCTTGGTTTCGCCATAGGTGGCCAGCACCGCGCCGTCAGCCTGACGTGCGATCTTGCCGGTTTCGAGAATGAGCGGACGGCCGCCCCATTCGATTTCCACTTTGTGGTAATTGAACATATCTTGTCCTTCGTATGCGGAAAGGGCCGCGCCGTTGCAGCGTGCGCGGATGCCCCTTTCCCTTGGCTTCCTTTCTCGGGCAGCCACGGGCAAGACAACGGGAAGCTCGGCTATTCGGCGCATTTGCCGCGCGAGCGTCCTGCAATCCTGCCCCATGACCGTCCATGGGCGGTTTCGAGTGGCCCTCTGCTGTTTCGAAACCGGGTTGGCCAATCGATCCGACTGGCCTTGCGCGTGAACCCGAAAACCAGGTTTTCGGAAAGTATCCTGCGCAAATCTAAAACTTCAGAGCGTCCTTTGCGCATCCAAACCGGTGCGCGGCGCTCTGCTTTCTTCATTGGAGCCTTGGATGATCCGATGCTCCAATGCGCGACCGGCGGGCTCTCGAAAGAACCCGCCGGTCAATTCGTCAACGGCGCAGACCGAGCTTCTCGATCAGCGTCTGATAGCGCGCGTCGTCCTTGCGCTTGAGATAATCAAGCAGGCTGCGGCGCTGGGAAACGAGAGCGAGCAGGCCACGGCGGGAATGGTTATCCTTCTTGTGGTCCTTGAAATGATCGGTCAGGTTCTTGATGCGCTCGGAAAGGATGGCCACCTGGACTTCCGGAGACCCGGTATCGCCCTTGGCGGTTGCGAATTCGCCCATCAATTCCTTCTTGCGTTCGGCAGTAATCGACATCGTGTTTTTCCTTGTCTGTTTGAGGAAACGGGACGCCCTCAGCCGGGATGTCGTCCAGCAGGGGCCGGTTGCAAGCAACGCGTCAAAGCGCGAAGCTGCGGCGCATATAGTGCAATTCCGACAAAAAGGCCAGCCCAATTCACAAGCCGGCTTTTTGCTGCATAAACGGGCACTTCCGCATGGTCAGAGCCATTTCTTCCATTTGAAGTATGCGTAGAGCCCGACCGCAACAATCGCCATGAAGACGAGCGACAGGGGATAGCCGTAATAGGCTTTCAGCTCCGGCATGTTCCAGGGCGAGGTGTCGGGGTCGAAATTCATGCCCCATACGCCGACGAGAAAGGTGAGCGGCATGAAGATCACCGAGACGATGGTCAAATAGCTGATGACGTCGTTGGTGCGCGCCTGGCTGAGCGACAGGTGCATCTCGATCAGGCCGGTCAGCATATCGCGCTGGGTTTCGACCAGTTCGATCAATCGCAGCGAATGATCCAGCGTGTCGTTCAGGAATAATTTGGTTTCGGCCTTCACATAAGAGACGTCGTTGCGGATCATGGTCGCCAGCGCGTCGCGCATCGGCCAAAGCACGCCCTTCAGCACATTGGCGTCGCGCCGCAATTCGTGAAGCTGCCGCATCTGGTGCTTGTGCGCCTGGTTCAGCATCTGGTCCTCGATGCTGTCGACCAATTCGCCGGCAGCCTCGATCGGCGGGAAATAGCTGTCGACGATGGCGTCGATCAAAGCATAGGCGAGATAGTCGGCGCCGCGCGAGCGCAAGCGGTTGGGCACCGAGCTCGCGATCCGCTTGCGCACGGGATCGAACGGGTCGCCTTCGCGCTCCTGGAAGGTGACGACGAAGTTCTTGCCGAAGAAGACGGCGATCTGTTCGTAACGATGGGCGGTGACATCGTCGATCATCCTGACGACGACAAAGGCATGGTCCTCGAAGAAATCCACCTTGGGCCGCTGACCGGTGTTGACGACATCTTCCAGCGCCAGCGGATGCAGGTTGAAGATCCCGCCGATCTCCTCGATCAGCTGGATGTTGGCGAGGCCTGTGCAGTCGAGCCAGATGATCGGCCAATTGTGGCAATGGGTGTTGACGTCGTCGATGCTGGCATTGTCGATCGTCTTGAACTTCTCAGGCGAGATCAATGTCAGCCTGAGCTCGGAGCGGCGCGCCGCCGGGTCGGCGATCAGCGTGCCCGGCGAAGCCCCGACCGGTGGCCGCCGTGTTTTGAGCGCCGCTCGCTTGTTGACCGTGTCAGCCTTTGCCATGTGCCCCCTCGAGTGCAGCGTCGAACGGCACTACAGCACAGCGCATCCTTTCGGACGACAAACGACGCCGTAGCCCTGTTGATTTAGCGCATGATCCTTTCCCAAAATAGAATCCGGTTTGGAGATCATGCGCCGGGCGACAGCTGTTACCCGACAAAGACCCGCTTTGGCTTGAACATGCCTTGCTCGATGGCGCCGATGGCGACCAGCTTGCCGCGCGCGGTGGCGCAGGCCTCCTCAGCTTCTACCGGCGCGTCACGGCCGCGAATGATGACCGGATTGCCGAGGCGGATTTTGGTTGCCGCATCGTCGCTGATCGCAACCTGCGGCAAGCATTCGAGCGCCGCGGCGGTGTCGACCAGAAGTGCATCGATGGCACCGAAGTCGATCGGCGCGTCCGCTGCTTGCGAAGCGTCCTCGCTCTGTTCGCCGAAGCGGGCGGCCTCCAGCTCGGCCAAGGTGACGAAATCTTCCTGCGTGAACGGCTCGACCTCGACCCGCCGCAGCTCGGCGATGTGACCAAAACAGCCAAGGTCGCGCCCCATGTCGCGCGCCAGCGAGCGGACATAGGTGCCCTTGCCGCATTCGACCTCGAAGATGGTGCGATCGGCCATGTGCTCGACCAGGTCGAGCCGGCCGATCTCGACCTCGCGTGCCGGAATGTCGACCGTCTCGCCGTCGCGGGCAAGGTCGTAGGCGCGCTCGCCGGCGATCTTGATCGCTGAGAATTGCGGCGGTGTCTGCATGATCACGCCGGTATATTTCGAAAGCAGCGCCAGCACTTCGGATTCCGCCGGACGGAGGTCTGAGCTTTTGGTCGCCGCGCCTTCGAGGTCGTCGGTCGAACGCTCCTCGCCCCAGGCGACGGTGAAGCGGTAGACCTTGGCGCCGTCCTGGACGTAAGGCACAGTCTTCGTCGCCTCGCCAAGCGCGATCGGCAGCATGCCCGACGCCAGCGGGTCGAGCGTGCCGGCATGGCCGGCCTTTTCCGCCTGGAACAGCCATTTGATCTTGGAGACGGCTTCGGTCGAGCCCATGCCGACCGGCTTGTCCAGTACCAGCCAGCCCGAGATCGGCCGGCCCTTCTTCTTGCCGCGGCGCGCCACTATTCGCTATCCTTCCGGTCGTCTTTGTCTTTGTCGTCGGCGCTGAGATCGCGCGCCACTTCGGGCGAGTGCAGCAATTCGTTGATCTTCTGGAAATTGTCGTAGCTGGTATCGAGCCGGAAGCGGAATTCCGGCATGTACTTCATCTGCCGAAGGGCGCCGGAGACGCGGCCGCGGACGAACTTCGCATGCTTGTTGAGCGCTTCGACCACCGCACCGGCATCCTTGGCGCCGAGCGGCGAGACGAAGGCGGTGGCGATCTTCAGATCGGGCGACATGCGCACTTCGGAGACCGAGACCACTGTGTTCTCGATCAGCGGATCGAGGATCTCGCCGCGCTGCAAGGTTTCGGATAGCGCATGGCGCACCTGCTCGCCGACGCGCAGCATGCGCTGGGATGGGCCTGACGGGGTCGAACGGGGCATTTTCCTCGGTCCTGAAATCGTGAAGCGCGGGATGGAACCGCGCCGCATGTCTCATATGGTTTGGGCGGCGGCCTTTCGACCACCGCCCGGTCTCAATAGATGCTCGAACTCAAGACGCTCGAACTCAGAGCGTCCTGGTTACCATCTCGACGCGGAAGCACTCGATGACGTCACCGACGCGCATGTCCTCGTAGTTCTGGAAGGCCATGCCGCATTCCTGACCGCCCGGAACTTCCGAAACCTCGTCCTTGAAGCGCTTCAGGGTCTTCAGCGTGCCTTCGTGGATGACGACGTTGTCGCGGATCAGGCGCACGCCCGCACCACGCTCGACCTTGCCTTCGGTGACACGGCAGCCGGCGATCTTGCCGACCTTGGTGATGTCGAAGATCTCGAGGATCTCGGCATTGCCGATGAAGGTCTCGCGACGCTCCGGTGATAGCAGGCCGGAGAGCGCCGCCTTAACGTCATCGACGAGATTGTAGATGATCGAATAGTAGCGGATCTCGATGCCTGCCGCAGCCGCGGCCGCACGCGCCTGCACATTGGCACGAACGTTGAAGCCGATGATCGCAGCCCCCGAGGTCTCCGCCAGCGACACGTCGCTTTCGGTGATGCCGCCGGCGCCCGCATGGACGATGCGGGCGCGCACCTCGTCGGTGCCGAGATTGTCGAGCGCCGCGTTGATCGCCTCGATCGAGCCCTGCACGTCGCCCTTGATGACCAGCGGGAATTCCTTCAATCCGCTGGTCTGCAATTGCGACATCATCTGTTCAAGCGAGCCGCGCTGGCCGGCATGCCTGGCCACCGCCTTCTCGCGCGCCAGACGTTGGCGATATTCGGTGATCTCGCGGGCGCGGGCTTCGTTGTTGACAACGGCGAAGCGGTCGCCGGCCAGCGGCGTACCTTGCAGACCGAGGACTTCCACCGGCATTGCCGGCGGCGCTTCCTTGACCTGATCGCCGCGATCGTTGACCACCGCGCGCACCCGGCCCCACTCGTTGCCGGCGACGAGAATGTCGCCCGGCATCAGCGTGCCGGTCTGCACCAGCACGGTTGCGACTGGGCCGCGGCCCTTGTCGAGCTGGGCTTCGATGACAACGCCTTCGGCGGTGCGGTCCGGATTGGCCTTCAGGTCGAGGATTTCGGCCTGCAGCAGGATCGCTTCGAGCAACTTGTCGAGATTGATGCCCTTGGTCGCCGACACCTCGACATCCAGCACCTCGCCGCCCATGGATTCGACGAACACCTCATGGCGCAGCAGTTCCGAGCGCACCTTCTGCGGGTCGGCGTCGTGCTTGTCGATCTTGTTGATCGCCACGATGATCGGAACGCCGGCCGCCTTGGCGTGGTTGATCGATTCGATCGTCTGCGGCATCACGCTGTCGTCGGCCGCCACCACCAGGATGGCGATATCGGTCGCCTGGGCACCGCGGGCACGCATCGCCGTGAAGGCGGCGTGGCCGGGCGTGTCGATGAAGGTAATCTTGTTACCGTTCTTCTCGACCTGATAGGCGCCGATATGCTGCGTAATGCCACCGGCTTCGCCGGACACCACGTTGGCATTTCGGATGGCATCGAGCAACGAGGTCTTGCCGTGATCGACATGGCCCATGATGGTTACCACCGGCGGACGCGGCTGCAGGTCCTCGGGACGATCGGCGATGTTGAACAAGCCCTCTTCGATGTCGGACTCGGCGACGCGGCGGACCGTGTGGCCAAATTCGGTCGCGACGAGTTCGGCCGTGTCGGCGTCGATGACGTCGCCAGGCTTCAGGATCTGGCCCTGCTTCATGAAGAACTTGACCACGTCGACAGCGCGCTCGGACATGCGCTGCGCCAGCTCCTGGATGGTGATGGTTTCGGGCAGGATCACTTCACGCATGACTTTCTCGCGTGGCTCATTATGCAACGCGCGCTTGAATTTCTCCTGACGGCGGCGCATCGACGACAGCGAGCGGGCGCGCGCATCCTCGTCGGAAAGCGCCGAATTCAGCGTCAGCTTGCCGCGGCGGCGGTCTTCCTCGCCCTTGGTCGGTTTGGCCGGACGCGCCACTTCGGGCGTGACCAGACGGCGCACTGGTGCGCCGGCACCGGTCCGCTTCGGCTTGACCTCTTCCTCGTCATCGACTGTCGCCAGTTCGGCGGCCAGCGGCGCACGGCGGCGTGCCTCTTCCTCGGCACGGCGGCGGGATTCAGCCTCGGCTTGCAGCCGTGCCTCTTCCTCGGCCTGACGGCGAGCCGATTCCTCGCGCTCGCGGCGGCGGCGCTCCTCGTCCTCGCTGCGGCGCTTGGCCTCCTCGATGGCGCGTTGGCGATCCTCGACGTCACGGACCTTCGAGCCCTCGAGAGCCCGGCGGCGTGCTTCCATTTCCTGGCGCGACAACTCGTTCAGCACCATGCCGCCGCGTTCGACCGGCGGCGGAGGCGGCGGCGCCTTGGGGGCTTCCTGCACGGCAGGCGCTGCCGCGACCGGCTTCGGCGTGAAGACGGACACAGGCGCTGCCGCCGGCTCCGGCTTGTCGCCGGGCAGCGAGAACTTGCGCTTCTTGGTCTCGACAACCACCGATTTGGTGCGGCCGTGCGAGAAGTTCTGGCGCACCGTGCCCTGTTCCATACCGGGGCGCTTCAGCGTCAAGGTCTTCTTCGGCGTAACACTCAGCGTCTTGTCGTCGCCCGATTTCGTATCGCTCATTCCATATCCTCTGCGGCATCATCTTCGTCAGCAACGGCCGCAAGCATTGCCAGATCGTCCGGGGAACCGCCCCGATATCGGTCGAGCGCAACCATGCGCTTCTGGACCGCCCTGCCCGCGTCTCCCGCGAGAACGGCAGCATGTATCACATTTGTACCCCCCAATGCCAAGCTCAACTCGGCCTCGGAGAAAAGTTTGTAAGCGCGGATCGCAGGCCCGCCGAGGTGGACGGTTGCCCGTCGCGCCTGGCTTATCTTGCGGACGCCATCGTCGGAAGCCTCGGTCGCGTGGAGCACGAAAAGTGCAAGTCCGCCGCGCACGGCGCTCTCGACCTTGGTCGCTCCGAGCGCTATGGCGCCCGCCTTGCGGGCCAGGCCAAGCATGCCCAGAGCGGACCTGGAAAGCAGCGCGTCGACCATGCCGCCAAGATCGGCTGGCACGGTCACCTGCGCCTTAAAAGCACGGGCAAACAGGTTTTTCGCCGCTGCCTTGTCTATATGTAGGCGGTCGGCGGTCACCCAGCAACCGCGGCCGGGCAGGTTTCTCTTGATGTCCGGAACGACGGCCGAATCCGGGCCGACGACGAAACGGATCAGCTCATCCGGTTCGGCTTGCCTGCGGGTGACGATGCAGGTGCGATCGTTCATCTCGTCCAAGGGCGGGTTCGGTGCGATGCGGTTTCACCTCACGCACCGACGGTTTCGTCAGCCGGCACGCCCTCGGCGGCAAGCTCGTCTTCGGTGATCCAGCCAGCCTTCAGGCGAGCGGCCAAGACCATTTGCTCGGCATCGGCGCGCGACACGCCGTGGTTGGCGAGCACACCCGGGAATACCTTCGTCTCGCCGTCCTTGCGTTCCTTCCAGCCGGTCAGGTCGTCGGCGGCGTAGCCGGCGAAATCCTCGATCGTCTTCACGCCGTCCTCGCCGAGCGTCACCATCATGGCGGTGGTGATGCCGGGAATCTCGCGCAGCTCGTCCTTAACGCCGAGCGCCTTGCGCTTGTCGTCATGCTCGGCTTCGATCTTCTCCAGATATTCGCGGGCGCGGGTCTGGATCTCCGAAGCCGTGTCCTCGTCGAAGCCGTCGATCGACGCGATTTCGCCGGAATCGACATACGCGACCTCCTCGACGCTGGTGAAGCCTTCGGAAGCGAGCACCTGGCCGACCATCTCGTCGACGTCGAGGGCTTCCATGAACAGCGACGACCGTTCAACGAATTCCTTCTGGCGCCGTTCGCTCTCTTCCTGCTCGGTCAGGATGTCGATATCCCAGCCGGTGAGCTGCGAGGCAAGACGGACGTTCTGGCCGCGGCGACCGATGGCCAGCGACAGCTGGTCGTCGGGGACGACGACCTCGATGCGCTCGGCATCCTCGTCGAGCACGACCTTGGCGACTTCCGCCGGCTGCAATGCATTGACGATGAAGGACGCGGCCGAGGGCGACCACGGAATGATGTCGATCTTCTCGCCCTGCAATTCGCCGACGACCGCCTGGACGCGGCTGCCGCGCATGCCGACGCAGGCACCGACCGGATCGATGGAGCTGTCACGGGAGATGACAGCGATCTTGGCGCGCGAACCCGGATCGCGGGCGACCGACTTGATCTCGATGATACCGTCGTAGATTTCCGGCACTTCCATGGTGAACAGTTTCGCCATGAACTGCGGATGGGTGCGCGACAGGAATATCTGCGGGCCGCGTTGTTCGCGGCGCACGTCATAGACGTAGGCGCGGACGCGATCGCCATATTTATAGTTTTCGCGCGGGATCAGCTCGTCCCGGCGGATAATCGCCTCGCCGCGGCCGAGATCAACGATGACGTTGCCGTATTCGACACGCTTGACGGTGCCGTTGACGATCTCGCCGATACGGTCCTTGTACTCGTCATATTGCCGGTCGCGCTCGGCCTCGCGCACCTTCTGCACGATGACCTGCTTGGCCGACTGGGCGGCGATGCGGCCGAAATCCATCGGCGGCAGCTGTTCGGCGATGAAATCGCCGAGCTGGGCGTCCGGATTGCGCTCGCGCGCCGAGGAAATGGCAATCTGCGTCGCGTAGTCGTCGACCTTCTCGACCACTTCCATCAGCCGCTGCAGCTTCATCTCGCCGGTATTCGGATTGATATCGGCCCGGATATTGGTTTCCTGGCCGTAGCGCGAGCGCGCGGCCTTCTGGATCGCATCGGCCATAGCGGCGATGACGATCGACTTGTCGATCGACTTTTCACGCGCGACCGCATCGGCGATCTGCAGCAGTTCAAGCCTGTTGGCGCTTACAACCATCTTCTTTCTCCCGAGCTTGTTGCCGACCTTACGGCCGGCAGCCCAATCACATTTCCTGTTCGGTTTCGTCTTCCGCACCCTCTGGTGCGTCTTCGGGTTCGCCGCGGCGTTTTCTGGCTTCCTTGCGCGCCCGGTTATCCTTCGACAGCGCATCGCGGATAAGATCATCGGTCAGAACCAGCCGCGCTTCGGCAATCGCATCGTAGGGAACACGCACCGTCGGCTCCTCGCCGTAAGCGGCCTTGTCGCGCTCGATCAGCACACCGTCCGCGTCGCTTTCGGCGATCTTGCCCTTGAAGCGCTTGCGGTCGGCGACGAGAACCGACGTTTCCATCTTCACCAGATGGCCGGTCCAGGCTGCAAAGTCCGATTTGCGGACCAGCGGCCTGTCGATGCCCGGCGACGACACTTCGAGATGATAAGCCTTCTCGATCGGATCATCGACATCGAGCGCCGGCGATACTGCCCGGCTGACCTCTTCACAATCCTCGACAGTCATCGTGCCGTCCTCGCGCTCGGCCATGATCTGCAGCGTCAGCCCGTTCTGGCCCGACAGATGCACACGTACCAAGCGGAAACCGATGGCGCGCAGTACCGGCTGAACGATCAGCGCGATGCGCGCATCGATGCCGCTTTCGCGGATGATGCGGTCGTCGCCTTCGCTTGCCGTCACTGTCATTCGGTCCCTGTCGTTCGATTCCTGCTTGGCCGGCAGGTAATAAAAAAGAGCGGGACCGGGTGGACCCACTCTTCGTCATACCGACCAAGAATTTGAAGCTGATATAGACGATCGTGGCCGTCGTTTCAAGCCCGTCGTGCATGACGGCAAGGCTCCGAGTCCGCAGCGCTGCGCCAAATGCATGGCGCCCATGCAGTAATCCTCCTTTGAGCACCGGCAACGCACGACTATCTATGTTGCATTGCACAATTGGAGCGCTCACTACGCTCGGAAGGATCCGATCATGAACAATCGTGGATTTTTTTCAGCCATAGGCGACTTTTTTAGCGTGTTTGGCAGCGCCGTAGCAGCGTCGCGTGCTGTGGAAAACGGTCGCAAGCCGCGTGCGAATGATCTGCGCAATCTGGGCATGGAGCCGGCAGCCTTCGATAAAATCCGCCGCTTCTAAGCCAAGTGAACAGGAGAGCCTTCGGCCGCTCAGCTCGGACTTCCTGCTATTTCCGCACAAAGGTGAGATAGGCGGGCCGTCGGCCCTCGCGAATGGCCTTGGCCTCATAGCGCGTCCCCGGCCAGCCATCATAGGGCCGACGCCAGTCGGCTGCTTCGTTTGCCTGCCACGTGAAGGCGCCATGCGCCCGGCAATGCAGCAGCGTCCAGTTCACATAGCTGTCGATGTCTGACGCAAAGTGGAATTTTCCGCCGTGCTTCAAGACGCGCGCGAAGCGGTCGAGATTGACCGGGCTGACGAAGCGCCGCTTCCAGTGCTTCTTCTTCGGCCACGGATCCGAGTAGAGAAGGTCGATGCCGTCAAGCGAAGCCTGCGGCAGCCAGTCAAGCAGGCGTGTGGCGTCGTCGTCATAGACACGCAGATTAGCAAGCGGCCGCTCCCGGACCGCCATCATCATCTTGGCCATGCCGTTGACGAAAGGCTCGACGCCGATAAAGCCGGTCGCCTGGCTGGCCGTGGCACGGTGCAGAAGATGTTCGCCGCCGCCAAAACCGATTTCGAGCTGGACAGCGGAAACTTCGGCTTCGAAAAGGCTGCGCAGATCGGCTGGCGGTTCAACCGTCAGATCGAGCCTGTAGGCGGCGAAGCCGCTCTCCAGCGCCGCCGCCTGCTGCGGTCGAATGGTTTTGCCGCGCCGGCGACCGAAAAACGCCTCGGTCGCACGGCTTGGCCGGCCCTTCGGGTCCATAGGCGCCGCGGTTAGGCGGCGACTGCTTCGGCGACCGGTTCGGCGAGAGCGTCCTTGAGCGCCTTGGCGAGATCGGTCTTCTCCCAGGAGAAGGATCCGTCGCGGCCGGCCTTGCGGCCAAAATGGCCGTAGGACGACGTCTTGGCATAGATCGGCTTGTTGAGATCGAGGTGGCGGCGGATGCCGGACGGCGATAGGTCCATCACGGTGCGCAGTGCACGCTCGAGCTTTGCCTCGTCGACCTTGCCGGTGCCGTGGAGGTCGACGTAGATCGACAGCGGCTGGGCGACACCGATCGCGTAGGAAAGCTGGATAGTGCAACGATCGGCGAGCTTCGCGGCAACCACGTTCTTGGCGAGATAACGCGCCGCATAGGCCGCCGAGCGGTCGACCTTGGTGGTGTCCTTGCCAGAAAAAGCACCGCCGCCATGAGGCGCAGCCCCACCATAAGTGTCGACGATGATCTTGCGGCCGGTCAAGCCGGCGTCGCCATCGGGCCCGCCGATGACGAACTTGCCGGTTGGGTTGATGTACCAGTTGCAGTTGTCGGCGATCTTCAGGTCGCCCAGTGCTTCGCGAATATAGGGCTCGACGACGTTGCGCACCTTCTTCGAATCCCACGTCTCATCGAGATGTTGGGTCGACAGCACGATCTGCGTCACTTCCGCCGCTTTGCCGTCGACATAGCGGACTGTCACCTGGCTCTTGGCATCCGGCCCGAGCCTGCCGGCATCACCGCTGCCCTCATGGCGCGCAGCGGCCAGCAATTCGAGGATCTTGTGGCTGTAATAGATCGGCGCCGGCATCAGGTCCGGCGTTTCGCGGCAGGCATAGCCAAACATGATGCCCTGGTCGCCGGCTCCTTCCTCGCCTTGCCGGTCGGAAGCGTTGTCGACGCCTTGGCCGATATCCGGCGATTGGCCGTGCAGCAGGACCTCGATCTTGGCCGTCTTCCAGTGGAAGCCGGCCTGCTCGTAGCCGATTTCGCGGATTGCCTTGCGGGCGACCGACTTGAACTTGGCCGGGTTGACAATCGGATGACCGGCCGCATCCTTCAGGATGTTGCCCTCCTTGTCCTTCTTGAGCAGCGTCTCGGGGACGCGCACTTCACCGGCGATGACAACGCGATTGGTCGTCGCGAGCGTCTCGCAGGCGACGCGGACTTTCCACGGGTCCATGCCGGTCTTTCTAGCCTCGCGGTAGACGAGATCGACAATCTCGTCGGAGATACGATCGCAGACCTTGTCGGGATGGCCCTCGGCAACGGATTCCGAGGTGAAGAAATAATTGTGCCGCGTCACGGGTGTCCCCTCTTGAAAAAATATCGGCAGGCCGCCGATTTTGGCGCGCCAGTTGTTAACGGTGCCGGGCGCCGCTCGTCAAGTCGTGCAGCCGTTCTAGCATGAATTTTGACGTTATTATCTTTGCGTCCAGAAGACGGCGGCAGGGCGCACTACCCTCATCTCTTGCACTCACAGGCTGAAGAGAACGGTTTCGTGGAAGCATGTCGAGCAAAATCGATCCGCGCGTCGGCGCATCTGCGGAATGCACATCCCACGGTGCACTCAGCCACGAGAAATTGCATGCCCGGCTACGGCCAGTCAATCGACCTCGTCGGCGGAGAGCGACTTCACAAGCTCGATGATCTTGCGACGCACTTTCACGTCGGCGATCTTGACGAAGGCGCGGTTCAGCTGGAGGCCTTCCGGGCTGCCGCAGAATTCGACGGCGGAGGTCATCGACGCATCCTCGGCAAATCCACGGTTGCCCACGGCCTCCTGACCGGGCGCATCCTCGAAAAAGAAGGCGACGGGAACGCCGAGTATCGAGGCGATTGCCTGCAAACGACTGGCGCCGACGCGATTGGTGCCTTTTTCGTACTTTTGGATCTGCTGGAACGTTATGCCGAGGTTTTCGCCCAGTTTTTCCTGACTCATTCCCAGCATATTGCGGCGAAGCCGGATGCGGCTTCCGACGTGGATGTCGATCGGATTCGGCTTTTTCTTGTTTTCTTCTGTCATTTTTTCCTCGCCGAATTTTTCCGGCTTTTTCTATTTTGCTGCCCAAACGACGCCGCGGCCCGTGCCCCAACAGAACGACCTTATCGACTTCGAGAATTTTCAGGCGCTTACAGTATGAGTTTCTAATGTGTCGGCTGTCAATTCGCCCGTAGCCTTTGCCTTACGTTCAAAATGCATGCCGCAACGGCAAGCAAAAACATGATCAGCATTCCGTTAATGCGTCGTTGGCCGGAGGAAACGATGGCTTGGTTGGAGATCGGCACACGCACATCGATGGCGCCGCGTGCGTCGATAGCCAGCGCGTCGACGATGCGTCCTCGCGGGTCGACAACGGCCGAAATGCCGTTATTGGCCGCGCGCAACAGGGGCACCCCATTCTCCACCGCCCGGATCTGCGCCTGCCTGACGTGCTGGTACGGCCCTGGCGTGTCGCCGAACCAGGCGTCATTGGTGACGTTCACAATAAGCTCGGCTGACGTAGCGTCAACCGCGACCAGATCGGGAAAGATGACCTCATAGCAAATAAACGGCAGCGCCCGGATGCCGCCGGGCAGCGTGATCGGGTGCCGCTCATTGCCGGCCGCGAAGGTCATTGGGCCGGCGACAAGCTGCTCAAGCCCGAAGCGGCCGAGCAGATCGGCGAAAGGCAGGTATTCACCAAACGGTACCAGATGAACCTTGTCGACGGCATCGACGATTTCGCCCCTTTCGTCGATCGCCACGACCGAGTTGTAGTAACGGCTTCCGGTCGCCGAGCCGCCTTCCTCGCGAACGACGCCGGCGACCAGCATCTGGCCATCGCCGAGCATCTCTCCGATGGCAGGCAAGGCATCCGGACGTTCGGTGAACAGAAACGGCACCGAGGTCTCCGGCCACAGGATCAATTGCGGCCTGTCATGGCCGGGTTCCGGCGCTTTGGCCGAAAGCCCCATCATGGTGGCGAAGATGCGGTCACGCACCGAGGCATCCCATTTTTCCGTGAGGTCGACGGCAGGCTGCACGATACGGACGTCGAGGCTGCGGGCGGCCGGCTTTTCGGGGGCGGCGAGCCTGATATAGCCGAAGCCGGCATGGGCAACGACCAGAACGACAAGCAATGCGACGCCGAGGCGAAGATGCCGGCGCGCCGCAAGCAGGGCCGGCAGTGCAAAGACGAAGACTGCAAGCGCATTCATGCCGATCATGCCGGTCACCGACACGCTCTGCATCAGCAAAGGCACCGGCATCGCCGCATAGCCGACGGCATTCCAGGGAAAGCCGGTGAACAGGAAGCCGCGCAACCATTCCGCCAGCGCAAAGCCGAAGGCGAGCGCGGCGATGCGGCCGATGTCATTGCTCCACAACAGCCGGGCAACCACGGCGGCGAAGCCATAGAAGAAGGCCAGCGCGAGGGGGATGCCAACCACCGCGAACGGCAAGGCCCAGGCGAAGCTGTCGGCCTCGACCAGAAGCGCCGAGCCAACCCACCACAGACCGGCAAGAAAGTAGCCGAAACCGAACCACCAGCCGATGGCGAAAGCCGGCAGCAAGCGTCGCAGAAAACCGTCCGAGGCTTCGCCGGTCGCGCCATCGAGAAGCCACACCAGCAGCGGGAACGAAACGAAACAGACGGCGAAGAAATCGTAAGGCGCCTGAGCAAGAACCGCCAGCGCGCCGGCAAGAAACGCCACCAGCGCGCGCCGCCAGCCCCAAAGCAGAATTATCCGGCCGGCCTGGCGCTCCATCTATGCTTCCGAGTCGTGCGAATCAGGAAGCAAGATTTATCAGGCCGCGGCCTTGGCTCCAAACCGGATAAGAGCGAACAAGTCCGCTCATAGCTATCGATGCCAGCCTTCGATCTTCAGTCCGCCCAGCCGCTCAGCCTCTTCGCGGGGGACGGAGCGGACAGTCTGGGAAAAGGTCCAGACATGGCCTTCAGGATCGCGCGCCCTGTACTGCCGTTCACCGTAGAACTGGTCGGCAGGCTCCTCGACGATCTCGGCTCCCGCCGCCCTTGCACGATCACAGTGGGCATCTATCCCGTCCTTGAGGCGCGCATAGACCGACTGCGTGTTCTTGCCTGCAACTGAAGCCGGGCTGGCTATATGGTCGGCCCATTCGGAATCGATGATGATATAGCCGTCGCCGAACCGCATCTCGGAATGGACGAGCCTGCCATCGGTATCGCTGACCACCATGCTCGGCTCGAAGCCGAAAGCCTTTTCAAGCCATGTCAATGCGGCCCGCGGATCCTGGTAGAAGACGCCGGAGCCCAGTGTCGAGTGCTTGAACGGGTCCTCAATCGGCATCGGGCGAGCCGCGTCCTTCAAGCCTGCTCGGTGCGGGCGGCGCGGCGGCGGCGCTCGCCCTTCAGGGTTTCGACTATGCGCACGCGCTTGACGCGGCGTGGGTCGGCGTCGAGCACATGGAACTCGAAGCCGGGTATGGCCTGCACCACTTCGCCGCGCGCCGGCACCCGGCCAAGCGTGTTGAAGATCATGCCGCCGATCGTGTCGACATATTCGCCGTGCTCGCCGGCGGCGAAATCCTCGCCGATCATCTTGGCGACATCGTCGATCTCGGCCTTGCCGTCGACGATGAAGACGCCTTCGCCGGCCTGGGTGATCATCGGCTCGTCGTCGTCGTGCTCGTCCTCGATGTCGCCGACCACCATCTCGACGATATCCTCGAGCGAGACGAGACCGTCGGTGCCGCCATATTCGTCGATGACCAGCGCCATCTGGGTCCGTGTCGTCTGCATCCGCCCCATCAGGTCGGAGGCGAGCATCGACGGCGGCACGAACAGCACCGGTCGGATCAGGTTGAGATCGCCGATGGTGCGCGCCAGATCCACCTGGGCGAGATCGAGAACCGTTGCGACCGCGGTTTTCCTGGTCGTCCTGCCCTTTCGGACGCGGGCGACCTTGGTGATGTGCGCCAGCACGTCGCGGATATGGACCATGCCGCGCGGGTCGTCGAGCGTCTCCGAATAGACCGGCATGCGGGAATGGCCGGACTGTTCGAAGAGCCCCAGAAGATCACCCAGCTTCGTGGTGATCTCGACCGCCTCGATGTCGGCGCGCGGCACCATGACGTCCTCGACGCGCACTTCGCGCAGACGCAGGATATTGTTGAGCATGGCGCGTTCGCCGGGCGAGAAGGATTCCGCATCGCTCGCCGTTTCGGCAAGCGCACCGGCAATCTCCTCGCGCAGGCTGGTGCCGTTGCGGTGCCTGAAAAGCCCGAGCACGCGATCGAACAGGGAAGGACCGGCAGGCGATGCCTCGCTGGCGAAGCTGCCGGTCGTGGTACTCGGACTCGAGCCCTCTTCCGTCGTTTCGGAAGGCTTGATCGCACTGCCGGCATCGGGGCGGGCGGCAGTCTCTGGTTTGTCGTTCATCATCGTCCGGTCAATTGATCTTTTGTAATTACGTGTAGGGATCGGGAATGGCAAGCCTCGCAAGTGCTGCGCGCTCTGTCGCTTCCATCAGTTCCGCTTCGGCGTCGGTTTCGTGATCGTAGCCCAGCAAATGCAGCAGGCCATGGATAACGAGATGGGAGATATGGTCCTCGACCGGCTTGTCTTCCAGTGCCGCCTCGCGCGCGACCGTCTCGGCGGCCAGCACGATGTCGCCGAGCATCGGCGGCAGCGGCCCGCCCCGGGCAAACGGAAAAGCCGGAAAAGACAGGACGTTGGTCGGCTTGTCCTTGCCGCGCCAGCCGGCATTGAGCGTGCGGATATGGGCATCGTCGGAAAAGAGGATGCTGAGCTCGGAACGCCCGTCCGCACCGGTTTCGGCAAAGGCGGCCGAGACGGCATGGTCGACCAGCCGCGTCAGCGTCGTCTCGGCGGGCCAATCTCCGGCCTCGATCGCGATATCGATCTCGACGGGAAGCGGCCCCCCCGCCTTTTGCTCCTCAGCCATGCGGCCGCATAATCATATCAGCCTTCGACACCCAAGCCCCTGGCCAGCTTGCCGTCGCGGTCGTAGGCCTTGACGATCTCGGCGACCAGCGGATGCCTGACGACGTCGCCTTCGTTGAAGCGGACCGTCACCATGCCGGTGACGCCGTCGAGGATTCTCAGCGCCTCGACCAGGCCGGACTTGGTGTTTGGCGGCAGATCGATCTGGGTCGGATCGCCGGTGACGATCATGCGCGAGTTCTCGCCGAGCCGGGTCAGGAACATCTTCATCTGCATGGGCGTGGTGTTCTGTGCCTCGTCGAGGATGACGGCAGCGTGCGCCAGCGTACGGCCGCGCATGAACGCCAGCGGCGCGATCTCGATGACCTCGGCGGCAATCGCCCGCTCGACCTTGTCGGCCGGCATCATGTCGTAGAGCGCGTCATAGAGCGGCCGCAGATAAGGATCGACCTTCTCCTTCATGTCACCCGGCAGAAAGCCAAGCCGTTCGCCGGCCTCGACCGCGGGGCGCGACAGCACGATGCGTTCGACCATGCCGCGTTCGAGCAGCATTGCCGCATGCGCCACCGCCAGATAGGTCTTTCCGGTGCCGGCCGGGCCGATGCCGAAGACGAGTTCCGACCGCTCCAGCGCGCGCATATAGGCGTCCTGGTTCAGCGAGCGGGCATAGATCGTCTTCTTGCGCGTCGATATCTGGGCGGCAGACACCTTGCCCTTGCGCTCCAGTGTCGGCAGCGTCAGTTGGTCGTCGGCGGCGATCGCCATGCGCACAGCGCCGTCGACATCGGACTGGCCGATATCGGTGCCTTTCTGCAGAATTCCGTAAAGATTGTCCAAGGCGCGGCGTGCCTGCTCGGCCGCCGAGGAAGAGCCTTTGATGGTCAATTGATTGCCGCGCGAGCGGATGTCGACGCCGAGCTTCTGCTCGAGTCTGGCCAGATTCTCGTCGAATTGGCCGTAAAGGGCGCTGGCAAGCTTGTTGTTGTCGAAAGTCAGTACGATGTGCGCCATATCCGAGGCCCCCGAGGGTAGGTTCTGGGGCAGGTTCTTCACTTCAGCAGCGCTCAACCGTCTCTCCTCATCTGCCGAGGCCTTCAGGCCAATTCGGCGAACAGGCTGTTGTAGCCCGTCTTCGTGATTCGTACCTGGATAATGTCACCGATTTCACCGGCCTTTTCATCAACAATAACCGGCTGCAGCCAGGGCGAGCGGCCAACCTTCTGGCCGGCCTGGCGGCCCGGCTTTTCGATCAGCGTGTCGATGGTCCTGCCGATCAGGCTTGCGCCGAAATCCTGCTGCTGTTTCAGCAGTAGCGCCTGCAGCCGCTGCAGGCGCTCGTCCTTGACCGCCTCCGGCACATGATCACTCATCTCGGCGCCCGGCGTGCCGGGGCGCGGCGAATATTTGAACGAAAAGGCCGAGGCATAGTTGACGTCTTGGACCAACTGCATGGTCGCCTCGAAATCGGCTTCCGTCTCGCCGGGAAAGCCGACGATAAAATCGCCCGACAGCGCAATGTCGTTCCGTGCGGCACGGATGCGGTCGATCAACGTCAGATAGTCCTTGGCCATATGTCTGCGGTTCATCGCCTTGAGTATGCGGTCGGAGCCGGATTGCACCGGTAAATGTAGATAGGGCATCAGCGTAGGCAAATCACGATGGGCGGCGATCAATTCATCGTCCATGTCGCGTGGATGACTGGTTGTGTAGCGCAGGCGCGCCAGGCCCGGAATCTCGGCCAGCCTGAACAGCAGCCGGCCAAGGCCCCATTCCGCGCCGTTTTCACCTCTTCCATGCCAGGCATTGACGTTCTGGCCGAGCAGCGTCACCTCGCGCACGCCGGCATCCGCCAGGCGCTCGGCCTCGGCGACGATCTGTGCCACCGGCCGCGAGACTTCCGAGCCGCGCGTGTAGGGCACGACACAGAAGGTGCAGAACTTGTCGCAGCCTTCCTGAACGGTCAAGAACGCCGTCACGCCGCGCCTGATCAGTTCGGCGCGCTTCGGCTGCGGCAGATGCTCGAACTTGTCCTCGACGGCATAGTCGGTCTCGACGATCTTTTCGCCGCTCCGCGCCCTCGCCAGCACACCGGGCAGCCGGTGGTAGGTCTGCGGGCCGATGACCAGGTCGACGGCCGGCGAGCGGCGGATGATCTCGGCACCCTCGGCCTGCGCCACGCAGCCGGCGACGCCGACCAGCATTTCGCGCCCGGCCCTTGCACGCTCGGCCTTCAACTCACGGATGCGCCCAAGTTCGGAATAGACCTTTTCCGCCGCTTTCTCGCGGATGTGGCAGGTGTTGAGCAGCACCAGATCGGCCTCGCCGATAGCGTCTGTCGGGGCATAGCCGTCAGCCGCCAGCGCATCGGTCATGCGCTGCGAATCGTAGACGTTCATCTGGCAGCCATAGGTCTTGACGAAGACCTTCCTGGTCGCGGCAGGCAGAACGACCAGGTCTTCGGCGGCAGCGCCGGTGTCGTCGCGTTCTATCGTGTTCAATTCCATTTCGCGGCTTCTAGCGCCTTTCCCTGACAAAAAACAGACGAATCTGGCCGGAACCCGCGCAGCTTACCGGCTCGGGCGCGGCTCGGCGAGCGCCGCCTGCACCATCTCGCGCACCTGGCGTTCCATCTGCTTTGCCGTTTCCTTGCGGCTGGAGCCCTTGGAGAAAGCAATCGCCTCGCCAAAATGCACCTCGACGTCGAGGGCGCCCTCGGCCATCAGCACCTTCAGATGCGGCATCAGCTCTTCATCGCCGATCCAGGCGGCAACCGGCCGATGCCGGCGGCCGAGCGGCACGCCATGCAGGCGCGTATAGACGATCGCCACCGGCTGGATGAAGACCTGTTCGGCCGCCCCTTCCGCAATCGCCATTGTAGCGGCGCCGAACAGCGTACTCTTGAACGGCAGGATCATGTTGCCGTCGCCGGTCGAGCCTTCGGCAAACAGCACCATGGCGTCGCCCTTAGCCATGCGGCCGGCGATCTCGCTCGCCTGGTCGCCCGACGAACGTTTGCGCTCACGTTCGATGAAGACAGTGCGCTGCAGCTTCGACAGCATGCCGATCAACGGCCAGCCGGCCATGTCGGCCCTGGCGATGAACGTCACGTCGACCATCGACCCCAGTACCATGATGTCGGTCCAGGAGATGTGGTTGGCGGCAATCAGCAATGGGCGCTGGCCGGACAGCGCCCCCTTGACATGGATGCGCAGCCCCAGCGCCCTGACGATCATCCTGTGCCAGATCTTCAGGATGAAGGTCTCGCGCCAGAGCCCGGTCCTCATCGACAGGACCTGCAGCGGCACAAGCACCAATGAGCCGACGACAACCAGCCCCAGCGCCAGGAAAATCCTGATTTTTCCGATCATCCGCACCACCCCGGCGTTTGGCTAGCGAAGATCGCGGCGCATGACAAGCGCGCCGGTCGGGCCGTGTTCCGGCGATTTGTAATAGTTGGCGCGCTTGCCGACCTCGCGGAAGCCAAGCCGCCGATAGAGCGCGATCGCAGCGACGTTGGTCTCGTCGACCTCGAGGAAAAGTGCCTCGGCGCGCTGTGCGTGCAATTCGCGCAGCACCGCATCCATCAATTGCCAGCCGAGCCCCCGGCGCCGATGCGAGCGTGCCACCGCGACCGTCAGGACCTCCCCCTCGCCGGCCGCCAGCCGCGCCAGCACGAAGCCGACCGGCGGCTTGGCGCCCTGTCCGGTCTCGCGCGCGGCATAGCCGAACACGGTGTCCTGCTCGAGCAGTGCGGCGAATTCGTCGTCGGTCCACGGCCGCGCGAAATCCTCGCGATGCAGCACCGACATGGCCGCGCTGTCGGCAATTGTCAGCGGCTCGAGCGCATAGTCCCTGCGGCGCGGCTGGAGGAACGGAATGCGCATCAGTTTTTTTGCCTCGATAAAACAAAGCCGGCCTGCGGCTTGGCGTCGGCGCCGCGCAGATAGAGCGGTTTCGGCTTTTCGCCCTCGCCCTTGGCTGCGGCCCGATGGGCATAGACGGCGATGTCGGCGGTGGCCGCCGTCCCGCCGAGATCGAAGCTGCGCCCGGCCGCCGCGGCAATTTGGGTTGCCGCCGTGCCCGCCAGAACCGGAGAGATGTCGGTCGCCATGGCTGCGGCTTGCGAGAGCGTGGTCACAGCCGGACCATAGATCAGAACCGACCTCTCATCGTAAAGCGCCGCATGGATCTCCTCGCGGCCTGCATCGAGCGCGGCGAGCACGGCGCGGCGGGGAAATATCGCTGCGGCCTCTGCGGCCAACGCCTCCAGAGTCGTCACGCCGATCGCGGGGATTTTCAGCGCCAGCGCAAGGCCGCGCGCCGCCGAGACGCCGACGCGCAGACCGGTGAAGGAGCCCGGACCGGTCGCAACGGCAATGGCGCCGAGGCCGGTAAAGTCCGTTCCGGCCGCCTTCAACGCCCCTTCGATGACACCCATCAGATGCTCGGCATGACCCTTGCCGAGATCGAGCACCGAACGGCCGAGTTCTTTCCCGGCCGCCGCGTCGTAGACGCAGGCGGCGCAGAGATTGGCGGCACAGTCGATGGCAAGCAACTTCATGAAGCGCCCGGTTGAGACAGTTTCGAAAGCAGCCTCCCTCTGCCCGCCAGGGCTGATCCCCGCAAGGGGAATATCCACAAATCTTCAGGCGACTTGCTTGGAGTGTGGGTCCAAGAAGGTAAGTTTCGACGAACGCAACTGCCACAAACCGTTGCCAGGATTAGCCGATCTGCTCGATACGCAGCACGTGATTGTCCCAGACATAGTCCGGCTCGGAACGGATCGTGCCACCGCCCTCGACAATTTCGCCGGCGCCCGTCGTCGCCATGAAGCTTTTCCCATCGGGCGCCACGCCACAGACCTCGACCAGCGCCTTGGTAGCGACGATGCGGCTGGCGGCGGTGTCGATCACGGCAAGCGAATTCCCCTCAGGCGAAGACACGGCGATGGTGCCGGCGGCAGGGTTGGCGGCGACCGAGCCGATATAGTTCCTGAAGCCGGAGAGCACGTCTTGCGACATGTCGAGCAATTGCAAGTCCTTGCCGCGCGGCGCGCGGCCGACCAGCGGGGGACGATCGGTACCCGGCCCCCTGTATTGACAGCCGAACCAGACGGTGCCGGACCGGTCGGCATCCATATGGCGGATCGACAGTTGGTGCAGCGCCGGCGGCAATTCGTGCTTTTCGGTGAGATCGCCGGTAAGGCGGTCGACCAGAACATAGGACGGCTTCATCGTTGCGATATTGAGCTCTGCGCGGCCATAATCCGGATGCGTCTCGATGCCGCCATTAGCCACAGCAATCGTCCTGCCATTGGAAAGCAGCAAAAGCTCGTGTGGGCCCATGCCGTAGGTCGGGAACTCGCCGATGCGCTTGAATTTCGCATGCGCGTCATAGACGCCGACCACGCCGGCGGCATTGTCGAAATCGTTCTCGGTGGCGTAGAGCAGCGTGCCGTCGGCCGAGAACACGCCATGGCCGAAGAAATGTCGGCCGGCAACGCTGGCAATGGTCTGCGGTTCATCGCGGCCGGTATGGTCGAAGACGACAGCAAAGGTGCCCGGCTGCCTGGCAAACACCACCGACCGCTTCGACACCGGGTCGAAAGTAACGTCGTGGCCCCGATCGGGCAGATCGATCGTGTGCAACAACTTGCCGGCCTCGGACAGGACGGCCGCGCCATAGCTGCCGTCGCGCTTGACGAAAGCGGTGGCGAAGACCGCGTCGGCGTCGAGTGTCTTTGCCCAGGCCGAGGGCGCCATCGCCGCTACGAAACCAGCGCCTGCGGCCCTCAGGAAATCGCGCCGATCGATCAGCGGCGTCCTCATGATCAGTCGCCGTCCAGTGACGAGAACCCGGCGGTCAGGCCAAATTCGGCGGTCAGCCTGGTTCCGATCAGGGTCGTCAGGCTGGATGTCACCAGCGAGAAATAATCGAGCTTGCGGCGCAGCGCCGGATCGGCAAGTGCCTTGTCGATCGGACCCCTGATCGCCTTGGCCGCCTCGATCCCGTTGGTGAGCTGGATGTGAACCGATTCCGCCATCCAGCGCGCATCGGGCGGCAGCGCGTCGCCAAGCTGCGAGGCCTGGAACAGCGCGTCCATGCCCGCCAGGTTCCCGGTCAGCGAGCGGGCGGTGTTTTGCGAGCGCCAATAGATCGCCTGTTTCGGTTTGTCGGCCTCCGGCTTGGCGCCCAGGAAGCCTTTCAGGCGCACGTCGCGCACCATTTTCAGCTCGTTGATGAAGACGCCGACCAGTTCGGTCACCGCTTCGGTGCCGCCGTGATAGAGCGCGTTCTGCGGACCCGGATTGGCCCAGAGCGCGGCAAAACCGTCGGGCTTGGTCCAGGCATCGCTGACCTCGCCGGCGATTGCCTCGATATTGCCGGCAATGGCCGCACCGTAGGCGCAGCGATAGGCGGCGTCCCTGCCGGCCAATTGATCGGCGCCGTCACCATGGAGCACGAATTCCAGTGCGCCGAGCCCTTGCATGGCGACGCTCTTTGTCGCCAGCTGGGCCGGATCGGCGGCTGTCGGATCCTTGCCGGCAAGTGCTGCCTGCACCTGCTTCAGGCCGATGCTCTTGCGGTCCGGCCAAAACAGCATGCGCTCAAGCCGGTTGTTTTCGGAGATCGGCCCGAAACGGATGATTTCCACCACCGACCAGGCATCCACGACACCCGAGAATTCGGCGCGTGCCGCATCGAGATTGTCTTGCGAGGGCGCCTGGCAAAGCGCGTGCATGATCTTCGCCAAGCTGTCCGCATGGTCATGCAGCCTGGCATAGGCCGGGCGGACGAAGCCGTCGGTCGCCCGCTGGATCACATCCGAAGCCTTCACCGCCGCGGATGCTGGCAGCGCACCGTTGAGGACCAGCAGAGCGAGCGCAAGCGCAAGACGCTTCGGCATCAGAGCGACTCCAGAAATTTGATCAGCGCATCGCGATCGGCCGCATCAGCGGCGGCAAAGCGGTCACGCGCCTTCTGGCCCTCGCCGCCATGCCACAGGATCGCCTCGGCCAGGCTGCGCGCGCGCCCGTCATGCAGGAAGAAGGTGTTGCCGCTGACGGTCTGGGTGAGCCCGATGCCCCACAGCGGCGGCGTGCGCCATTCGCTTCCCGTGGCCTCGCCCACCGCCTGCCCGTCGGCAAGGCCTGGTCCCATGTCGTGCAGCAGGAAATCGGAATACGGCCAGATCAGCTGGAAGGCCTGCGCCTTATTCGGGGTGCCGCGACGGGTGACGAATTTCGGCGTATGGCAGGAGATGCAGCCCATATCGTAGAACAGTTTTTTGCCGGCGAGCACGTCCGGTCTGTCGAGACCGCGCCGGGCCGGCACGGCAAGGTTTTGCGAATAGAAGGTAACGAGGTCCATGATCGGCGGCGGCGCTTCGACCGGACCGAGGCGCTCCTGCACGCCGTTAGGCAGGGCAAGGCAGGTCTTTTCTCCGGAGGTGCAATCGCCCCAGTGCTTCGGCACCTCGGGCGTCGAAATGCCGATATCACCGGCAAAAGCGTCCGCCGATTGCTGGCGGATCGATGCCGCCTGCGCCTTCCAGCCGAAACGGCCGAGCGTCAGTTCACCGCTGCTGCCGTCACGTATTATGTTGGGCCTGCCGGAAATCCCGTCACCATCGCGGTCGGCCGCATCGGCACGCGCAAGGATGTCGGCAGGAGCGATCTGCTCGACCAGGCCGAGGCCGATCATCGGCGGCGTCATGCGCGGCGACAGCGTGGTGTGCGGGTCGAGCGGCCCGTAGGCGAGGCCCTCGACCGAATAGCTCGGCTTGCGCAGCGACACCGTGCTGCCATCCGCCAATTTCACCTTCTCGTCCTGATAGTCGACATGCATCCTGCCCTCGCCCTGCAGGCCGGGTACCGCCAATTCCTGCAATTGCGTGCCATAGACCGGGTCGGGGAAGTTGAGCACCTTGTGATCGGCGAGCGCGGCTTCCTCCTCCTCGGTACTGGCTTGCCTTGCCAGGCGCAGGAACATCGAGGTGGTGCCACTGTCGCCTTCGGGCGGATGGCCGCGGCCGTCCTTCAGATGACAGTTCTGGCAGGCGCGCTCATTGAACAGCGGACCGAGCCCATCCGAGGCCTGTGTCGAGGATGGCGAGGACACCCAGTTCTTGCGGAAGATGGCGTTGCCGAGCTTGAAGGTGCCCTCTTCCTCGAAGCTGATGTTGGCAGAGGATTGCGAGAAGGCGTCCTTGTTGACGTCCTTCTTCGAGGTGCCGGCGCCGCCCTGCATTAGCTCGAATTGCTCGGGCCTGGAGAAATCGCTGGTCGGCCTGGTAATGGCGATGACGCGCGCCAGATCCTTCGGCGTCAGATCGGTGCGGCTGGTAGCAAGCCCCGCCGGTTGCGGCGCTCCGGCCAGCGCCGAGGCTGTGAGCGTCGCCACCACGGCAAGAAAAGCGCCGCGAACCATTCCGTATCGCGGTTTCTTCTGAGGCGGCAGGCCGCAATGCTCGGCCGGCCGCAAGCGGCGCATGAAATCTAGGGGGCGCCGCATTCCTGCATGTCCTTATTCCGCCTCGTCGGCCGATGCCGCGTTGAGCTGGCCGTATTTTTCCTCGCCGATCGAGGCCAGCAGATCGAGTTGCGTCTCGAGGAAGTCGATGTGACCTTCCTCGTCAGTCAGCAATTCCTCGAACAGCTTCATCGTCACGTAGTCGCCTGCCTCGTTGCAGATCTCGCGCGACCGCTTGTAGGCAGTGCGCGCGTCATATTCGCCGGCAAGATCGGATTCGAGCACTTCCTTGACATTCTGCCCGATGCGCAGCGGCGCCACGGACTGCAGGTTCGGATGGCCCTCGAGGAAAATGATGCGCGCCACGAGCCGGTCGGCATGGTGCATTTCCTCGATCGATTCGGCGCGTTCCTTCTTCGCCAGCTTGGCGTATCCCCAGTCTTCCAGCAGCCGGAAATGCACCCAGTACTGATTGACCGCTCCAAGTTCCAGAAACAGAGCCTCGTTAAGCCGCTCTATGATCTGCTGTTCGCCTTTCATGGGTTCTGCTCCCGTATTGGACGCGCAGGCCTCTGACGCGATCCAGGTGTGAAACAATGTCCACGCCGCTCGCCGCCGAGCGGGTGTGGTAATTTTCGGTGACCCGAATGATCGTTTCGACCACATTTGGGAAGCAGCCGCAACAGCGACCGCGCTTGTGCATGGCATGATAGACCTTCGCCGGCACGATAAGCTGCCAAGGGTCCTCATCCAGCAGTCCGACGATCGTCTGCTCTATCTCCTTTTCGGTGATGATGTTGCAATGGCAGATCAGCATTTGGCGCTCTGGCTGACGGCGCTCATTGCGCCGCGTGGCTGGTGGTTTCGATAGTTTACTGGAACACCTTGTCCGGTGAATCGAGGCTGTCCGATCCCTCGAAGGCTATGGCATTGAGCTTCAGGGTACCGACGGCGCGTTCGATCGACTTGGTCTGATCGACCAGCGCGTCGATCGCCGCCTGCACGGTGGCATTACCTTCCGTGTTGCCCTCTCCGATCTGCTGGTCATAGGCCTCGCCGGCAAGCGCCCGCGCCTTGATGGCCTCCATCTTGGCGACGGTGACATCCAGCTTGTCCGACAATTCCTTGTCGATCGCCGGATCGGCCGCCTTGACCATGTCGGCCACAGACGGCCCCTCGACGACAGTGCCGTCAAGCCGCGTGTAGCTGCCGTGATAGGCGGCGCGGATGCCGACGGCGTCATTGAGATGGGAGTTGTAGGTGTTGTCGGAGAAACAATCGTGCTCCTCTTCTGGATCGTGCAGCAAGAGGCCGAGCTTCATCCGCTCGCCGGCGAGCTCGCCATAGGACAGCGAGCCCATGCCGGTGAAGATGGTCGAAATGGCGGCGTTCGGCTCGCCATCGACAAGGTTCTTGCGGGCGGCGCCGCCTTCCTTCCAGTCGTTGACCATGTCCTTGAGATCGGAAACCAGAAGGTCGCTCGCCGATTTCAGGTACTGCCCGCGACGGTCGCAATTGCCGCCGGTGCAATTGGCAAGATCGTAATCGGTGTAGGGCCGCTCGCCGGCGCCAGGACCGGTGCCGTGCAGGTCCTGGCCCCATAGCAGGAATTCGATGGCGTGATAGCCGGTCGCCACATTGGCCTCGATGCCGCCGGCTTCCTGCAGGGTGCCGGAGAGGAACTCCGGCGTCAGATTGGTAGCGTCGACCTTCTTGCCGTTGATCTCGATCGACTTGTTGGCGATCACATTGGCGGTATAGAGCGCGTTGGCGTCCGACTCGGTGCCGTAGCCCTTGGCGACATAGTCGATCAAGCCCTCGTCGAGCGGCCAGGAGTTCACCTTGCCTTCCCAGTCATCGACGATCGCGTTGCCGAAGCGATAGACCTCGGTCTGCTGATAGGGAACGCGCGATGCCTTCCAGGCCTCGCGGGCGGCGTTCAGCGTTTCGGCCGATGGCTTGGCGAGCAGTGCATCGACAGCCTTGTCGAGCGCCTCGGCCGTGATCAGCGAATCCTCGTATTTAGCGAGCGCAATGTCGGAATAGATCTTGATGACCGCCTTGGCATCGGTTTGCGCCTTTGCCGGCAGCACGAACACCGCCGCCGTGAGCATCGCGGTGGCGCCGATCGCCGCAAGCCTGCCGCCATACCGCGCCGTGATCATCGTTCTCATGACTGTCTCTCCTCGGGACTCAATGAAATGCCGGCGCCGCGGCGGGCAGTTGCCAGCGGGCAAAGAAGGGTCGCGCCATCGCGCGGTTCGCGGAAGAAAGACACCGAAATGCCTCCAATCGAAAGGGTTCAAGGCCCAGACATCAAAGGGATGCGCTGACGCGCGAGCTTCCATAAAACGGCGAAGACGCCGGATGTCAACTGGTGGTCTAGAAAAAATTCAATTGAAACAACAGTTTAGAATTATTCTAAACTAGAACTGTCAACTTTAACGCCGATCTATCCGGAATGCCGGCGCATGAAGCGATTGACAGGCGGCCGTTCCGGGTGCGACCCGGATCGGCGCTCTTGCGGCGGCGCCGGACAATCGCCACCTGGCGGGATGTCCTAGATTTGGATGAGGAATCGGGCTGTTATGAAGAACGGGGTTGTCATTGTCGGTGCGGGTCATGCGGGCGTGCAAGCGGCTGCCAGCCTGCGCGAAGAGGGCTATGACGGGCCGGTGATCCTGATCGGCGACGAAAACGAATTGCCCTACCACAAGCCGCCGCTGTCGAAGACCTTCATCAAGGATCAGCAAGCAAAGCCGCAGCCGTTGCGCGGCGAGGCTTTTTATACCGGCAGCGCCATAGACTACCGGCCAGGCCTCCGGATCGAGCGCATCGATGTAGGCGGCCGCCGGCTGGAGATATCGGGCGGCGGCGTGCTGCCGTTCGAGCGGCTGGTCCTCGCCACCGGCGCGCGGCCGCGCCTGCTGCCGCTGCCGGGTTCGGAGCTTTCCGGCGTTGTGTCGCTGCGCTCGCTCGGCGATGCCCGCCTGATCCGCGAATTGAGCGTGCAAAGCGAGGAGGTCGTCATCCTGGGCGGCGGCTTCATCGGCCTGGAGATTGCCGCGACACTTACCGCCGCAGGCCGCAAGGTTACGGTGGTCGAGGCGGTCGACCTGCTGCTCGGCCGCGCCGTGGCACCGGTCATCGCCAGCCATGTGCGCCAGCGGCTGGAAGCGACCGGTGTGCGCATCCTTACCGGCACCACCATCGAACGGCTGGAGGGCGAGAACGGCCGTGTTTCGGCTGCAATCACCTCGTCCGGCGAGAGATTGCCGGCACAGATGGTCGTCATCGGCATTGGCGTCGTGCCGAATGTCGAATTGGCCGAAGCCGCCGGTATTGCCATCGCCAACGGCATCCGCGTCGACCAGCAGATGCGCACGTCGGTGCCGGAAATCCTCGCCATCGGCGACGCCGCCTCCTACCGGCACTGGTTCACCGGCGGCGACGTGCGGCTGGAATCGGTGCAGAACGCCACAGACCACGCGCGGCTCGCCGCGCGCACCATCGTCGGCCATGCCGACAATTACTCGGCAGTACCGTGGTTCTGGTCCGATATCGGCGACATGAAGCTGCAGATGGTCGGCCTGATTGCGGGCGGCGACAGCCATGTCGTGCTGGGCGACGTGGCCGAAAACAAATTCTCGATCTACCACTACGCCGCAAGCCGGCTGCTCGGCATCGAATCGGTCAACCGGCCCGGCGACCATATGCTTGGCCGCAAGATGCTCGGCGCCGGCTTTTCGCCGTCGCCGCAGATTGTCGCGACCGGGCCCGACGGGCTGAAGGCGGCGCTCGCCGCCTTCCAGCAGGCAGAGCCTGCAAGAGCGGCCGGATAGCTCAGGCGGCGCGAACTTCGCGGATCGAGCTTTCGAGGATGTCGAGCGCTTCGTTCATGACGGCGTCCTGGATGGTGATCGGCGCGAGGAAGCGGATGACGTTGCCGTAGACGCCGCAGGTCAGCAGGATCAGGCCCTTGTCGAGCGCCTTCAGCCGCACCGCATTGGCGAGTTCCGACGACGGCAGCCCCTTCGTCACATCGTTGAACTCGACCGCGTTCATGAAGCCGGGTCCTCGGATATCGACAATCTCAGGCGCTTCGTCGCGGATCGATTGCAGGCGCTGCTTCAGACGGTTGCCTAGCGTGTTGGCGCGGTCGCAGAGCTTCTCCTCATCGATGACGTCGAGCACCGCATGCGCCGCGGCGACGCCGATCGGGCTGCCGCCATAGGTGCCGCCGAGCCCGCCGGGGCTCGGCGCATCCATGATCTCGGCACGCCCGGTGACGGCCGCCAGCGGGAAGCCGCCGGCCAGGCTCTTGGCCATGGTGGTGATGTCGGCCGCCACCTCGTGGTGGTCCATGGCAAACATCTTGCCGGTGCGGGCAAAGCCGGTCTGCACTTCGTCGGCGATCAGCAGCATGCCGTGCTGGTCGCAGATCTTGCGCAATGCGGTCATGAAGTCGCGCGGCGCCTCGTAGAAGCCACCCTCGCCCTGCACCGGCTCGACGATGATCGCGGCGACGCGGGCCGGGTCGACATCGGCCTTGAACAGCCGGTCGAGCGCGGCCAGCGAATCGGCGACCGAGACGCCGTGCAGCGCCACCGGGAACGGCGCATGGAAGACATCCGCCGGCATGGCGCCGAAGCCGACCTTGTAAGGCACGACCTTGCCGGTCAGCGCCATGCCCATGAAGGTGCGGCCGTGAAAGCCGCCGGAAAAGGCGATGACCGCCGGCCGGCCGGTGGCATTGCGGGCGATCTTGATCGCGTTCTCGACCGCCTCGGCGCCGGTGGTGACGAAAATCGTCTTCTTGTCGAACTTGCCGGGGAGCATGCCGTTCAGCCGTTCTGCCAGCCTGATATAGCTCTCATAAGGCACGACCTGGTAGCAGGTATGGGTGAAACGGTCGAGCTGCGCCTTGACCGCTTCGATCACCCTAGGGTGACGGTGGCCGGTGTTGACGACAGCGATGCCGGACGAGAAATCGATATAGCGGCGGCCTTCGACGTCCCAGATCTCCGAATTTTCGGCGCGATCGGCATAGATCTGAGTGGTCATGCCGACGCCGCGGGAAATCGACTGGTCCTTGCGTTCGGAAATGGCTGAATTTGTCATCGTACCCCTCGCCGGGCCGGCGCCCGCTCTCGTTTGATGGCTGTTGAGACTCTTCTGGGCTTATTTCAGTTTTTCCTCAAGTTGGCACCGCCGCCGGGCGATTGGGCCTGCCGGTCGGCGTCAGCAACCGAACGCCCGTCGCTCATGCCGTCCTGACAAACCCCTCGCTGGCCCTCAGCAAATTGCGCGTATAATCCTTGGTGACACGGCGTTCAACAAGATCGTCCGCCGTCAGATTCTCCATCGCTTCGCCGTTCTGCATCACCATCAGCCGCTCGCACATGTGAGTGATGATAGCGAAGTCGTGGCTGACCATCAGGAAGGTCAGCTTGCGGCGCCGCCGGATCTCCTCCAACAGGTTCAGCACTTCGGCCTGCACCGAAGCGTCGAGCGCCGAGGTGGGTTCGTCGAGCAGCAGGATCGAGGGTTCGAGGATCAGGGCGCGCGCGATCGCCACGCGCTGGCGCTGTCCGCCCGACAATTGATGCGAATAACGGAAGCGGAATCCAGTGCCCAGGCCGACCTCGTCCAGCGCCCGCTGGATGCGCTTTTCACCGTCAGCGAAGCCGTGAATGGCGAGTGGCTCCTGCAGCAGGCGGTCGACGGTCTGGCGTGGGTGCAGCGAGCCGTACGGGTCCTGGAACACCATCTGCACCTCGCGATAAAACGCCTTGTCGCGGCGCGCGCCGAGCGTTTTGCCGTTGACGGTAATGGTGCCTGATGCGGCCGGCGCCAGGCCGGCGATTGCCCTGAGAAGGGTCGACTTGCCGGAGCCGGATTCGCCGACGAGGCCGAACGATTCACCGGATTGCACCTCGAGGCTGACGCCTTTCAGCGCGCGGAAGCGGTCGAACATCACCTCCAGCCTGTCGACGGAAAGGGCTGCCGTCATGCCGCCCACTCCGGCTTGCGGTCGAGCACCGGCAACGGGTGGCGGTCGGCGCCGATCTTGGGCATGCAGTTGAGCAGGCCGCGCGTATAGGGATGCTGGGCGCGGCCGAGCTCCGAGGCCTTGAGCTGTTCGACGACCTTGCCGGCATACATGACGATGACACGATCGCAGAAGGACGAGACCAGGCGCAGATCGTGCGAGATGAAGATCAGCCCCATGCCGCGCTCGCTGACCAGCCTGTCGAGGATGCCGAGCACGTCGAGCTGCACGGTGACGTCGAGTGCCGAGGTCGGCTCGTCGGCGATCATCATCTCCGGCCCGGCGATCAGCATCATGGCGATCATGGCGCGCTGGCCCATGCCGCCGGAAACCTCATGCGGATGCAGGTCGAAGACACGGGCCGGATCGCGGATCTGCACAGCCTCCAGCATGGCAAGCGCGCGCTCGCGGGCTTCGGCCTTGGAGACCTTCTCATGCGTGCGCAGCGTCTCGACGATCTGGCGGCCGATGCTCATCACCGGGTCCAGCGAATATTTCGGATCCTGCAGGATCATGGCGATACGCTTGCCGCGCAGCGCGCGGCGCTCGCGCGGCGAGGCGGCCAGCAGGTCGATGCCGTCGAAAGCGAGCGTCTTCGCGGTCACCTCGGCCTGCGGCGGGGTGACGCCCATGATGGCGCGGCCGGTCTGCGACTTGCCCGAACCGCTCTCTCCGACGATGCCGAGCCGCTCGCGGCCGAGCGAGAAGGAAACGCCGCGCACCGCCTCGATCAGGCCGGTGCGCGTCGGGAAGGTAACGCGCAGGTCGTCGACTTCGAGAAGCGTGCTCATTGGTCACCGCTTCGGGGATCGAGCGCGTCGCGCAGGCCGTCGCCGAGCAGGTTGAAGCCGAGGCTGACGATGAGGATGGCAAAGCCCGGCGCGCCCGCCACCCACCACTGGTCGAGCACGAAGCGGCGGCCCGATGCGATCATCGCGCCCCATTCCGGCAGCGGCGGCTGCGCGCCGAGACCGAGGAAGCCGAGACCGGCGGCGGTCAGGATGATGCCGGCCATGTCGAGCGTCACCCTGATGATCAGCGAGGAGATGCAGAGCGGCATTATGTGGCGAAGCACGATGCGGAACGGCGAGGCGCCCATCAGCTGCACCGCCTTGATGTAATCGGAATTGCGCACCGTGAGCGTTTCGGCGCGCGCGATGCGGGCATAGGGCGGCCACGAGGTGATGGCGATGGCGAGCACGGCGTTTTCGATGCCGGGGCCGAGCGCGGCGACGAAGGCCAGCGCCAGGATCAGCTTCGGAAAGGCGAGAAAGATGTCGGTGATGCGCATCAGGATCGCATCGGTCCAGCCGCCGGCATAGCCGGCGACGGTGCCGACCAGCAAGCCGATGGGCGCGGCGATGATGGCAACCAGAATGACGACGTACAGTGTCCAGCGCGAGCCGAAGATGATGCGCGAATAGATGTCGCGGCCGAGATCGTCGGTGCCGAACCAGTGCGCGGCACTCGGCGCCAGCAGCCGCGAGCCCTTGAGGTCGCCGAATGTCGGCGAATAGGGCGCCAGCACATCGGCGAAGGCCGCGACCACCAGTAGGGCGATGATGATGAGCAGGCCGGCAAACGCCAGCCGGTTGGCGGAGAAGCGCCGCCAGGCCACGTAGGCGCGGCCGAGCCTTGCCTGCACGCGCGACGCCGGCCGCTCGCTGAGCAGCCAGTCGCGGCGGGTTTGAATCGCTTCCGTGCTCATCCTGCCTTCGTCCTCATCCTGCCTTGGTCCTGGGATCGAGCACCCGGTAGAGCAGGTCGGAGAATAGATTGATGGCGATGAAGACCGAGCCAATGATGATGGTGCCGCCGAGCACGGCATTCATGTCGGCGTTCTGCAGCGAGTTGGTGATGTAGAGGCCGATGCCCGGCCACGAAAACACCGTCTCGGTCAGCACCGAGCCTTCGAGCAGCCCGGCATACGACAGAGCGATCACCGTAACCATCGGCACCGCGGCGTTGCGCAGCGCGTGACCCCAGATGATGCGCGTTTCGGACAGGCCCTTGGCTCGTGCCGCGACGATATATTCCTGGGTGAGTTCGTTCAGCATGAAGGAGCGCGTCATGCGGCTGATATAGGCGAGCGAGAAATAACCGAGCAGCGAGGCCGGCAGGATGATGTGGCGGAAGGCATCGGCAAATACGTCCCACTGCCGCTGCCAGAGTGCATCCAGCAGGTAAAAGCCGGTAATCGGCGTGAAGGTGTATTCGTAGACGACATCGAGGCGGCCGGGAAAGGCGACCCATTGCAGCTTGGCGTAGAACAGCACCAGCGCCAGCAGCCCCAGCCAGAAGATCGGCACGGAATAGCCGACAAGGCCGATGATCCGCACGACCTGGTCGATGACGCTGCCGCGCCGCACCGCGGCCAGCACGCCAAGCGGCACGCCGATCACCGAACCGATCAATGTTCCCAGCGTCGCCAGTTCGAGCGTCGCGGGAAAGGCGCGGCGGATATCGGTCATCACCGGATTGGTGGTCAGCACCGAGGTGCCGAAATCACCGTTCAGGGCATGTTTGACATAGATGTAGAACTGCTCGACCAGCGGCAGGTCGAGGCCCATCTCGCGGCGCGTTCGTTCGACGACATTGGCCGGCGCCCGGTCGCCGAGCACCGCCAGCACCGGGTCGATCGGGATCACGCGGCCGATGAAGAAGGTCACCGCGAGCAGACCGAGATAGGTCGTTATCGCGATGACCAGGAACCGGGCGATCGATGAGGCCACGGCAACGGCGCGGGCGCCGCCGCGCCCTGCCGTCACTTCGCTTTCAGCCACACTCATACGGCGCGTCCGCCGGCGTCACTCCTTCGAGACGGGGCCGACGAAGTTGGTGTCGAAGCTCGGGCCGAGCGCAAAGCCCTTGAGGTTCTTGCGCAGGCCGGCCACTTCCAGCTGCTGGTGGATGATGACGAAAGGACTGGTGTCGAGGATCTTCTTCTCGAGATCCTGGTACATTGCGGCGCGCTTGGCCGCGTCCTTCTCGAGCAGGGCGGCCTCCGTTTGCTTGGTCAGGTCCGGAATGTCCCAGGCGTTGCGCCAGGCCAGCGTCTTGGTCTTGCCTTCATCCGAATTGTCCGGGTTGCTGGCAAAGGTCTGCGCATTGGAATTCGGGTCGAAATAGTCCTGGCCCCACTGGCCGATATAGATGTCGTGGTTGCGGGCGCGGTATTTGGTCAGCGTCTGCTTGCCGTCGCCGGGGATGATCTCCAGCTTGATGCCGGCCTGTCCCAACGTCTGCTGGATCGATTCCGCCATGCCCGTCGTCGGCTGGCCGGTGCGCACGTCCATGGTGACGCTGAAGCCGTCGGCGAGACCCGCCTTGGCGAGCAGTTCCTTGGCCTTGGCGACGTCGAACTTGAACGGATTTTCGTCCAGCTCGCCGAGTACGCCCTTGGGCAGGAAGGTCTGATGGATCTCGCCGATGCCCTTGAGGATGGTCGTGCTCAAGGCATCGTAGTCGACCAGATATTTGAACGCCTGGCGAACCTCGGGCTTGGCGAGGTTCGCGTTCTTCTGGTTGAGGCTGATGTAATAGACCGTGCCCTTCGGCGCGCTGGTGGTGGTGAGGTCGGCATTCTTGGCGATGGCGTCGAGATCGTTCGGCTCGAGATTGCGGGCGACGTCGATGTCGCCGGCTTCCAGCGCCAGGCGCTGGCCCGAGCTTTCCTTCATGTTGCGATAGATGACACGGGCAAGCTTGGCCTTCTCGCCGTTGTAATTGTCGTTGCGTTCCAGCACGACGGCCTCGTTGGCGCGCCATTCGCGCAGCTTGAAGGCGCCGGAGCCGGCATAGCCGGTCTTCAGCCAGGCATTGCCGAAATCATTGTCCCATTTGTAGTCGGCGCTCGGCGTGACCGCGGCGACATGCTCCTTGACCAGCTTGGCGTCGACCACCGAGGCGACCGTCGCCGACAGGCAGTTCAGCACGAAGCTCGGCGCATAGGCCTTGTCGACGGTGAACTGGAACGTCGTATCATCAACGGCCTTCGCCTTCTCGGTGACATTGCCGCCATCGATGCCGAACTGGCCGATGATGAAGGCCGGGCTCTTGTCGAGCTTGATGGCGCGCTCGAACGAATAGGCGACGTCCGCTGCCGTGATCGGATTGCCGGAGGCGAATTTGAGGCCGGGCTTGAGCTTGAACGTGTAGGTCAGGCCGTCGTCGGAGACGCTCCAGCTTTCCGCGAGATCGCCTTTGACCTTGGAGGTGTCGCTGAGGTCGAGGCGTACCAGGAGATCATAGGTGTTGCCGGTGATTTCGGCGGTCGACAATTCGAATGCCTCGCCCGGATCCATGGAGATGATGTCGTCGATGGCGAAACCCTCGACCAGCGTGTCGGCGGGCGTGACCGCGAAGGCAGGCGCAGCGGCCAGAAGCAGCGCGGACATGGCCGCGCCCGCGAGCAAGAAGCGGGAGCGTAGAGCAAACTTTTCCATCATCATTTTAACTGTTCCCTGTTTTTGTTGACCTGAGTTCCCGGCTCAGGGTTGTGGCATTTCCTGCCGCGTCGAACGGTGATCCCCGGACCGTTGTCTCGGCAATTTTTTGTGCAGTTCCGGCTCACCATATCCGGCGGTTTCGAGCGCGGCAACGAGCATTTGCAGAACGGTCGATTGGGCCAGACCGGCGGTGCGAAAACCCGGCTATTTCAGCGCGGTAACCAGGTCGGCGTCGGGAAAGCAGGTAGCGGAACGGCCGTTGCTGGCCTGCCATTTGCCGATCGAGCGGCGCGTCTTGAAGCCGGGCAGGCCGTCGGCGCTGCCGACATCATAGCCCTTGGCTTCCAGCGCCCGCTGCAGGGCGGCGATGTCGGAGCGGTAGAGCCCGCCGACCGCGCCCCAATTGCCCGAGAAATTGCTGTCGCCATGGGCGATGCGATCGGCGCCATGGCCGATAAACAAGGCATAGAGATCGCTGGTGTTATACTGCTTCAGCACGTAGAAATTGGGCGTAACGATGAAGGCCGGGCCGCTGCGGCCGGCCGGCATCAAAAGAAAGCCCTCGGCTTTCAGTTCGCTCGCCGGGAACGGTTTACCCGACACACGCCTGATACCCATATCAGCCCATTGCGAAATCTTCTTGCCCTGGTCCGGACCTTCGAGCGAGCACGAGACGCTGTCCGGCACCGTCACCTCGAAGCCCCAGCCGCGGCCCCTCACCCAGCCATAATGCACGAGATAATTGGCGATCGATGCCAGTATGTCGGGCGTCGAATTCCAGATGTCCGTGCGGCGGTCGCCGTCGAAATCGACGGCATGCTTCAGGAACGACGTCGGCATGAACTGCGGCTGGCCGAGCGCACCGGCCCAGGACGATTTTATCGCGCCGACCGGGGCAAGCCCGCGCTCGACGATCCCGAGCGCCGCCAGCAGCTCGGTGCGGAAGAACGCCTTCTTCGTCGACATGAACGCCTTGGTGCCCAGCACCTCGAAGGCATCGTAGGGCAGCTTTGCCGCGCCGAAGCCGCTCTCGCGGCCCCAGATCGCCAGCAGCACTTCGCCGGGCACGCCATAGCGCTTCTCGATAGCGGCAAGGGTCCTAGCGTTGGCCGCCTCGCGGGTGCGGCCGCCGGCGGTGACCGCGCGAACTATCTTTTCGGCGAAATAGGCGCCCGGCGAACCGAACTCGGCCTGATGCTGCTTCCGCGGCGTCGTCGCCTTCTCGCCCGGCAGCACCAGGTCGGGCAGCTTGAGGTTCGGCTTGACGCCGTCGAAGGCGGCATCGAAGGTTTTCCTGGAGATGCCTTTGGCCTTGGCTTCGGGCCAGAGGTCGTTGCCAAGCCAGGCGCGGAACTGATCGTCGATTTTTGCCGCGGAGACGGGGGTGGCGAGGAGGAAGGCGGCAAGTGCGGCGAGAAGAAACGCGACGGCTATTTTGTGAAAGCAGCGATCCGTCCCACCCCCCTCTGTCCTGCCGGACATCTCCCCCGCAAGGGGGGAGATTGGCTGTCGCCTCTGCTTCCGCCAATTTTCGACGTTGAAAGATTGGCGGCGAGATTGACGCTGCCGATCTCCCCCCTTGCGGGGGAGATGTCCGGCAGGACAGAGGGGGGTGTGACAGAGTGCCCGCCTTAAAAAATGCGCAGCAGCCATCATCCGCACCCTCCCCGCAACTCGCCTCAAAACGCGGTTCGCGAGCGCAACGCGGCGGCCAGCGTGCCTTCGTCGAGATAATCGAGCTCGCCGCCGACCGGAACGCCATGCGCCAGCCGCGTCACCTTGATGTCGAAGCCGGAAAGCTGGTCGGTGAGGTAGTGCGCGGTGGTCTGGCCCTCGACCGTGGCGTTGACGGCGAGGATCACTTCCTTGACTTCGCCGCCGGCGACGCGATCGACCAGCGAACGGATGTTGAGCTCATCAGGACCTATGCCGTCGAGCGGCGACAGCGTACCGCCGAGCACATGGTAGCGCACGTTCATGGCAGTCGCCCGCTCCAGCGCCCATAGGTCGGCCACGTCCTCGACGACGATGAGCGTGGTGGGGTCGCGACGCGCGTCGGTGCAGATCATGCATGGGTCTGAGGTGTCGACGTTGCCGCAGGTCGAGCAGATGCGCACCTTGTCGACCGCCTCGCCCATGGCGGCGGCGAGCGGCGCCAGCAGCTGTTCCTTCTTCTTGATGAGGTGGAGCGCGGCGCGGCGTGCCGAACGCGGGCCAAGCCCCGGCACCTTGGCCAGCAACTGGATCAGGCGTTCGATCTCGGGACCGGCGATTCGCTTCGACATCGCACCGGTTTAGACCATGATCCCGAAAAGTGGAAACCGGTTTTCGGAAAAGATCATGGTCAAACAAGACGATAGAGCCCCATTCCGATCTATCGGAATGGATCAGGCTCTAGGATTTTTCAACGGGTTTTGGAACACTGCTGAGGCGCGGGATGTTCGATGCGCAAAGAGGCAATCGCTTTAGGTTTGTGCCGCCCCTCATTGCCCTGCCGGGCATTTCTCCCCGTATAGTGACGGGGAGAAAGGGCCGACCGTGACCCTCGGCACCCTTTTTTGCGACGCCGGAAATTGGCGAAATCCTTGGCAACAGCGTCCTTCTCCCCGTCACTATGCGGGAGAAGATGGCGGCAGCCAGATGAGCGGCGGCGACGTTGACCGTCTCAGTTTTCTTCCAGCGGCCGGGTCTGGCCGGCGATCATCGCGCCGATGGCGTCGGTGTTCTCGGGCGTCGCCTCGAACGACATTGTCGGCTCTGCCGGCGCTGCCTCGAAGGAGGTGACAGGCCGTGCGCTCGCGGTCCCACCGAAACGGGCCGCATCGGGCTCCTGCATTGGTTCTTGCAGTGCCACCAGCACCGGCTTCTCTTGGGTCGACTTCTCTTGGGCCGCCCCCTCCGGGGTCGCCATCCCGGCAGTCGCCCTTGTCTGCTTTGCCGGCTGCGATGCGGCGGCGGTCACATAGGTCGCCTTGGCGAACGTCGGCTTGGCGTCGCGCGCCGGCTCGGCCGAGGCGACAAGTATGGCCTGAGCGGCAGGCGCTTGCGACTTGGCCTGGGCCACGGCGACCACCGGCTCGTCCGGCAGCGGCTGCCAGTTGCGACCGCGTTTTTCGTAAAAGGCGTTGCCGCCGGCAACCATGGTGTAGTGCATGTTCTTGTAGGGGAAGCGCAGGCCGGCGGTGTGGAAGAACATCGTGTTCTTCAGCTTGGCTTTGCGCTCGCCCTTGAGCACCGCCGCGGCGGCTTCCTCGACATCGGGCATCGCCTTCGAATTCATCGGCCGCGTCATGACGCCCGGCGCGAATTGGCCGCGCTCGCCAACGACCTGGCAGATGGTGTTGCCATGCTTGCCGGACCGCAGCCGGTTCATCACCACCGTGCCGACCGCAATCATGCCGTCACGGCTCGACCGGTTGGACTCGAAGAACATTGCCCGCTCCAGGCACTCCTTTTCCTTCGGCGTGGAATTGTAGGAGCGCGAGCTCAGGAAACCCGGCGTAATGGCATCGGTCAGGCTGGACATGCCGTGCGAGGCGGTCTGACTGCAAGCGGCCAAAAACAGCGGCGAGATAACGACGCCGAGCCGCAACGGCGTCTTCCATCGGGTAGAGATCAACAGGCGTCCCCTCATTCTGCTGCCAGCCCGCCCCTGGTTGCGGCAAGAATGAGACACTTTCAGGCAAAAAGATGGCTAAAGCGTTATTAAGTGTGGGGAGTTGCCTAATAGACACAGCTGGCGGAAGAGCAAGCACTGGCTGCTGCACTCTTCGGCCATTGTAACGGCGCACCGATTGACTAGCCTTAGAAGGGCAGTTTCATTCCCGGCGGGATCGGCAGTCCCGCGGTCAGCGCCTTGGTCTTTTCCTGCATGGTTTGCTCGACCTTGGTCCTGGCGTCGTTGTGGGCAGCGAGAAGCAGATCCTCGAGAATCTCGACCTCGTCCTCCTTGAACAGCGACGGGTCGATCTTCAGCGACTTCATCTCGAATTTGCCGGTCAGCGTCACGCTGACCAGGCCGCCGCCGGCCTGTCCGGTGGCTTCCAGCGTGGCGATCTCATCCTGCATGGCCTGGAACTTGGCCTGCATTTCCTTTGCCTTGCCCATCAGGCCGAGAAGATCTTTCATCGCACGGTCCTTTGCAGTTGGTGCCGGTTGTTTCAGGTTTCGTCGTCGTCTGCCGGCGGCTCGACCGGCACTTCGCCCTCGGCCGCATCGGCCTCCGGCGCGTCGGGAATGCGCACGTCGATGATCTTGGCGCCGGGAAAGCGCGCCAGGATGGCGGCGACCGTCGGATCGCTCTTGGCATCGAGGAAGGCATTT
Organism: Mesorhizobium sp. M1423; assembly: GCF_040317575.1. Lineage (NCBI taxonomy): Bacteria > Pseudomonadati > Pseudomonadota > Alphaproteobacteria > Hyphomicrobiales > Phyllobacteriaceae > Mesorhizobium > Mesorhizobium sp. M1423. The sequence goes on from NZ_JAMYKU010000011.1 coordinate 91,441, forward strand.
TCGCGCTTTGTCGATTCCATCTCGGCCAAGGTCTGGCCGCCCTCTTCCTTCGACAGCGACACCAGCCAGTTGCGGCCGGTCCAGGCGCGCAATTTGGCGGTCAAATCGTTGAGCAGCATCTTCGGCGCATCGTCGGTCAGGCTGACGTCGATACGGCCGGGCTCGATGCGCACCAGGCGCACGCAACGCTTGACCAGCACCTTGAAGGCCATGTCGCGCTGGGCGTCGGCAAGGGCAATAATGTCGGCCAGCGATTTCACCGCCACCGGCGGCGCCTCGACCACCGGCTCCGGCGGAGCAACGAAATTGGTCGGCACCGGCTCGGGCTCGACCAGGCGCATCGACTGCGCGCCGCCATTGGCCGTCGGCATCCGCGTCTGCGCCACGGCACCGGCACCACCGCTTGCAGGCCCATGGCTTGCGGGGCCGGGGCTTGCGGGGCCGGGGCTTGCCGGCGCGCCATTCGCGCGCGGCGCGGAGCCGGGCAGCGAAACGCCGCTCTCCAGCGATCTCAGCGCCTCGTCCAGCGTCGGCAGGTCGGCGGCATGCGCCAACCGGATCAGCACCATCTCGGCGGCGCTGACTGGACGGTTGGAAGTCTGCACCTCGGGAATGCCTTTCAAAAGCATCTGCCATGTCCGCGACAGCACCTTGACCGACAGCGTCCTGGCGAAATCAGCGCCGCGCCGGCGCTCGTCCTCCGACAGCGAGGCGTCGTCGACAGCAGCCGGCACGAAGCGCAGACGGGTGACCAGATGGTTGAACTCGGCAAGGTCGGTCAGCACCGCGGCAGGATCGGCGCCGGTATCGTACTGGGCACGGAATTCGGCAAGCGCGGCGGCGACGTCGCCCTTCATGACATGTTCGAACAGGTCGACGATGCGGGCACGGTCGGCCAGGCCCAGCATGGCGCGGACCGCTTCGGCGCTGACCGCGCCGCCGCCATGGGCGATCGCCTGGTCGAGGATGGACTGCGCGTCACGCATCGAGCCTTCGGCCGCGCGGGCGATCATCGCCAGTGCATCGTCTTCGACTTCGATGCCCTCCAGACCCGCTATCCTGGCAAGGTCGGCCTTGATCATTGCCGCATCGATGCGCCTGAGGTCGAAACGCTGGCAGCGCGACAGGACGGTGATCGGCACCTTGCGGATTTCGGTGGTGGCGAAGATGAACTTGACGTGCGGCGGCGGCTCTTCCAGCGTCTTCAGCAGGCCGTTGAAGGCCTGGTTGGAAAGCATGTGCACTTCGTCGATGATGTAGACCTTGTAGCGCGCCGATACCGGGGCGTAGCGCACGCGTTCGATGATGTCCCTGATGTCGTCGATGCCGGTATGCGAGGCGGCGTCCATCTCGATGACGTCGACATGGCGGCCTTCCATGATCGCCTGGCAATGCTCGCCGAGCACGGCAAGGTCGACGGACGGCTGGTCGACGGTCGATGTTTTGTAGTTCAGGGCCCGCGCGAGTATGCGCGCGGTCGTCGTCTTGCCGACGCCGCGCACGCCGGTCAGCATCCACGCCTGGGCGATGCGGCCGGTGGCAAAGGCATTGGTCAAGGTGCGGACCATCGGCTCCTGGCCGATTAGCTCGGAGAAATTCGACGGTCGGTATTTGCGCGCCAGCACGCGATAGGCGGCAGGCTTGTCCGATTTCCCGGCGTCGTTTCCGGCTTCGCTCATTCGCCCGTTAAGCTCCAAGGGCTGCCACTGGAGGCGGCCGATTCCTGCGCATAGTTTCGCCCGCACGGCTTGGCGCCGTCAATGTCGGGGCAAAAGGCGAAGAGGCGGGAGGCTGGAACAATGACCCGTTCCGGGCTCGTTAGGGCTGCTTCCTTCCGGACCTGACCCGGTTGGCGAGTGGACCGTCCACCACCAACCTCCCAGCCTCCATATCGGCAATCCGGCGATGAAATGCAAGTGCGGATGATAGGACGTGAGCGACGGCGAAAGCTGAAAGCAAAAACCCGCCTCGGCGGGCGGGTCGTTGGCGCGAATAGTCACCATAGCGAGATTAGTAGCATAGCTGCCGGCACAAAGCAAGAACAAAATGTGGCTGCGGTCAAAATTGTCGACCTCGGCGGGGCAGCGCCAACCTGATGCAATGCCTTGGTCCTCGGTTCTTCGCGCACAATCAGCGCCACGACGGCCAATGTTGCTTGCTGCCCCTTGCGGCCCCCCGGTAGCCGCTCTAGCGTCGATAAAGTTCAAAAAACGTCAAAATGCGAGGGAAACGCCGATGCTGCCGGGCCTCAAGGCCGGATTCACGCTTGATGCTCAGCTGGAAGCCGACAGCGAACAGCTGATGTGGCTCGGCCTGTGCGAATTGCGCGTCATGAACGACCGCCGCTGGCCGTGGCTGCTGCTGGTGCCGCAGCGGCCGGGCATCGAGGAAATCCACGACATGACGCCGCTCGACCAGGCGATGCTGACCTTCGAGACCAACATGGTGGCGCTGGCGCTGAAGCGGGTGACCGGCTGCACCAAGATCAACACCGGCGCGCTCGGCAACATCGTGCGGCAGTTGCACGTGCATGTTATCGCGCGCTCGGAAGGCGATCCCGGCTGGCCCGGCCCGGTGTGGGGGCACGGCCTGCGCGAGCCCTACCAGCGCTCCGACCTTCGCAAGTTTGCGGAAAAGATCAAGGCAGCGCTATAAGCCTCTCCCGTGTCCATCTTGAACCTCCCGAGTCCGCATGAGCTTTAGCCTGTTTGATGCGCCCTTGCGCGAGCCGAGCCAGTTCGTCGGCTTCGCCGGCAACATCATCGACCGGCAATCCGAAAACCGCGCCGACGATTCCGTCGAAAAGGCGCTCGCCGATCCGACGACTCGGCTTTTGCTGATGCATGGCGGCCGGCTCTATCTGAAGCTTGCGCAAGACGCATTCGATCCCTGGTTCGGCGTGGCCGAAAGCCGGCCGCTCGAGGCATCGCTCGAAAACGGCGTCCTGCTCGGTTTTTCCGAAAGTGGCCCGGTGCTGGCGGTGCCGGCCGCGGTCGAGCCCGAGCAGCTTCCCGAGACGATCAAGGCGATCGACTATCGCTCGGTCTATATGCAGGGGCTGATCGACGAAGCGGCGGCCGGCGCGCTGGCGCAAGGGGCGGCGCTGCTCGCCTGGCATGCCAGCCATCGCTTCTGCAGCAAATGCGGCACCGAAGCCGAGATGCGGGCCGGCGGCTACAAGCGGCATTGCCCGGCCTGCGGTACGGAGCACTTTCCGCGCACCGACCCGGTGGCGATCATGCTGACGGCGACGCGCGAAAAATGCCTGCTCGGCCGCGGCCGGCATTTCGGGCCCGGCATGTATTCGGCGCTCGCCGGTTTCATCGAGCCGGGCGAGACGATCGAGGCGGCGGTGCGCCGCGAAACGCTGGAGGAAGCCGGCATCCGGCTCGGCCGCGTCGTCTACCACGCCAGCCAGCCCTGGCCGTTTCCCTATTCGCTGATGATCGGCTGCTTCGGCGAACCGCTCAACGACGACATCCACCCCGACCTCAACGAGCTGGAAGACTGCCGCTGGTTCTTGCGCGACGAGGTGCTGTCGATGCTGGCCAGGGAACATCCGGGCGGCCTGGTGACGCCGCCGAAAGGGGCGATCGCCTATAACCTGATCCGCGCCTGGGCCGACAGCGCGTGACACGAAGACATCGCAGGAGCAAAAAATGATCCGTCACACCGTCGTGTTCACGCTAAAACACCCGCCACACTCGCTTGAGGAAAAAAGGTTCCTCGCCGATGCCAAGAGGATCCTCACGGCGATAAAGGGCGTCACGCATTTCGAGCAGTTGCGGCAGGTCAGCCCCAAGAACGAGTACCGCTTCGGCTTCTCGATGGAGTTCGCCGATCAGCGGGCTTACTCCGGCTACAACGATCATCCCGACCACGTCGCCTTCGTCCGCGACCGCTGGATCCCCGAGGTCGAGGCGTTTATGGAGATCGACTACGTGCCGCTCGGCTGGGGCTGAGACGGGGAAGCGGCGCTCCAAAAAATCAATACCCCGCGTCGCGGTCCACCACATTTTCCAGCGCTTCGCCGCGCTCGAAGGCGTCCATCTGGCGCAGCATGATCGGCGCCAGGTGGACCGGATCGGAAGTTGCCGCCGCATGCGGCGTCACGAACACTTTAGGATGGTTCCATAGTGGGCTGGTCTTCGGCAGCGGCTCGACCTCGAACACGTCGAGGCTGGCTTCCTTCAGCGTGCCGTCGTCCAGCGCGCGCAAAATGTCGGCGTCCTTCTGCAGCCTGCCGCGCCCGGCATTGATCAGCACCGAGCCGCCGAGACCGTTGCGCTTGCGTAGCTCCTTCAGCACGCCGTGGTTGACGATGCCGTGCGTCTGCGGCGTCAGCGGCAGAAGCACCACCAGGATGTCGGTAGCGTTGAGGAACGGGATCAGGCCGGCCTCGCCCGCATAAGTCGAGACACCTTGCATCGGCCGATCGCTGCGCGACCAGCCATTGACCGGAAAGCCGAGCGACAACAGCACCGACGCCGCCGCGCGGCCGAGCGTGCCGAGCCCCATAATGCCGACCGAGATGTCGCTGGCCGGCCGCTGCTGCGGTTCGTGCCAGATCTTCTTCTGCTGCTGGGCGCGGTAGAGCATGCCCTGGCGATGGTGGTCGAGCACCCGCCAGACGACGTATTCGGTCATGTACTGGGTCAGGTTGTCGGCCACCACCTTGACGACCGGAACGTCGGGCAAGGTGGGATCGGCGAAGATGTGGTCGACGCCGGCGCCGATCGAGAAGATGGCGCGCAGATTGGGCAGCGACGACAACAGGTTCGGCCGCTGTTTCCACACCACCGCATAGGTGATCGACGGATCGGCGGCGCCATTCGGCTCGAGCACCACTTCGCGCTCCGCCGACAGCAGTTCGCGCCAGCGCAGCGGATGAATACCGGTGAGGGCAAGCAGGATGCGGCCTTTTTCCATTGCGGATTGTTTTTCCTTTTTACCAACAGCGTTCGCGTCCCGACGTGCAAGGGCGCGGCAGCGTTTTGATTTTGTGCATGATCTCTGGCGAAAATCTACTCGCTAACGATGCCGACCGGCGCCGTTTCGATCTTGAAGGCGGCCGAGATCAACGCCTTTGTATAGTCGGTCCGCGGGTTGCCAAAAATCTGTTCGGAAGGTCCGGCTTCGACGATCCTGCCATTGCGCATGACGATGACTTCATTGGCGAGCGCGCGGATGACCCTCAGATCGTGGCTGATGAAGAGATAGGCGAGGTCGTGCTTGGCCTGCAGGCTGCGCAAGAGGTCGACGACCTGCGCCTGCACGCTCATGTCGAGCGCCGAGGTCGGCTCGTCCAGCATGACGAAGCGCGGGTTGAGCACCATGGCGCGCGCGATGGCGACGCGCTGGCGCTGGCCGCCGGAGAATTCGTGCGGATAGCGGTTGCGCGTCGCCGGATCGAGGCCGACTTCCTGCAGCACGTCGACGACACGCTCGTCGCGCGCATCGGGCGACAGTTTCGGCTCGTGGATCTTCAACCCTTCCTCGATGATCTCGGCGACCGACATGCGCGGGCTGAGCGAGCCGAACGGATCCTGGAAGACGATCTGCAGTTCGCGCCGCAGCGGCCGCATTTCGTTGAAGGATAGCTGATCGATGCCGCGTCCGTTGAACTGGATATTCCCGGTCGACGAGATCATCCTGGCCAGCGCCAGGCCGAGCGTCGTCTTGCCTGAGCCGGATTCGCCGACGACGCCAAGCGTCTGACCGGCCCGCACGGTGACGTCGATGCCGTCGACCGCCTTCACATTGTCGACGGTGCGCCGGAAGAAACCCTTCTTGATCGGAAACCAGACCTTGACGTCGTTGCCGACCATCACCGGCTTGGCGGCCTGGTTGGCCGCCGGCGGCTTGCCTTTCGGCTCGGCGGCAAGCAGATGCCGCGTGTAGGCGTGCTGCGGATTGGCGAATATCTCCTTGGTCGGGCCGGTCTCGACGATCTTGCCCTTGGTCATCACGCAGACCCGGTCGGCGATCTTCCTGACGATGCCGAGATCGTGGGTGATGAACAGCATCGACATGTTCTTGCGGCTTTTCAGGCCGGCGAGCAATTCGAGGATCTGCGCCTGGACGGTGACGTCGAGCGCCGTCGTCGGCTCGTCGGCGATCAACAGTTCAGGCTCGTTGGCCAGCGCCATGGCGATCATGACGCGCTGGCGCTGGCCGCCGGAAAGCTGGTGCGGATAGGCGTCGAGCCGTTTCTCCGGTTCGCGGATGCCGACCTCGTGCAGAAGTTCCAGCGTGCGCGCCTTGGCGGTGCGATCCCCCAGGCCCTGGTGCAATTTCAGCACCTCGACGATCTGCTGCTCGATCGTGTGCAGCGGGTTGAGCGAAGTCATCGGCTCCTGGAAGATCATGGTGATCTTGTTGCCGCGCACACGGCGCAAGTCTCTCTCGTCCGTGGCCAGCAGGTCGGCGCCGAGGAACAGGATCTTTCCCGAGGGGTGGCTGGCGGTCGGATAGGGCAGCAGCTTCAGCACCGACAGCGCGGTGACCGACTTGCCGGAGCCGGATTCGCCGACCAGCGCCACCGTCTCGCCCTTGGCGAGGTCGAAGGAAATATGGTCGACGGCGATCGACTGGTTGCCGCCTTGCGTGAAGGCGACGCTGAGGTCTTGTATGGAAAGGAGAGGGGCGGTCATGGCTCAACTTCCGCGACAACCCTGTCCAAGGCGGAAATTTCCTGTCGCATGATCGAAATTTTGACTGCCATTTGAGGGGGGACGAGACGATTTGGTGCGATAGAATAGGTCTCTTTCAATCTCGTGTCCGCGGTCTGCTTTCTGCCGTCGTGCAGTGAAATGAGCTGAAGCAGTTTTTTTGCAAGCGCATCGTTGTTTTCAAAGGCATAGATGAAAATGTTGGTGTCGACATAAAGCCGGACTGCAGCCATCAATCCTCCCACTCATCGCGGAGGGCACGAACACGCGCGACAGCCTCGTCGAGGCTTGTTCCCGGCGCGTTGGCCTGAGCATTCCGCATGAGTTCAAGCAATTGTTCGCGGCCAAGAGGCCTGTTGGCCTCCTCTTCCACTGTCACTTTGACCGAGGCGCTCGGAGCTATGCCCCTTCGCAGTTCATCCGGGAGCTTCGATGCCGGGTAGTGTTCAAGGATGACCCTATTCATAACCCTTTCCTTCCCCGACGTGCGGCTTGACGGACTGAACCGACGCCAACACCGTCATGGGTCCGGGTTCGCTCGATATCGGCCGGAATATAACATGCCGAATGCCAGCCCGCATCGCTCTCATCTGAACGTCTTGCGCGGATCGAAAGCGTCGCGGGTGGCCTCGCCGACGAAGACCAGCAGCGACAGCATCAGCGAGATGACGACGAAGCCGGAAATGCCGAGCCATGGCGCGTTGAGATTGCGCTGTGCCTGCTTCAACAACTCGCCGAGCGAGGCGGAGCCGGGCGGCAGGCCGAAGCCGAGATAGTCGAGCGAGGTCAGCGTCGAAATCGAGCCGCTAAGCAGGAAGGGCAAGAAGGTCAGCGTCGCCACCATGGCATTGGGCAGCAGATGCCGAAACATGATGGTGATGTTGGACACGCCAAGCGCGCGCGCCGCGTTGACATATTCGAAATTGCGGGCGCGCAGGAACTCGGCCCTTACCACGCCGACCAGTGCCACCCAGGAAAACAGCAGCATCAATCCGAGCAGGATGAAGAAGCCGGGCGGCAGGATGGCGGCGACGATCAAGAGCAGATACAGCACCGGGATGGCCGACCAGATCTCGATGAAGCGCTGGAACAGAAGGTCGGTCCAGCCGCCGAAATAGCCCTGCAAGGCGCCGGCCGCCACGCCGATCAGCGCCGAGCCGGCAGTCAGGACCAGGCCAAACAGCACCGAGACCCTGAATCCGTAGATGACGCGCGCCAGCACGTCGCGGGCCTGGTCGTCGGTGCCCAGCCAGTTCCAGTTGCCGACGTTGCAGTTGGGGTCCGCTTCGCCTTTCGGATACTGGTTGCAGCGCGTCTTCTTGTCGTAGAGCCAGGATGGCTTGGTCGGTGCTGCTTCGGGAATGGCATTGTTGACGGTCTGGTAGGAGTAGCGCACCGGTGGCCAGATCATCCAGCCATTGGCGTCGATCTCGTCCTGGATGACCGGGTCGCGGTAGTCGGTGACCGCATAGAAGCCGCCGAATTTCTCCTCGGGATAGGCGACCAGGACCGGAAACAGGATCTCGCCCTTGTAGGAGGCGATGATTGGCCTGTCGTTGGCGATCAGTTCGGAAACCAGCGACAGCACGAACAGGAACAGGAATATCCACAACGACCAGTAGCCGCGCCGGTTGGACTTGAAGTTCTGCAGGCGCCGCTGGTTGAGCGGCGACAGAAAGGGCCGCGCGATCCGAGGCGGCGCCGTTTCGGCTGTGGCCTGCGCCATCAGACGTCTCTCCGCTCGAAGTCGATGCGCGGATCGACCCAGGTATAGATCAGATCGGACAGCAGCCCAACGAACAGGCCAAGCAGCGAGAAGATGTAGAGATTGGCGAAGACCACCGGATAATCGCGCTGCACCACCGAGTTGAAGCCGAGCAGACCGAGGCCGTCGAGCGAAAAGATGTTCTCGATCAGCAGCGAGCCGGTGAAGAAGGCCGAGATGAAGGCGCCGGGAAAACCGGCGATGACGATCAGCATGGCGTTGCGGAAGACGTGGCCGTAGAGCACCTGCCGCTCCGACAGGCCCTTGGCGCGGGCGGTGACGACATATTGCTTGCGGATTTCCTCGAGGAAGGAATTCTTGGTCAAAAGCGTCGTCGTGGCGAAGGCCGACAATACCAGCGCGGTCAGCGGCAAGGTCATATGCCAGAAATAGTCGACGATCCGCGCCGGCCACGACAGCTGGTCCCAATTGTCGGAGGTGATGCCGCGCAGCGGAAACCAGTCCCAGAACGAGCCGCCGGCAAACAGCACCATCAGCAAGATGCCGAACAGGAAGCCGGGAATGGCGTAGCCGACGATGACGACGCCGCTGGTCCAGACGTCGAAGGTGGAGCCGTCCTTGACCGCCTTGCGGATGCCGAGCGGGATCGAGATCAGGTAGGACAAAAGCGTGATCCACAGCCCGATCGAGATCGACACCGGCATCTTTTCCAGGATCAGGTCGAGCACCGATATGTCACGGAAATAGCTGTCGCCGAAATCGAAGCGGAGATAGTTCCACAGCATCATGCCGAAGCGCTCGAGCGGCGGCTTGTCGAAGCCGAACTGCTTCTCCAGCTTCTTGATGAATTCCGGATCGAGCCCTTGCGCGCCGCGGTATTTCGAGCCGACGTCGCCGGCGACGTCGACATTGCCGCCGCCGGCATCGCCGCCGCCGCCGCCGAGGCGATCGCTGCCGCCCTGGTTCGTCAGCCTGGCAATGACCTGCTCGACCGGCCCGCCAGGCGCGAACTGGATGACGGCGAAGGACACCGCCATGATGCCGAACAGCGTCGGGATCATCAGCAGGATGCGGCGCAGTATATAGGCGCCCATCAGGCTCTCTGCCTCGCTTGTGCGAAAATCTCAGGCTTTGCCAATCTTTGCCGCCTTGTCTTTGTCGAACCACCACAACGTCTCGACCGGGAAGTCGTAATCCGGCTTTTGAGCGGGAATGCCGAACATGTCCCAGAACGCCGCTCGGTGATTCGCCAGGTCATATGTTGGAATCCAGTCTAGCCGTGCGCGCAAGGCCCGATCGAGCGCCTTGAGCGCGGTGACGAGCTCGATCCGGCTCTGTGCCTTGCCGGCTGCCTCGATCAGCGCGTCGATGGCTTTGCTTTCCGTACCCGGATAGTTGCGCATCCCCGGCGTCTTCGCCATCTGCGAATCGTAGAGTATCTCGAGGCCGTCGGCGGTGGGCGTCGCCCCGATCGACCATCGGAGAAGGTTGAAATCGAAATCGTAGTTGCTTTGCCGCGCTTCGAATTGCGTCGAATCGACCTGCCGGATCGAAGCATCGATGCCGATCGCCTTCATATTCTCGGACCACGGGGCGAAGATGCGAACGAGGCCCTCGTCCTCGGCCAGCATTTCCACCTGCAGTCGCTCGCCTTTGTCGTTGACGACGAATTTGCCCGCTCGCTTCCAGTTGGCTTCGGCAAGCAATCTCGACGCCTCGCGCAGCAGCTTGCGGTCATGGCCAGAACCGTCGGAGACAGGTTGTATCACCGGTTCGCCGAAGGTCTCCGGCGGCAACTCGGCTCGAAACGGCTCCAGCAGTTTCAATTCCTGGGGCGAGGGCAGGCCCTCGGCCTTGTAATCCGATCGTTCGAAGTTCGATTGCGAGCGATCGTAGGAGCCGAAAAACAGCACCCGTTTGGTCCATTCGAAGTCGAAGCAATAGGCGATTGCGCGTCTCACGCGTATGTCGCGGAATTGCGGCCGGCGCTGGTTCAGCGCGACAGCCTGCATGGATGGCGATTTCTCGCCGGGAAATTCCCGTTTGACGACCCTGCCGTCCTTCAGCGCAGGAAAGTCGTAACCGGTCGCCCATACCCGCGCGGTACCTTCCTCGCGAAAATGCGTGTCCCCTTTCTTGAACGCTTCAAACGCTGCCTGGCGGTCAAGATAAAAATCGATACGGATGCGGTCGAAATTATTAAGCCCGCGGTTCACGGCCAGATCGCGGCCCCAATAGTCGGCGACGCGTTCATATTCGACAGTCTGCCCGGCCACCACCCGTCCCACCCTGTATGGTCCGGAGCTAAGCGGTGGGGTTAACGTCGAGGCGTCGAAATCATTGGCGGTGTAGAAGGCCTTCGACACGATCGGCATAACGGCGATCGCGAGGATATTCTGCGCGGACTGTTTGCCGTTGAAGGTGAGATTGACCGTAAGCGGATCGATTGCGACCGCATCCGTCATATGCCGCAGCGCTTGGGAAAGGTTCGGATGCCCCCGGTCCTTGTAGAGATTCAAGGCGAAGGCAATGTCTTCGGCGGTCAGCGGCGAGCCATCGTGGAAGCGCGCTTGTGGCCGCATGCTGAAGCGGTAGCCGTTGCGGTCCTGCGACAAGGTAACGGATTCGGCAAGCAGACCGTAGACCGCATCCGGCTCATCGACTGCCCTCGCCATCAGCGTATCGAAACAGAGCTCGGTGCGCGGCGGCGAATCCCCCTTCAGCACCAGCGAGTTCAACGTGTTGAAAGTAAGAAAGCTCTGATTGAGGGTAGCGTTCGGCGGGGCGAAATTCATCCGGCCGCCCTTGGGCGCGTCCGGATTGACATAGTCGAAATGCGCGAAATCCGGTCCGTATTTGAGATCGCCGAAGGCCGACAGGCCGTGCAGTTTCACGCCGGTTGGGATCGCGGCGAAAGCCCGCCCGGGCAGCAGCGCTGCGGCCGCGGCGGCACCGCCCAGGGCGAGGAAGTCGCGACGGGGCAGCACCGTCATCAATTGCCACTCTTGTATTTGGCCGCCAGCGCCTTTTCCTTGACCGGATCGATCCACCAGGAATTCTGGTCGACGCCGCTATAGGCGGGCTGCTTTTCCGGCATACCGAACTTGTTCCAATAGGCGAGCCAGACCACGGCGCGGTAATATTGCGGCACGACGTAGAAGTTCCACAACAGCACCCGGTCGAGCGCATGGGTGGCGGCAACGAGATCGTCGCGGTCGGTGGCATAGATGATCCGGTCGACCAGCGCATCGACGACCGGATTCTTGATGCCGGCGTAATTGCGCGATCCCGGCGAATCGGCGGCCTTGGAGCTCCAGAAATCGCGCTGTTCATTACCGGGAGAGTCCGACTGGCCGAGTATCGAAGTGACCACGTCAAAGTCGAAATGGGTGACGCGGTTGATATACTGGGTCTGATCGATCAGGCGCAGCGTCGCGTCGACGCCGATTTTGCGCAGATTGGCGATGTACGGGCTGGCGATGACCTGGTCGGTGTCGTTCCAGCCGAGGATTTCGAATTTGAACGGTTCGCCGGTCTTGGCGTTGACCATCTTGCCGCCCTTGATCACCCAGCCTGCCTTGGCGAACAGATCGACCGCGGTCTTCAGGTATTTGCGCTCCGCCTGCGGGCTGTCGTAGACCGGCAGCTTGAATTCCTGGGTGAAGAGTTCGGGCGGCAGCTTGTCACGGTACTGCTCCAGGATTTCGAGTTCCTTGCCTTGCGGCAGGCCGCTCGACGCCAGTTCCGTGCCCTGGAAATAGCTGCTGGTGCGGGTATTGGAACCGAAGAACAGGGTCCGGTTCATCGTCTCGAAGTCGAACGGGTACATCAAGGCGGCGCGCACCAGGCGATCTTGGAACAGCGGGCGCCTGGTGTTGAGCATGAAGGCCTGCATCGGTTCGGGCGACGCGGTCTTGAATTCCTTCTTGATGACGTCGCCGGCCTGGACTGCCGGGAAATTATAGGCCGTGTTCCAGCGCCTCGAACTGTTCTCCGGCTTGATGTCGTCCAAGCCGCCCTTGGTGAAGGCCTGCCAGGCGGCATTGTCGTCGAGAAAATAGGTGAAACGCTGGCTGTCGGAATTCTCGCGGCCGATCTTCACCGGCAGCTTGGCCGCCCAGTAGTCGGGCACGCGCTGCCAGACGATTTCCGAGCCCGGCTTGAAGCTGGCGATCTTGTAGGCGGCCGAGCCGAGTGGCGGCTCCAACGTCGATTTGGTGACGTCGCGCTTCTTGCCATTGGCGTCGGTACCTTCCCACCAGTGCTTGGGCAATACGACGAGATCGCCGAGAATCTTGGGCAGTTCGCGGTTGCCCTTCTGGTTGAAATGGAACTCGACCTCGCGGTCGGAGATGGCGACCGCGTCGGTGACGTTTTCGAAATAGCGGCTATATTGCGGGCTGTTGGCCTTCAGCACCTGGAACGACCAGATCACGTCGTCGGTGGTGATCGGCTGGCCGTCATGCCATTTCGCCCGCGGGTCGAGCCGGTAGGTCGCTGAGGAATAGTCGGCCGGATATTTGTAGGCGTCGGCGATCAGCGGATGGCTGGTGCTGCCCTCGTCGGTCGCCTGCTCCATCAGCGTGTCGTAGAGCAGGCCGCCGCCGAACTGCGCGAAGCCGGCAGCCGGCGACCCCTGCACGATGTAGGGATTGAAGCTGTCGAACGTACCAAGCACCACGGAATTCAGCGTGCCGCCCTTGGGTGCATCCGGATTGACGTAATCGTAGTGCTGGAAATTATCGCCATATTTGGATTCGCCGATCAGCGACGAGGTCGTGCGCCATTCGTCCGCTAAGGCCGCCTGCAGGCCGCCGGCAAAGGCAGCCAGCATCAGCACCGATTTCAGAAGCGTCCGCGCTCGGCCAACCGTCATGCGTTCTCCTCTTCGCGATATAGCGCCGTCACCATAAGCGTCTGGGCCCAATCTAGATCATTTGGCGCCACTGAAAACCGCAACCGAGCGGCTTTGTCGTCGCATATGCATTTTTCCTAACGAAAAAGCCGGGCTGAACCCGGCTTTTTCAAGGATTATGTCATTACAGTTTTGTTATTTTGAGGGTGCGGCCGGAGCGGCTGGCGCCGCGCCTTCTGCCGGCTTGGCAGGGGCTGCACCTTCGGCCGGCTTGGCGGGCGCGTTTTCGGCCGAGGCGCCGGGCGCCGGCAGCGGCTTCGGATTGTCCGACAGCGTACGCAGATAGGCGATGACGTTGGCGCGGTCCTCATCTTTCGGCAGGCCGGCGAAACCCATCGCGGTGCCCTTCACGAACTTCTTCGGCGAGGTGATGAAGTGATTGAGGTTGTCGTAGGTCCACTTCTCGGCGCCGCCCTTGGAAAACTCCTTCATGCCGGCCGAATAGGCAAAGCCCTCATGCTCGGCGACCGGACGGTCGATAATGTCCCAGAGATCGGGGCCGACCTTGTTGGGGCCGCCCTTTTCACCGGAGTGGCAAGCCTGGCATTTCTTGAAGATGGCGGCGCCCGCTTCGGCGTTGGCGGTGGCCAGCAGTTCGGCAATCGGCTTGGCCTCCGCGGCGGGAGCGGCCGGGCCGCCTTCGGCGGGCTCGGTCGCCTCGATGGCAAAGCCGGGCTTTTCCGGCGCCGGCGAGGCAAACAGCGCGTCGGACACGATGCCAACGGAAAAGACAATGAACACCGTGCCGAGGAAAGCGGCGAGCAGCTTGTTGACTTCGTTGGAATCCATACGCCCCAGGCTCCCTTTTCCGGCGGACCGATCCGTCCACTCCGTCCGTCGGTATCGTGAACCACCCTGCGAGGCGGTCAAATCGCGCGGAAACTAGGTCTTTTGCTCCGGCGTTGCAACACCTATAAGGGCGCTGCCAGTGAGACCTTTTGCCACTTTTGTCCTCCTCTTTTTCGAGCCCCTGCCCGCCTCATGTCCACCCTCATCCTGATCCCGGCCCGCATGGCCTCGACCCGCCTGCCGGGCAAGCCGCTGGCCAACATCGCCGGCACTCCGATGATCGTCCACGTCGCCCGCCGTGCTGCCGAGGCCGGGCTCGGCCGGGTCGTCGTCGCCACCGATACGCAAGGCGTCGCGGAGGCGGTGCGCGCGCATGGTTTCGAGGCGGTGATGACGCGGGCGGACCACGAAACCGGCTCCGACCGCATCTTCGAAGCGCTGACCATTCTCGACCCTGGCAACAGCGTCGAGACCATCGTCAATGTGCAGGGAGATCTGCCAACCATCGACCCCCTTGTTATCGGCGCCGCGCTGAAGCCTTTCGAAAACGCCGCGGTCGATATCGCCACGCTCTGCGTCGAGATCGTCCGCGACGAGGAAAAGACCAATCCGAACGTCGTCAAGCTGGTCGGCTCGCCACTCTCGGCGACGCGGCTCAGGGCGCTCTATTTCACCCGCGCCACCGCCCCCTGGGGCGAAGGCCCGCTCTACCATCATATCGGCCTCTATGCCTATCGCCGCGCCGCACTCGAACGCTTCGTTGCGTTGAGGCCGTCGCCGCTGGAGCGCCGCGAGCGGCTGGAGCAGTTGCGGGCGCTCGAGGCCGGCATGCGCATTGATGCGGAGATCGTGCAGTCGGTGCCGCTTGGCGTCGATACGCCGGACGATCTCGAACGCGCTAGGGCACTCCTTTCCAACTAAGAAATTCTTCCCCCAATTCCCGAGACTCTGCGCATGCCTGAAAAGACCAACAAAATATCCTTCCAGGGCGAGCCGGGCGCCAATTCCGACACCGCCTGCCGCAACATGTTCCCGTCGATGGAGCCGTTGCCGTGCCCGACCTTCGAGGACGCCTTCAACGCGGTCGAGACCGGCAAGGCCGATCTGGCGATGATCCCGATCGAGAACACCATTGCTGGCCGCGTCGCCGACATCCATCACCTCTTGCCGGAATCGAAGCTGCACATCATCGGCGAATATTTCCTGCCGATCCACTTCCAGCTGATGGTGCTGCCCGGCGTCAGGCGCGACGAGATCAGGACCGTGCACAGCCACATCCACGCGCTCGGCCAATGCCGCAAATACATCCGCAAGAACGGCTGGAAGGCGACGGTTGCCGGCGACACGGCGGGCGCCGCCAAGATGGTCGCCGCGATGAAGGACCGCACCATGGCCGCGCTGGCGCCGGCGCTGGCCTCGACCCTCTACGGGCTCGACATCATCGAAGAGAATGTCGAGGACACCGACAGCAACGTCACCCGCTTCGTCGTGCTGACAAAGAACAAGCAATGGGCCGAACGCCCCTCGGCCGACGCCAAGATGATGACGACCTTCATCTTCCGCGTCCGCAACGTGCCGGCGGCGCTCTACAAGGCGATGGGCGGCTTCGCCACCAACGGCATCAACATGACCAAGCTGGAAAGCTACCAGCTCGGCGCGTTTACGGCGACGCTGTTCTACGCCGACATAGAGGGCCATCCCGACGATCCGCTGGTGAAGCTGGCACTCGACGAGTTGCGGTTTTTCTCGCGCGAAATGCGCATCCTCGGCGTCTATCCCGCCAGCGCCTCACGCGAGCAATGGAAGGTGGCGGATTAGGATCCGGTCAGGTCAGGCCGAGCTTGTTCTGCCTGGCCGGCTTGCCGCATTCGCGGCGGCTGATCGACCGGTTCATGGCGTCGATCTTGCCGCTTGCCTGGTCGGCGTCACGTTTGGCTTTTGAGCGCATGTCCGGCGTGAACGGGCCGAAGCCCGTCGCCGGGTTGGAGAAGGACGGCTTGGCGTCCACCGGCAAATGATATTGCTGCGCCAGGCCGTTTCGTTGCGCCAGCAATTGGTCGCAAGGCACCTTGTCATATAGCAGCGAGGACTGGACGTTTTCGTCCTGCCGTTCGGACATCGAATTGCCGACGCAGCCGGCCATCGCCAGGCAAGATGCCAAGACCATCATGTTCCAGCGCATGAACGTGCTCCTTGTCTTTCGCAGCTGCCGCCTCTCATGCACAGCGGCAGAAATCTTAGCCAGATTTTACGCTGCCGGAAAGCAAGCTTGCCACCACGGCCAACCCTTCGACCGGTTCGCGGCGATCCTGCCGGATAATCGTTGCCTGCAGCGACAGGACCGAAAAGCCGTTGGCGTCCAGAACCCGCTCTACATAGCTTTGCGAATGCGCATAGCGGCGCGACGGCTGCAAGGCGAAATCGCCGCTGCCAGATAGGTCGCCGCCGGAGAGCGTCTCGACGGAGAACGCAAACAGACCGCCGCCGGCAAGCATTCCGGCAATCTTGTTCACCACCCTGTCGAGTGCGCCGAGATAGATGAACACATCGGCCACCATCACCAGATCGGCTTTCGGGCCAGAATAGCAAAAATCCTGCAGGTCCGTCTTGACGAGCAGATCGTAGACGCCTTTGGCGCGCGCTTGCCTGAGCATGCCGGCCGAGATGTCGTAACCCTCCAGCCGATCGGCGATCGGCCGCAGTCTCTGGCCCATGAGGCCGGTGCCGCAGCCGAGATCGAGCGCCAGCGAAAACCGGCCCGGCCGCGCTGCCCGGATGGCGCGGTCGAGGCATTCGGGGAGACGATAGCCGAGCCTGTCGACCAGCTCACCCTCGAAGCTCCCGGCATAGTGGTCGTACAGCGTCTCGACAAAGGCGCTGGGCGGCGCCGGGGCGGCCGCTGCCCTACCGATCAATTGCAGCTTGAGCACCGCGCCGAGCCTGTCCGCCGGGTCCAGCCGCAGTGCCGTCGTCCAGGCCTGCGCGGCGAGATCGGGCGCGCCCGCCGCCTCCTGCATCTCACCGAGGCGGAACCAGCCGGCCGGCCATTGCGGCGCCAGTTCGAGCGCGCCGAGCAGCAATTCCGACGCTGCCGCATGATCGCCGGACGCATGGAGCATTTCGGCATAGTCGGCGCGGCGGTCGGCGGTCGGATCGCCGGACGAAGTCTGGAGCGGTTTCATGGCGATCAGGTTCCGCCGGTGTTTTGCGGCCGGCCTGCGCTCTATGCTGGAGTCAGCAGTGACTTACAACAGGCTTCCCGCGCCGGAATTAGCGCCTATCTTGGGGCCATGCGCGCCAGCGACCTGCTTCATCCCCGGCCGGAAGGGCTGTATTGCCCGCCCGGCGATTTCTTCATCGACCCGGTGCGGCCGGTCAACCGGGCGCTGATCACACATGGCCATTCCGACCATGCCCGCTCCGGCCACCGCTCGGTGATGGCGACGCAGCAGACGCTCGACATCATGGGGCTGCGCTACGGCGAAGATTTTGCCGGAACGACGCAAGCCGCCGTGCTCGGCGAGACGATCACGCTCGACGGCGTCACCGTCAGCTTTCACCCGGCTGGCCATGTGCTGGGCTCGGCGCAGATCAAGGTCGCGCATCAGGGCACATGCATCGTCGCGTCCGGCGACTATAAGCGCCAGAAGGACGCGACCTGCGAGCCGTTCGAGCCACTCAAATGCGACGTCTTCATCACCGAGGCGACGTTCGGCCTGCCGGTGTTCCGCCATCCGCCCGATAGCGAAGAGATCGCCCGGTTGCTGAAATCGACCGAGCAGTTTCCCGAACGCACGCATCTGGTCGGCGCCTATGCGCTTGGCAAGGCGCAGCGCGTCATGCGCCTGCTGCGCGATGCCGGCTACGAAAAGCCGATCTACATCCATGGCGCGCTGGCCAAGCTCAGCGAGTATTTCCAGAGCCAGGACATCGATCTCGGCACACTGGAACCGGCGACCGTCGAGAGCGGCGCGAAAAGCGACTTTGCCGGCGCCATCGTCGTCGGCCCGCCATCCGCGTTCGCCGATCGCTGGGCGCGGCGTTTTCCCGATCCGATGTCGTGCTTCGCCTCAGGCTGGATGCGCATCCGCCAGCGCGCCAAACAGGGCGGCGTCGAGCTGCCGCTGATCATCTCCGATCACTCCGACTGGGACGAGCTGACAGCGACGATCAAGGAGACCGGCGCCGAGGAAATCTGGGTGACGCATGGCCGCGAGGAGGCGCTGGTGCGCTGGTGCGAACTCGAAGGCATCGCCGCCAGGCCGCTGCATCTGGTTGGCTATGAGGACGAGGGCGATTGATGGTGGAAATCGCCGGTATGGCGTTCTGTCGCGCCCCCCTCTGGCCTGCCGGCCATCTCCCCCACGAGGGGGGAGATCGGCAGCTTTGGCGCCGCGCTCGTTCCCTCAACGCTGGAGATTGGCGAAACCAGTGGCGACATCCAATCTCCCCCCTCGTGGGGGAGATGTCCGGCAGGACAGAGGGGCGCGCGAAGGATCGCAAGCTTCCCCCCTTGGCGCTCCTCCCATGAACCGCTTCGCCGAGCTTCTCGACCGGCTGGTGCTGACGCCGTCGCGCAACGGCAAGCTGACGCTTTTGACCGATTATTTCCGCAGCGTCGAGGATCCTGACCGCGGGCTGGCGCTGGCGGCCATCACCGGCGATCTGTCCATCGCCGCGGTCAAGCCGGCGATGCTGCGCACGCTGGTCGTCGAGCGCATGGATCCGGTGCTGTTCGGCTATTCCTACGACTATGTCGGCGACCTGGCCGAGACCGTGTCGCTGGTCTGGCCGCAAGCGCCGGTCGACATTGCGAACCACGAGCCGACGCTGGCCGAGGTGGTGGCGAAGCTGCAGGCGGCGAGCCGTTCGGACGGGCCTCAGGTGCTGGCCCGGCTGCTCGACAGCGCCAGCACTTCGGCGCGCTTTGCCATCATAAAGCTGGTCACCGGCGGCCTGCGCATCGGCGTCTCGGCGCGGCTGGCCAAGCAGGCGCTCGCTGATTTCGGCAGGGTCGAAATCGCCGAAATCGAGGAACTCTGGCACGGCCTGACGCCGCCCTATATCGCGCTGTTCGCCTGGCTGGAGGGTAAAGCGGAAAAACCCAGGAAGACGGCGCTGGCGCTGTTCAGGCCGGTGATGCTGTCGAATGCCGTCGGTGACGGCGACCTCGAAAAGCTCGACCCGGCCGACTACGCGGCCGAATGGAAATGGGACGGCATCCGCGTCCAGGCGGTTTGCGAAGGCGGCATTCGCCGGCTCTATTCGCGCACCGGTGACGATGTCTCCGGCGCCTTTCCCGATCTTGCTGAGGCGATGGATTTTTCCGGCGCCCTCGACGGCGAGCTTTTGGTCGGAGACCCCAGGCAGGCGACGGGCACGTTCTCGGACCTGCAGCAGCGGCTGAACCGCAAGAGCGTGTCACCCAAGATCCAGCAGCAATACCCGGCCTTCATGCGCTGCTACGATGCGCTGCAGATCGGCGACGAGGATGTGCGCGGACTTCCCTTCCGCGAACGGCGCGGCCGGCTCGAGGCCTTTGTGAGGACACTCGATCCGAGCCGCTTCGATCTGTCGCCGCTGGTCGAATTCACCAACTGGCAGGCGCTGGAGGAATTGCGCCGCAAGCCGCTGCATCCGGTCATCGAAGGCGTCATGCTGAAGCGCTGGGATTCGCCTTATGTGGCCGGGCGGCCGAAGGGCCCCTGGTTCAAATGGAAGCGCGATCCGCACACGGTCGACGCCGTACTGATGTATGCCCAGCGCGGCCACGGCAAGCGCTCGAGCTTCTATTCCGATTATACATTCGGCGTCTGGTCCGGGCCGGAAGGATCGGAAGAGCTGGTGCCGGTGGGAAAAGCCTATTTCGGCTTCACCGACGAAGAACTGAGGCAGATCGACAAATATGTCCGCGACAACACGATCGAGCGCTTTGGCCCGGTGCGCTCAGTGCGTGCCGACCGCAGACAAGGCCTCGTACTGGAGGTGGCATTCGAAGGGCTCAACCGCTCGACGCGGCACAAATCGGGCGTCGCCATGCGCTTCCCCCGCATTTCACGATTGCGCTGGGACAAGCCGGCGGCCGAAGCCGACCGCATCGAGACGCTGCAGGCGCTGCTCGACAGTTAACTTAAGGAAGGACTGAAACGCGGATCTCGTAGATGTCGACCGACTTGCCCTGCTTGTCGAAGTCGGAATTGATGGCGATGGTGCCGGCAGCGCCCGGACGCTTGTCGGGAAGGCGCACGTCGAACAGATATTCATTGCGCTCGCGACCGACCGCATAGCGCTTGCGGCCACAGTCGCCGAGTTCGCCGAAATTGCAGTCGACGGAAATCTGCGTCTCCTGCCCCTCCTCGGAGCGTGCGATGATGTCGAATGTGGCATGCTTGCCGGCGATCCTCTCCAGCACGCCTTGCCCGACGTCGAAGCTGATGGCCGAGCCGGATGCGCCCGAGCGGATGCGCAGGAAGGAACCGCTTTCGTCCTGGACAACGTCGGCCTTGGCGTCCGACGGCGCATTGACCTGCGTTGGGTCGCCCGGCGAAAACACGTTGATCCAGTCGCGCGCCTGGTCCTCCTCGCCCTGCTTTGGCGGCGAAGCGGTGTCATCCGGCGTGAAATCGTCGCCGTCGACCGTTGGCGGCACTTCCGGCGGCGCCGTGTCGAGTTCGGTTGCCGATTTGAAGACGCCGGTCTGGTTGGCGAAATAAAGGCCGATGCCGGCGGCTGCGAGCAGCGTCACACCGAGGAAGATCGCGGTCAAAGGCAGGCGCCGCCGCCTCGCCCGCCGGTCGTCGCGGTCGGGCGTCACTTCCGCATCGTCGGTTTCGACGTCGGCTTCGGTCGGAGCCGAGGCCCCCATGTCGATCACCGGCACTTCGGCAACAGGTGCATCGGGCATGATGTCGGGGACGACCGGCAGGACGCGCGACCGAGGCGCATCGGATTCGGGCGGCTGCGCCGGACCGTCAACGACGACATCGGGCGACGGCACGGGCTCGGCTTCGGTTTCAGCTGGAGGCTCCACCGCCGGTGCTGTCTCTAAACTGTCGGTCGGCGCGGCGACGTCGGGAACCGCCGGCAGGAATTCCGATTCGATTTCGGTGATCTTGGCCTGGACCGCCTTGCGGCGCTTGATGGCGACCTCCACGGTGACGTTTGGATTGGCCTGCAGGGCACGGTCGAGTGCCGCGAAAGCCGATCGATAGACCCGCTCGCGAAACGCCCGGTCGTCGGCATTGCCTTTCTCGAAGGCATTGCGGATCGCTTTTTCGATCGCGTCCAAGCAAATTCCCTCTGCAATTTCACTCACATTGTCATGATCGTTAGCCGCAGGCGACCAATCAATCAACAAGCGAGCGGCCGCATTCTGCCTTGCCGAGGGGTGCAAAGCTCATTTCGGCGGTTTTCGGTAAAGGAATCAACATTTTTCGCTGCTTTTCCGGTCACGGCGGCAACGTGGCGGTCGGGGCGGCCGTGCGAAACGGCGTCGCACGGCCTATGGCGGATCGGCGCGGCTGCTGCCCTTGCGCCCGGCCCGGGACCGATACGATTTGCCAAGCCTCGTCCTTGAATTCGCGGCTGCCATCTTGAATTCAACGCTACCATCTTGAATTAAACGCTGGTTGCGTCTATCACCCAGCCCATCCTGGAAGCTCGGCTTCCCGGGCCGCTTTAGCTCAGTTGGTAGAGCACATCATTCGTAATGATGGGGTCGCGTGTTCGAGTCACGCAAGCGGCACCAAACGACCTATCCCGCGCGCCTCCTTCAACCAGCGCTCAGCCGAGTGGAAAGGCCGACGCCGCCGAGACGAGCGCGAGCATTGCCAGCACGACCCCCGCCGCCCGGCAGATGACCCGATGATGCCGCATCGCGGCAGCGCGCACGACCGGACGCGAAAGGGCGACGGCCAGAAATCCGTACCAGCCTATGTCGATGATGGCGACGATGGCCGCGACCATCAGCATCTCGTTCGAATTCCGGATCGGCAGCATCAGCCCCATGAAGGCGACGGCAAAGAAAGTGGCGGTTTCAGGCGAGAGAATGCTGATGAGAAACCCGCCGGCAAACAATCCGGCCTGCCGTCTCTGAGGCTCGTCGCCGGCGGCCGGCGGCGCCGTTCTGGCGATGCGCAGGGCCATCCAGCCAAGGACCGCCGCACCGGCGATCTTGACCGCCGGCACCGACAGCGACCCGGAAAGATGAACGGCGCCAAACGCCACCAGGACCGCCAGCACGGCGGTTCCGGCGCCGATCCCGGCCACGAGCGGAATCGTCCTGCCAAAGCCGTGCAGGGAGGCAAGGCTGCCGGTCGCGAGCCCGATCGGGCCTGGTGTGATCATGATCACCGTATATGCCGCCAGGAATTGCAGCATGGCCGTCGACGGCAGAAGCGAATTTGACATTGCAGCCTCCCGTTCGTTGCGTCGATCACAGAGCGGCGAGGAATTCCCGTCGCGCCCCAGCCGCCGGACGCCGGCGGCGGTTCCCCGCACCGCCGCCGTTGCCCGCCTTCGCCCCCGGATCGTGAAGGCGTCGTGGTGTTGGGAGGTCCATCCACGCTGCGAGCAGAAGCCTACGCGGAGCGGCGGGCATGCAAATCGGTACCGCCACCCATTTTTAGGCGGTCGATTTCCCAGTTTTCGCGGAAATTTCGCGGCGGGAACTACCCAGAGCCTGTTCCATCCCGACAGAATCGGCTGGAATCATGGTCCCGTCTGGTGCGGTTCCAACGGATGGGTGCCGGTCAGGAGCCACGGCTCGCCGCGCAGCCGCAGGAGGATTTCCATGCGGTTTGCGGCGTTGAGCTTGCCGAGCAGCGAGGAGACGTGATGCTCGATCGTGCGGGGCGAGCGCGACAAATGTCGCGCGACTTCCTTGTTGCTGATGCCCTGGGCGATCAGGGCGAGCACCTTCTGCTCGTGCTGTGTCAGGCCGAGCGGATGGCGACGGGCCGCCGCATAGGGTCCGCGCTGCACCTTCGGCAGCAGGCCTGACAGGCCCTGACGCTGCGCGAGCTTGCGCGCCAGCGCTGCGGCCGCGGGCGCGTCGATCTCGTCCAGCATCGCCACGGCGCGAGCGAGCGCCGTTCCGGCATCCGCCCCACGAACCTGCATGAGGGCAAGTGCTGCCTCGTAGGGCAGCGAGAAACGCGTCCACTCCGCCGCGGCGGCCTGCGGGTCGCCGACAAGCTCGGCGGACCAGGGCGACGGTATGGGCGCCGATAGCGCCGGCAGCGATCCGGGCATTCCGCATCGACGCCACCAGACCGACAATTCGCCAAGGTCCCTGGGGCGGAAATTGTCGAGGTTCATGGCCGCCAGCTCGGTAAGCTGCGCGTGGCCGGCGCCGATATCCTCGGCAAGCCAGGCCGCCTCCGTCAGCGCCAGGCGAACCGGGACGATACGCTGCGGCTCGCCGGTCGTCTGCCCCTCCGCAAGGGCCCGCTGCAAAAGGTCGACGCCGTCGGTCTCGCCCAGCCTTACGCGGACCGTGCCAAGCACGGTGAGCGCCGGCAAGTGCATCACCATCGGCAGGCGCTCCACATTCATGACGCCCTGAGCGATGGTTGCGGCCTCGCGAAACCGACCCTGTTCCATGCAAAGCTGCGCCTGCCGGCCGAGCAGGTATTGCGCCGCCGAATCGAGGTCGTGCCTGGTGCAGAATGCGATGCCTTCGGCCAGCAGCCGCTCCGCCAGCTCGAAGTCCTTGGCCACCACCGCGCATTCCGCAAAGTTCGTATAGGCCCGCGCCGCATGGTCGTGGAGCCCGTGCTCGAGCGCCAGGGCAAGGCTTTCCTCCAGCCGCTCACGGCCGCCGGGACGGTCGGCGAACATGAGCGCGGTGCCGACATTGTTGAGGGCGTGAACGCGCGTCTCGACCTCACCCAGCCGATCGGCCAGGCTGATCGCGCGCTCGCCCCATTCGATCGCCTCGTCGAAACGATAGTGCAGCATGTGGAGCTGCGAGCGTGTGCTGTAGGCCATTGCCACTTCGGGACCCGGCGGCAGCCTTTCCACTTCATGCACGGCCTGGTCCGCATACTCTTCCGCCTGCGGGCCTTCGCCGCGCCGCCAGTGCAGCCGCGACAGCCAGCGCAAATTGAGCCCTATCTTGTCGACCCGGTCCAGCTGCCGCCAGATAGCGATGGCGTGATGCCGGGCCTCGATGATGGCATCATAGACAAGCAGCGCCAGGCCGGCCTCGTACGCCCAGTCCTCGTGCAACTGCGCGGCCAGTTCCGGCGGGGCTTGGTCGACATATCTGAGTGCGGTCGCCAGATGCGAGGCCGCCTCCCGGTGCGCGCCCAGGCGGGCGGCCTGCCTGGCGGCAAGCGGCGCGAGTTCGAGCACGCGTTCGCCATTGTCGGCGCCGCCGGCGTGATGGACGCGGCGCGAAAGCAGAGCGCTTGCCTGCGACGCCGGAACTTCCGAGAGTGCCGCTTCGACCTTGGAATGAAGCAAACGTTGCAGAGAGGGGGAGAGCCGGTCGAGCGTCGCTTCCCTGGCAAGCTCGTGGCGAAATGTCAGCGCGCCCTGATCGTCCCGCCGCAGCAATCCACGGTCGACGCATCGATCCACGAGCGCTTCGGTCTCGTCCCCGAGAAGGGCCCGGATCAGCCACGGCTCAACGCTGCCCGGCATGATGCTCATGACCTCCAGCACGTCGCGCTCTCCAGGCGTCAGGCGCGACAGGCGGGACCACACCGCGTCGCGTATGGAATCGGGCACGCGCGCCGATTCGGTCTCGCTGCTGGACAGGAGCTCGGTAACGAAGAAGGGATTGCCCTCAGTAATGCGGTAAAGCCCGTCGGCGGAACGGCCGGCCTGTTCGGCCAGCATCGTAACCGCCTGGGGAGACAGCGGTTTAAGCGTCACGCGGCGTACGGAGGCGGCGGGAAGATCGCCGAGCACGTGGGTCAGCGGGTGATCGGCGTTCAAGTCCTCTCTGCGCATGCTGAGCACCAGCATGGTGCGGAGCAGGGAGACGCGGCGACCGAGATATCTTACGAGGTCGAGCGTCGCATTATCCGCCCAATGCATGTCCTCGAAGATGAGCACGGTCGTGCCCTTGGCGCGCTGCAGCGCGTTCAGCAATGCCGGGAACAGCCGCTCCGGGGCTGCGGCCTCCTCAAGCAGCGCTGCCACGCGCGGGTCGAGCAAGTGCGCCATGTCCTGGAGAGGGCCCAATGGACGCGGCGTGAAGAGCGCCTCGCACCAGCCCCACAGCACCCGGCAGTCCCGGTCGGCGTTTTCCGCGAATTCGCGCAGCAGAGAGGTCTTGCCGAGGCCCGCCTCGCCATGCACCAGCACGGTCCCGCCATGTCCGGCAGCAGCTCTCTCGGCCGCGGCCAACAAAGCTCCAAGTGGGTCCTCTCGCTCAAGCAGCATCAAACCCGCGCCTCCAGAATATTGAAGGTACAACAGTAGGCAATGAGTGCAACACGCTCATTTCACATGACCTCACATGACCGCGGCGATTTGGCAAATCACCCCTCGGAAGCGGGCGTTATTTGTCCCGGAGCCGATATGTTTGCTGCCGCCCTAGGCATGAGGACTACAAAACAGGCAGACAACCAAGGCGGCGGCAAGACCTAGCGAAGCGGGCTGGATAGCCTCACTTCCGTGATGATAGCGTGAAAGAAGCGCGTTCCATCGATCCAGCCCAAAGCCTATCTCATCGTCGGCCGTTCCGGCCTGACGTTCAACAGGGGGAGAAAATCATGGAAGAGGAAGACGATGTCCTAAGCGACCTGAGCTATGTCGCCGAAAATTTCGATGATGTGGCAAAGGAAACAATCGTCCTGGTGCTGGAGGCTGCAATCGCCGAGATCATTGGCCTCAGAATTGCCCTGCAGACTGCCGCGTCGAAGGCGACATGGGCAACAGACTGAGTTGCAGCCGGGGTTGAACGAGCGCCTCAGCTCGGCGAGGTGTCGCCCAGCGACGCCACGGTTTTCAGCGCGCCGTCGAGCATATCGCCCTTCTCGTCCTTCAGTGCCGCTTCGCGCAGGCGTCTGATCCAGTCGGCGGCGTCCGGGCGACCCTTGACCACGTCGAGCGCCGACAGCACGCGGTCGAACTTCGATTGCGCGCGGGCATGGGTATCGCTGTAGCCTTTGATCAGCCGGCGGCAGTTGAGGATCTCCGTGCCAAGCGCGTAGTCCTGGCCGACTTGGCCGAGCGCCAGCGCATACCAGCGCTCGAGATGCGCGGTCTCGATCTTGTGGCGCAGCAGGCGGCGGCGCCAGCGGCGCAGGCCGCCGATGAACCACAATGCGGCAAAGCCGGCAAAACTGTCGGTGCGGATGTGGCGGCCGCGATTGATGCGGCGGTCGAGGAAGGCGGCGAGCTTCGGCCGGCTTTCGATGTAGCTGCCGAGCCCGGCCGGCAGCGTGCCGCAGAATTCCTCAATGCGCGGATGGAAATATTCGGTCACCTGCAGGACCGAGCCGTCCTTGACGCCGACCTCGCGGCGTACGCGTCGGTCGCGGCTCGAGCGCGTCTTGAGGTCGGCGACGCGGATCATGTCGTCGTAGCACATCGCATTGGCCAGATGCTTGGCGGCGGCGATCGACAGCGCGTAGTCATGTTCGGCATTGTCCAGGACGACGGCCCGGTCTAGCCGGTCGAGATACTCGCCGCCATAGGCGATGTCCTGATAGTCGACAACCTTTTTCAGACCGCGCATCGCCATGTCGCGGACAGGAGCCGGCAAAGCATCGACCCGGGCGGCCAGGTGCTGCCAGCCTCGCAAGAGACTTTGCGGGCCGCTGACTTTTGTCGCCGCGCCCGAGCCAGTTTCAGCGGCTGCCGGCTGTGCCGTCTTATCGCCCGAAGGCGCACTCGCGATGCCGCGCGCCCGATCGTAGGAGGCGCCGAAGGCGGCGAGGCTGGCCTTCACACCGCGGCCGCCGGCACTGACCGCCTGCTCGTAGCTCTCGCGTGTGAACGGCAAGGCATCGGAGCCGGCCAGCGCGCCGAGCAGGCTGGCCGAGATCATCGAGCCGTTGTCGGCGGCGATCTTCTCCATGTCGAAGGCGATGAAGCGCTTGGCCGCGGCTTCCGCCGTGGCATGCACCTTGGCGGACGAGGCGCGGCCGTCGCCAGGCTCGATCTTTTCCGAGACAGCTGCGATGCGGTGCGACGAGGCGATCAGTGTCGTGCGCTCCGGCGTGACGAAGCCGCGGATGATGGCGCGGCCGGCCTCCATCAGTTCGGCGGCGATCAATATATCGACGTCGCCCTGCGACGGCGACAGCGCGAAGACCGGCAGCCGGCCGCTGTCGCGGCACATCTCGACGTAATAGATGGTGGCGCCGGTGCGCTGGGCGACGCCGGCGACCGAGGTCGATTGCGCGACATAGCCGTTGCGCTCGGCAACGTCGGTGATCCAGTCGGCCAGCACGCCGCCGCCCTGGCCGCCGACCGCCAGCACGGCAAGCTTGATGACGCGCTCGTCGTCCGGCGCGCCGGCCTTGGAACGGGCTGATGGGACAGCGTCAAGCATCAGCGAATGTCAGGCGCCGGCTTTCACGGCGCCGCTGCAAGAGGCCGATCATGGCGCGGCGCGCCGCTTCCAGGAAACGGTCCCGGCGGCTCGGATTGTGCACCACGTCGGCGCGGTAAAAGGACGGGCAGAGCACCGCCGCGTCGGCAACCTCGCCGCAATTGCCACAGCCGACGCAGCTCTCGTCGATATGCGCCACCGGATCGTCGCGCAGCGGGTCGTCCAGCGACTTCACCGATAGCGACGGGCAGCCGGAAAGCCGCATACAGGCGTGATCGCCAGTGCAGATATCCTCGTCGACGCCGAATTTCGGCTTGACCGTCCGCTTACCGCCCTTGATCGCCTTGTCGACCAGAGGCTTTTCGCGGCGCTGCCGGTTGAGCATGCATTCGGACGAGGCGACGATGACTTTTGGGCCCTTTTCGTCCGTCGTCAGCGCTTCGCGCAGCGCGTCTTGCATCTTGGTTACGTCGTAGGTGCGGTCGATGTGGCGCAGCCATTTGACGCCCATCCCCTTCACCGCCTCGGTGATCGGATGCTTGGTCGACTTCGTCTTGTTGCCGGCGCGGGACGACAGGATGTCCTGTCCTCCGGTCGCGGCCGAATAGAAATTGTCGACGATGACGATGACGCCGTCATTCTTGTTGAACACCGCATTGCCGATCGATGAGGTCAGGCCGTTATGCCAGAAGCCGCCATCGCCGACGAAGGAGATCGAGCGGCGCCTAGCATCGGGCGAATTGAACGCCGAGGCCGAGGCCGGCCCCAATCCGTAGCCCATGGTGGTGGCGCCGAGCTCGAAGGGCGGCATGATCGAAAACAGATGACAGCCAATGTCGGAGGCGATGTGGTGCTTGCCCAACTCCTGTTCGACCAGCTTGGTCGCTGCGAAGATCGGCCGCTCCGGGCAGCCGACGCAGAAGCCGGGCGGGCGGCCCGGGACGACGTTGATCAGGTCGGCGGTGTCGAGCCCGTCGCCGATCTTGTTCGGGGCGCGGACCTCGCTTGGCAGCAGATGCGGGATGGTGGCGCGCAGGAATGATCCGAAGCCGTCGAGCATCACCTGGCCGGTGTATTCGCCGGCCATCGGCAGATGTTCCTTGCCGACGAGCTTGGTGCCGCGCCCGGCCTTGTGCAGCATCGCGGCAAAGGCCTGTTCGATGTAGTTGGGCTGGCCTTCCTCGACGACGAGGACGGCGTCCTTGCCTTCGCAGAAGGACAGGAACTCGTCATCGACCAGCGGGTAGACGGCGTTCAGCACATAGAGCGGCACGTCGGTGTCGCCATAGGTGTCGGCGAGGCCGAGCCGCTGCAGCGCCCGGATGACGGAATTGTACATGCCGCCCTGCATGACGATGCCGACCGCGCCGTGCTCCGGGCCGAAGAACTCGTTGATCTTGTTGTCGCGGATGAAATCCACCGCCGCCGGCCAGCGTTTCTGCACCTTTTCCTTCTCGTGCAGGAAGGACGCGGGCGGCAGCACGATGCGGCCGGTGTCGCGGCGCGGCGCCTCGAGCGCATCGGCGACCGTCATCGCCGGGCGCTTGTTATCCTTGGCGATGAAATGGCCGTGCACATGGCAGCAGCGGATGCGCACCTGCAGCATGACCGGCGTGTTGGAAACCTCGGACAGCTCGAAGCCGTCCTCTACCGCCTTGACGATCGACGGCAGGTTCGGTCGCGGGTCGAGCAGCCAGACCTGGCTTTTCATGGCGAAGGCGTGGCTGCGCTCCTGCATGATCGACGATCCTTCGCCGTAATCCTCGCCGACGATGATCAGTGCGCCGCCGGTGACGCCGCCGGACGCCAGGTTGGCCAGCGCGTCGGACGCGACATTGGTGCCGACCGTCGACTTGAAGGTCGCCGCGCCGCGGATCGGATAGTGCACCGATGCCGCCAGCATGGCGGTCGCGGTGGCTTCCGAGGCGCTTGCCTCGAAATGCACGCCAAGCTCGCCCAGGATATCCTGCGCGTCGGCCAGCACGTCCATCAAATGGCTGATCGGCGCGCCCTGATAGCCGCCGACATAACCGACGCCGCATTGCAGCAGCGCCTTGGTGATGGCCAGAATGCCCTCGCCGGAAAACTCCTCGCCGGCGCCGAGTCTGAGCTTTTCGACTTCCTTGGCAAAAGACCGTTCGGCCATTTTGGGCTCCTTCCGTTGCCGCCAGGAATCTGGCGGCGCGTAACATCAGATGTCGTGCTTGCGAATGTTCTTCAGCATCTTTTGCAGCGTCGCGATCAGCGCCGCGTATTCGGCATCGTCGATGTCGTCGAACATCGTCTCGAAAGCGTCGTGCATGGCCGGCCAGGCGCGCGCGAATTCGGCGCGGCCATCGTCGGTCAGGAACACATGGCGGATACGGCTGTCGGTAACCCCCTGCTCGCGCCGCACAAACCCTTGTCCCTCCAGCGTGTCGAGCGTGCGGCTCAAGGTCGACTGCTCGATGACGGTATAGACCGACAGATCGTTGACGGTGACGCCATCGGTGACCGACAGGACGGCCAGCGTCCTCACCTGCGGAATGGTCAGGCCCTGCTTGCGGAAATTGTCGCGCAAGGTGGCATTGTAGCGGCCCATGATGCGGTTCATCAGATAGGGCGCGAATTGCTGCAGGCCGATCTGGCCCAAAGTCGAGATGCGCTGGCGCACAACCTTCTGTTCCATCACAGCCTCCCCGCCAGGAGAAAACCGGAGCCGCCGCCCAAGCCAGCCCCCGGATGGGTCGAGGCGCCGATATGGTAGAGTCCCTTGACTCCGGTGGCGTGATTGCGGCTCGGATTGAACGGCCGCCACAGGAACGACTGGTCAATAGTCGAGGAGCCGCCATAGGGATCGCCGCCGACCAGATTGATGTTCATCGCTTCCAGGTCGGCCGGCGAATAGGCGCGACGTGCGATGACGCTGTCCTTGAATCCTTCGATATGGCTGGCGAGGATCGCTTCGGCACGGTCGGCATAGGCTTCGCGCAGCGCCTCGGTCCAGCGGCCATCCGCAGGCGTCTCGAGCTTGCCGGCCGCATCACCCTTGATATTGCGAGGCGCCTCGGGAAGTTGAAGCCACAGGATCGCCTTGCCGTCTGGACAGCGCGACGGGTCGAGCGCGTGCGGCTGGCCGACGCAAATGGTCGGCACCTCCGGCAGCATGCCGCGCACGGCCTCGTTGCAGGCCTTCGAGACGCCGTCGAGCCCCGGCGTCAGATGCAGCAGCGCGACCTTGTCCAGGCCCTCGCCGCGCCATGCCGGCGGCTTGTCCAAGGCATAGTGGATCTGGAAATTGCCCTTGCCGTAGCGGTATTTTTGCGCCGCCTCGACGTCGGCTTTCGGGGCCGCGTCACCGAGCAGCCGCTCGTAGAGCTGGGTCGGCGTGACCGAGCAGATAACGCTCTTCTTCGCCGTGACCGTCTCGCCCGAAGCCAGCCGCACACCGGTGGCGCGGCCTCCGCTCTGGACGATGGAGGCAACGTCGGCGCCGGTGCGGATTTCGCCGCCACGTTCCCTGATTAGCGCTTCAAATGCGGACAGCAGCTTCCCAGCACCACCCTTGACGATCGGCGCGCCGGCCGCCTCAAGCGCGAAGGCGATGACCCTGGCGATCTGGCCGGAGAACGCATCTTCGGGCCCGAGGCCGGCATGCAGCACCCAGGGCGCCCACAGCGCGCGCATGGTTTCCGACTGGTAGGTGCTTTCCAGCCAACCGCGCGCCGGCACCAGCGCGTCGCCGACAAAGGCGGCAAGGCCGCGCGGGCCGCGCCGCCAGGCTTCGCCCGCCAGCAGCCTGGCCGTCGGGTAGGACCACAGGCTGCCGCCGAGCAGCCCGAACAGGAGGCCGGCATTGCGCTCGATCTCGCCGACATCGCTGCCGTGCCGGTCGCCGTCGCCCGCGGCAAGCGCATTGGCCGCCGCGACATTGGCGGCGCGATCGGTGCGCAGGATGGCATGGCTGCCATCCGGACGCAGCACGCCGGTCGGCGTGGAGGTGTTGCAGAACTCCAGCCCGTGCCGCGCCAGATCCTTGCCCAGCGCCGCATAGGCCGGCGAGGTGATGAACAGAACGAAGGTCGTCGCCATCACGTCGTGGATGAAGCCGGGCGCGGTGATTTCTTCTGTGCGCATGCAGCCGCCGATGCGGTCGTTGCGCTCGAGCACCAGCACCTTCGCCCCCTTGCCGCCAAGCATCGCGGCGCAGACCAGCGCGTTGATGCCGCTGCCGACGATGATGTGATCAGGAGCGCTCATCGATGCGTGCTCCCGGTGAGCGGAAGGTGGAATTCATTTGCGCGGGTTGGCGTTCCTTCGCGCCCCCCTCTGTCCTGCCGGACATCTCCCCCACTTGGGGGGAGATCGGCTGTCACCGCGGCCTTCGCCACTCTCCAACGTCGCAGGAATGAGCGGGGCGCCGAAACTGCCAATCTCCCTCCAAGTGGGGGAGATGTCCGGCAGGACAGAGGGGGGCGCCGTAGAGCCCCAGCTTTGCAAGGCTGCCGCTCCCAATTCGTCACTACAACGCTGCCTGCGCACATGATCTTCTCCCGAAGACCGCAGCTACCCTATTGCCTTGGCACCAACGCCAACGCGCGGATCGGGCTGCCGGTGCCGTGCTCGATTTTGAGTGGTGCGGCGATCAGGATCGCGCCTTTCGGCGGCAGCCGGTCGAGGTTGCACAGGCTGGCGAGGCCGTAGCGATTGGCCTTGTGCATCAGGCTGTGCGCCGGGAATGGCGGCTCCATGCCGCCGGCCTTGCCGGCATCGGTGCCGATCGTCTCGCTGCCCCAGCCCTTGATGTCCTTGCCGATCAGATACTGGATGGCTTCCGCGGTCGGGCCGGGCGTGTGAGGACCGGTCTCATTGGCGTTGAGGAACTCGGCTTCCGAGCCGTTGCGCTTATACCAGTCGGTGCGCATCACCACCCACTCGCCCGCGTTGATAACGCCATGTTCGGCTTCCCATGCCTTGATGTGATCGACGGTGAGCAGGAAATCGTGATCGGCGGCCGCTTCCTTCGAACAGTCGATGACATTGACGGGTCCGACAAAATTCTGCGCCGGAATGGTGTCGGTGGCGCCGTCCGGATAATCCTTACCGGTGATCCAGTGATTGGGCGCGTCAAAATGCGTGCCCGAATGCTCGCCGAGTTTGAGCCAGTTCCACGCCCACCAAGGTCCGTTCTTGTCATAGGCGGAGATGGCGTGGATCTCGATCTTCGGCGTGTCTACCGCCAGTTCCGGCGGCAGCTTGATCAGCGGTGTGTCCGGCCCGAGCGCCGCCGTCAGGTCGACCACCTGGATGGCGCCTGAAAGAAGCTGGCCGGCGACTTCGCCGAGGAGTTGTTGCGTATCCATGGTCTGTGTTCCCTCTTCTTGGATGACTCTGAAGGCTCGTTGCGGCCCTTAATATCCTACTAGACGAAAACATATGCATCTGCAATTATCTTTAAGCATAAAGGAAATGGGTTGGGTGGGATGTGAGCGAGTTCGACGCCATATTTGTCGGGGCAGGCCACAACAGTCTGGCATGCGCCGCGCATCTGGCGCTCAAAGGCTGGAAAACTGCCGTTTTCGAGCGCGATGCAACGATTGGCGGCGCCGTCCAGACGCGTGAATTCACGCTGCCGGGTTTCCGGCACGATTTCGGCGCGATGAATCTGAGCCTTTTTGCCGGCTCGGCCTTTCACAAGAAATATGCAAATGAATTGAAAACCCACGGGCTGGAATTCGTGCCGGTGGCCGACTGTTTTGCCAGTGCGTTCCCCGACGGCCGCTGGTTCGGTGTCAGCAGCGATCTGGAAACGACCGCTGCACGAATGGCCGCCTTCTCCGCAATCGACGTCGCCACATGGCGCCGCTTGGTTGCGGCATTCCCGGCCGAGGCCGAGCATCTGTTCCGGCTGCTGGGCTCGCCGATGAGCGGTCGAGCGCTCGCCGGCACTGCCTGGAACCTGTGGCGCAAGAAGGGTTTTGCCGGCGCGCTCGATACCGGGCGGCTGCTGCTTTCCTCACCCCGCGCGTGGCTCGAGGAGACTTTCCAGTCGCCGCATGTCAGGGCGACGCTCGCCACCTGGGGCATGCATCTCGACTTCGCCCCCGACATCGCCGGCGGCGCGGTGTTTCCTTACCTCGAATCCATGGCCAACCAGTGCTTCGGCATGGTGCTCGGCAAGGGCGGCGCCGACACCATCATCCGCGCTTTGTCGGGCATGCTCACGGCGGCCGGCGGCAAGATCGTCACTGGGGCTGACGTCGCCGAAATCACGGTGTCCGCCGGCAAGGCGACCGGCGTGCGGCTCGCTTCCGGCGAGATCCACACCGCCACCAGGGCCGTCATCGCCAGTGTCGCGCCCAAGGCGCTGACTGGGAAGCTGTTGCCTGACGGTTCGGGCGACGCCGTTTTCGACACGGCCATGAAAAACTTTCGCCATGCGCCGGGGACGATGATGATCCATCTGGCGCTCGACGATCTGCCGGACTGGCGCGCCGGCGCCGAGCTTCGGCAGTTCGCCTATGTGCATCTGTCGCCGTCGCTTGATGCCATGTCGCGAACCTATCAGCAGGCGATGTCCGGCATGCTGCCGGATGAACCGGTGCTGGTCGTCGGTCAGCCGACCGCGGTCGATCCCTCGCGTGCGCCGGACGGCAAGCATGTGCTGTGGGTGCAGGTGCGCATGCTGCCGGCCGAGATTGTGAGCGATGCGGCGGGCACGATCGCGGCGGCTCACTGGGACGAGGCTAGGGAGCACTACGCCGAGCGCGTCCTCGACATTATCGAGCGCTATGCGCCCGGCCTTCGCCGGAAGATCCTCGGCCGCGCCGTGTTCTCGCCCATCGACCTCGAACGCGAGAACCCCAACCTTGTCGGCGGCGACCAGATCTGCGGCAGCCATCATCTGGCGCAGAATTTCCTGTTCCGGCCGGCGCGCGGCTACGCCGGCTGGAACACGCCGGTCGGCAATCTGCATCTGACCGGGGCGGCAACATGGCCGGGCGCCGGCACTAGTGCGGGCTCGGGCTTCATGCTCGCACAACAACTTGGCGGGAGGTAAAGCCGTAATTTTCAACTAGGGTGAAGGAGGACAAGGCGCGGTTGCCCGAGGAGCCTGAACCCACCGATTGACAACGACACCGCGCATAAAAGCAACAGGGGAACGACCATGACAATCAACAGACGAGAATTGCTCGGATATGGCGCGGCCGCGCTTGGCGCTACGGCGCTCGGCCTGCCGCAAATCGCCAAGGCTGCCGGCGAACTGACCATCGCCTACAATGTCAACCTGCCGTCCTGGGACCCGACCACCGGGCCTTCGGCAGTCAACCCGACCATCCAGGGCCTTTACCAATCGGTGTTCGACCAGTTCATCCCGCAGAAGCCGGACCTTTCCTTCGCGCCCGGCCTGCTCACCGAATGGGGCTGGAACGAAGATCGCAGCAAGATCACGATGACGGTGCGCGAGGGCGTCACCTGGCATGACGGCTCGCCATTTACGGCCGAAGACGTGGTCTGGTCGCTGCAGCGGGCGGGCGACGAGAAGACCGGCAACCCGATCCAGTTCGTCTGGAAGAACGTCAACAACTTCAAGATCGACGGCAACAAGATCACCGGCGATGTCGTCCAATTCGACCCGGTGTATTTCAAATGGATGTCGTTCCTGACCGGCTACATCATGCCGAAAGCCTATTACGAGAAGGTCGGCGCCGAGGGTTTTGAGAAGGCTCCGATCGGCACCGGGCCCTATATGGTCGACAAATTCGAGCGCAACGCCTTCCTGCGGCTCAAGGCCAACCCTAACTATTGGGGTGGCAAGCCGGCCTTCAAAAACGTGACCATCAAGTTCGTCACCGATGCGGCGAGCCGCGTCGCCGAGATCGAGTCCGGTTCCTCGCAGGTGACGCTCGAAATCCCCTATGAGGAATATGACCGCCTGATCGCCAAGGACGGGCTTGCCGGCTCGTGCAAGAACGTTTCCGACATCGGCATGATCTTTTTCAACGACATCGATGTGATGCTGGACAAGAACGTGCGCCAGGCGGCGGTGATGGCGGTCGACAAGAAGCTGCTGGTCGACCGGCTGTTGCGCGGCTACGGCCAGCCGATCGGTACGCTGGAGACGCCGGAATACGCTGCCTACGATGCGTCGATCAAGGTCGAACATAACCCGGAAAAGGCCAAGGAATTGCTGGCCGCCTCCGGCTATTCGCCGGAAAAGCCGGTCAAGTTCACGATCCAGACGACCAAGGGCTTCAAGCCCAAGGATTACGAGATGATCCAGGCGATCGTCGGCATGTGGCGCAAGGTCGGCATCGAGGCGACGATCGAGGTCTACGAAATTGCCAAGCACTACGAGCTGCGCGCCGCCGACAAGCTGGCGCCGGCAGCCTTCTACAATTGGGGCAACGCCATCGGCGACCCCACCACTTCGACCGGCTTTGCCATGTATGGCCCGAGCCCGCATTCGGTGTGGGACAGCCAGGACTTGATCGACATGATCAACCCGCTATGGGGCGAGAAGGACGAGGCCAAGCGCATCGCCGGCTGGAAGGCCGTCGACAAATACATCGCCGAGCAGGCCTATGTGCTGCCGTTGATCCAGTATGCGCAGCCGATCGTGCATGCCAAGGGCGTCAATGTCGTGCAGCATGTGTCGGGCGCGCTGTTGCCGGCGCTGATGAGCCCGGCCTGAGATCGGCCCGGGACTAACGCGCGCCGTCTGCAACGACGGCGCGCCTTTTCCGCCAGGCATACAGGCGACCATGCTGCTGCAAAGATTCCTGATCCGTCTTCTGACGATGGCGATCACGCTGTTCGGCGTGGCCGTCGTCGTCTTTATCGTCATCCGCGTCGCCCCCGGCGATCCGATCGCGATGATGCTGCCGCCCGGCGCCACCGATGCCGACATCGCGCGGCTGCGCGCGCTGTACGGGCTGGACAAGACGATCGTCCAGCAATTCTTCATCTGGCTGTCCGGCGTAGTCAGAGGCGATTTCGGCACGTCGATCTCACTGCGGCAGGATGTGCTGGGGCTGGTCTTCAATCGCCTCCCGGCGACGCTGGAGCTCGCCTCCGTCGCGCTTGTGATGGCGGTGGCGATCGGCGGCACGATGGCGATCCTCGGCGCGCGCGAGCGCGGCACCGCGGTCGAGGCCGGCATCGACATTGCCAGTGGTGCGGCGCTCTCAATTCCCGATTTCCTGTGGGGTCTGGTGCTGATCTTGTTGTTCGGCGTGCTGGTGCCGGTGTTCGACATTTCCGGCCGGGTGTCGCCGCAACTCGACCTGCCCTTCGCCACGCAATTCTATCTGTTCGAAAGCATCGTGCGACTGCGCTTCGACCTGACCAGGGACCTGCTGGCACACATGCTGATGCCGGCGATCGCGCTGGCGCTGCCGCTGGCCGCGATCATCTCGCAGCTGCTGAAACAGTCGCTGAAGGAAGTGCTCGACCTCGACTATGTCGTGCTGGCGCGGGTAAAGGGCTTTTCGGAAACGCAGGTCATCCTGCGCGAGGCGTTGAAGAACGCGGCGCTGCCGACGCTCACTCTGGTCGGCGTGCAGTTTACCTTCCTGATCGGCGGCACGGTCATCGTCGAACGGCTGTTTTCCTATGAAGGTCTCGGCAATATGGCGATCGATGCCGTCATCAATCGCGACCTGCCGCTGATCCAGGGCATCGTGCTGGTCTTCGCGCTGTTGTTCGTGCTGATCAACCTTGCCGTCGACATGATGTACGCGTTGCTCAATCCGAGGCTGCGCCATGGATGAGGCCCGCATTTCAAGACATGGCTCGCGCGCCCGCCTGTGGCTGGCCGGCGGCTGGCTGCTGATTGCGCTGTTGGCCGCAATTTTTGCGCCGCTGGTCGCACCGCAGGACCCACTGGCGCAGGATTTGATGCTGGAGCGCCTGCCGCCGTTCTGGCTGGGCGGTGCCGAGCCCGGCTACTGGCTCGGCACCGACAGCCTCGGCCGCGATCTGTTGTCACGGCTGATCTTCGGTGCGCGCATCGCCTTCATCGTCGCCTTCGCGGCGGCCTTTGCCGCCTGCCTGGTCGGCTCGACGCTCGGCCTGATCGCCGGCTATTTCGGCGGCTGGGCCGACCGCATCATCTCGCGTATCGTCGATGTCTGGATGGCGTTTCCGCCGGTGCTGTTTGCCATCCTTCTGGTCGCCGTGCTCGGCACCGGCTTGAGCTCGGTCATCATCGCCATCGCCGTCATCGACTGGACGCGCTTCTGCCGGGTGATCCGCGCCGAGACCATGGGTCAGTCGCGCATGGACTATGTCGAGAACGCCCGCATCGCCGGCTATGGCCGCATCGGCATCATGCTGCGCGAGGTGCTGCCCAATGTGGTGCCGTCGATTGTGGCGCTGCTGTCGCTGGAGATGGGCATTGCCGTCATCGTCGAGGCGATCCTGTCCTTCGTCAATCTGTCGATCTCGACAGACGACCCGACCTGGGGCGGCATCATCGCCGAGGGCCGCCTGTCGATCCATCAGGCCTGGTGGGTGCTGGTGTTCCCGCTGGTCACGCTGATCCTGACGGTGCTGTCGTTCAGCCAGTTCGGCGAGGGCCTCAGGGCGCGTTTCGATCCGGTGCTGCGATGAACGCGCCTGCGAAACCCTGCCTGGACATACGCAACCTTAGCGCGGTGCTGCCTAATGGCTTGCGCGTGCTGCGCTCGGTGTCGCTCGCCGTCGAGCCCGGAGAAGTCCGCGCGCTGGTCGGCGAGAGCGGCGCCGGCAAGACAATGATCGGCAAGGCCGTGCTCGGCGTGCTGCCACCGAGCATGCGCATCGTCGAAGGCAATATGCTGCTCGAAGGCGAGGATCTGGGCCGGCTGGCACCCAAGGCAAGGCGCACCCTGATCGGCGCGCGCACGGCGCTGATCCCGCAAGACCCGCTGACGGCGCTCAATCCGTCACGGCGCATCGGCCCGCAAATGACCGACCGGCTGGTGCGCATCCTCGGCTGGAGCGGTGAGAAGGCCGATGCACGCATCCGCCAATTGCTGGACGAGGTGCAGATCCGCGACCCCGAGCGCGTGCTCAAATGCTATCCGCACGAGCTGTCCGGCGGCATGCGGCAGCGCGTGCTAATCGCCGCGGCGTTTGCAGCCGAACCAAGGCTGATCGTCGCCGACGAGCCGACGACCGCGCTCGACGTGACCGTGCAGAAACAGATCTTGCGGCTGATCGCGCAATTACAGCGCGAGCACGGCACGGCGATCCTGTTCGTTACTCACGATCTCGGTGTGGTTGCCAAGATCAGCCAGAAAGTTTCGGTGCTCTATGCTGGCAAGGTGGTGGAAGAGGCCGATACCGCAGCGCTGTTCGCCGCACCCCAGCACCCTTATACGCTGGCGCTGATGGCGGCGACACCGCGTTACACCGATCCGTTCGCCTCGCTGAAGCCGGTCGACGACAAGGTACTGGCCGGGCTGGCCGCGGAGATCGCCGCCGCCGACCAGGCATGGAGGCGACCGCATGGTTGAGCCGCTGTTTTCCGTGCGCGGGTTGAAGGTTGCGTTGCCCGATATGACGCGCAAACCGCTGATCGGCCGGGCGCCGCTGGCCGAGATCCTGAAAGGCCTGGATTTCGACCTGCCAAGGGGATCGGTGACCGGCATCGTCGGCGAATCCGGCTCCGGCAAATCGACGCTCGGCCGCGCGCTGGTGCGCCTGCTGGAGCCCAGTGCCGGCAACGTCATGTTCGACGGCCGCGACATCACACATCTGCCTGAGGCCGAGCTCCGGCCGCTGCGCCGCAATCTGCAGATGATCTTCCAGGATCCGATGTCGTCGCTCAACCCGCGCCGCACCATCTTCAGCATCATTGCAGCACCCCTCAAACAGAACGGGCTTGGCGACAATCTCAAGGCACGCGTCGCGGAGGCGCTGCAGCGCGTCGGCCTGCCGCAGAGCTTTGCCGGCCGCTACCGTCACGAATTGTCGGGCGGCCAGCGCCAGCGCGTCGGCATTGCCCGCGCACTGGCGCTGTCGCCGAAATTCGTGCTGGCCGACGAAATCGTCTCCGGCCTCGACGTCTCGACCCAGGCGCAGATCCTGACGTTGCTGGAAAAACTCGCCGCCGAAATGGGCCTGACCGTTGCCTTTATCAGCCACGATCTGTCGGTGATCCGGAGGCTCTGCCGGCAAGTGATCGTCATGCGCGAAGGCGCGATCGTCGAAGCCAGCGCGACGGATACTTTGTTCGAGCACCCGCGGCAGGCCTACACGCGCGACCTCCTCGCCGCCATTCCGCTGCCCGAGATCGATGACGCCTGGCTGCTTCCCGCCCCAAAGGCGCCGGCATGAAGCACAATCCTATTCGCACGCCGAAGAGCGGGCCTCGGGCGTGCGCCCGGCAAAATGTCCCGCTATGGAGGATGACTGATATGAAGAATGCGATCCGATATGCGACGCTTGCAGCCACCGTGCTGGGAAGCATCGGCACCGCTTGCGCCAGTTCCATACCCGGCATGCGTGGCCACGACCACACCGGCGTCACCGTCCCCGAGATGCAGCAGGCGGTCGATTTCTTCACCGAAGTGGTTGGCTGCAAGAAGGCGATGTCGTTCGGCCCGTTCGCCGACGACAAGGGCACATTCATGCAGGATCTGCTGGGCGTCGATCCCAAGGCGGTGATCGAGGAGATCACCCTGGTCCGCTGCGGACACGGGTCGAACATCGAGCTGTTCAAATACACCGCGCCGGACCAGAAGGACCTGACGCCTCGCAACAGCGACATAGGCGGCTTCCATATCGCCTTCTATGTCGACGACATCGCCGCCGCAAAAGCCTATCTTGACGGCAAGGGCGTCAAGACGCGAATGGGACCGCTGCCGGTTACCGAAGGCCCCGCCGCCGGCCAGGCCATCCTTTACTTCCAGGCCCCTTGGGGCTTGCAGTTGGAAGCGATCAGCTATCCCAATGGCATGGCCTATGAAAAGGATGCAGAAACGGTGCTGTGGAGCCCGAAGAACCCGGAAAAATAGCCCGGGAGTCCCTGGCCTGCCGAGCCGACTGCCGGCAAGGCGAGTTATCCGGGGCGGATTGTTTCAATCTTGAAACTTCAAGCTTGAATTAATTTTCCTCAGGCGTAAACTCGACAAACAGAAGCGAAGAGGAGATCGCACGATGAAAGTTGCGGTTCTCGGCGGCGGACCAGCCGGCCTCTACTTTGCCATCTCGATGAAGCTCCGGGATGCGGCGCATGAGGTGACGGTGATCGAGCGCAACCGTGCCGACGATACGTTCGGCTGGGGCGTCGTGCTGTCGGCCGAAACGCTGGAGAACCTGACCAGGAACGACCCGGTCAGCGCCGTCTGGATCCGCAAGCATTTTGCCTATTGGGACGATATCGCCGTTATCCATGACGGCGTGCGCACGGTCTCGACCGGTCACGGCTTTTGCGGCATCGGCCGCAAGCGGCTGCTCACGCTGCTGCAGCGGCGGGCGCGTGAACTCGGCGTCAAGCTGGTCTTCGAGACCGACATCGCCGATCCCAAGCCATATATGGAGACGCACGATCTGGTCGTCGCCGCCGATGGGCTGAACTCGAAAGCGCGGGGCGCCTTCGTCGACGTGTTCAAGCCCGATATCGATGTCCGCAAATGCAAGTTTGTCTGGCTCGGCACCCGTCAGAAATTCGACGACGCCTTCACCTTCATCTTCGAGAAAACCGAACATGGCTGGGTCTGGGCGCATGGCTACCAGTTCGACAGCGATACCGCGACCTTCATCGTCGAATGCAGCGAGCAGACCTGGCAACGCTTCGGCTTCGGCGCGATGTCTCAGCAGGAATCGATTGCTGTCTGCGAGCGCATCTTTGCCCGCCATCTCGGCGGCCACGCGCTGATGACCAATGCCAATCATATCCGCGGCTCGGCCTGGATCAATTTCCCGCGCGTCTTGTGCGAACGCTGGTCCTACAAGAACCTGGCGCTGATGGGCGACGCGGCGGCGAGCGCGCATTTCTCGATCGGGTCCGGCACCAAGCTGGCGCTGGAAAGCGCGGTGGCGCTGGCCGACTATGTCGAGTCCGAGCCGGACCTCGAGGCAGCCTTCCGCAAATATGAGGACGCCCGCCGCACCGAAGTGCTGAAGCTGCAGTCGGCGGCACGCAATTCGCTCGAATGGTTCGAGGAGGTCGAGCGCTATCTCGGCCTCGATCCGGTGCAGTTCAATTATTCGCTGCTGACGCGTTCGCAGCGCATCAGTCACGAGAATTTGCGGCTGCGCGATGCCGAATGGCTGGCCGGCGCCGAGGAATGGTTCCAACGTCAGGCCGGTGCTGGCGGCAACAGTCTGCGTCGCGCGCCGATGTTTGCGCCGTTCCGGCTGCGCGACATGGCGCTGCAGAACCGTATCGTCGTCTCGCCGATGGCGCAGTACAAGGCGGTCGACGGCTGTCCGACCGACTGGCATTTCGCCCACTATGCCGAACGGGCCAAGGGCGGCGCCGCTCTCCTCTACATCGAGATGACCTGTGTCAGCCCGGAAGGCCGCATCACGCCAGGCTGCCCCGGTTTCTATGCGCCCGAGCATGAGGTCGCCTGGAAGCGGCTGGTCGAGTTCGTTCATGCCGAAACCGAAGCCAAAATCTGTGCGCAGATCGGCCATTCCGGCGCCAAGGGATCGACCCGGCTCGGCTGGCAGGGAACCGACGTGCCGCTGACCTCGGGCAATTGGCCCGTCATGGCGGCATCTTCCGTGCCGTGGTCGCCGCAGAACCAGGTGCCGAAGGCGATGGACCGCGCCGACATGGATACGGTGCGCGAGCAGTTCGTCGCTTCGGCCGAGATGGCGGCGCGCTGCGGCTTCGACATGCTCGAAATCCACGCCGCGCACGGTTATCTCCTGTCCTCCTTCATCACACCCTTGACCAACCGGCGCACCGACTCCTATGGCGGCTCGTTGGAAAACCGCATGCGCTATCCCTTGGAAATCTTTCATGCGGTGCGCGCCGTATGGCCGGCTGAAAAGCCGATCTCGATGCGCATCTCCGCCAATGACTGGCTCGGCATCGAGGGCGTGACGCCGGCCGATGCGGTCGAGATCGCGCGGCAGCTGCATGAAGCCGGAGTCGACATCTGCGACGTGTCGGCCGGCCAGACTTCGGCCGTGGCAAGACCGGTCTATGGCCGCATGTTCCAGACGCCATTTTCCGACCGCATCCGCAACGAAGTCGGCATGGCGACCATGGCGGTCGGCAATATCTACGAGCCGGACCATGTCAACTCGATCCTGATGGCCGGCCGCGCCGACCTCGTCGCACTGGCAAGGCCGCATCTTGCCGATCCCTAT
Source organism: Mesorhizobium sp. M1423 (assembly GCF_040317575.1). Lineage (NCBI taxonomy): Bacteria > Pseudomonadati > Pseudomonadota > Alphaproteobacteria > Hyphomicrobiales > Phyllobacteriaceae > Mesorhizobium > Mesorhizobium sp. M1423. Next base: position 134,349 of record NZ_JAMYKU010000011.1, read on the forward strand.
TGGACGCTGCATGCGGCGGTCACGCTTGGCGATCGCGGCGTCAAATGGCCGGATCCCTATCTGCCCGGCCGCGACCAACTCTACCGGCTGGCCGAGCGCGAAGCGGCGGCGGGGTTGAAAGTATGAGTTCCGCCGCAGCGATTTCAGGGCGACATGCGCTGGTCACCGGCGGCGGCTCCGGCGTCGGCCGGGCGATCGCGCTGGCGCTGGCCGGCGCAGGCATCGATGTGACCATCTGTGGCCGGCGCGTGGAGCCGCTTGCCGAGGTCGCCGCTCAGAACAAGCGCATCTTCGCCATTGCCGCCGACGTCACCGACGAGGCATCGATGGCGTCGCTCTACGAGGACGCGGAAGCGGCACGCGGACCGTTAGACGTCGTCGTTGCCAATGCCGGCATGTCCGGCAGCGCCTCGGCGCAGCGGACCTCGCTGGCAGACTGGCAGCGCACGCTCGACGTCAACTTGACCGGTGTGTTCCTGACGGTGAAGCCGGCGCTGGCCGGCATGGCCGCGCGCAAGACGGGCCGTATCATCTTCATCGCTTCCACCGCCGGACTGAAAGGCTATCCCTATGTTGCAGCTTATGTCGCAGCCAAGCATGGCGTCGTCGGTCTGATGCGGGCACTCGCCGTCGAGACCGCGAAGTCCGGCGTGACCGTAAATGCGGTGTGCCCGGGTTTCGTCGAAACCGAAATGCTGGAAGGCGCCGTTCGGCGCATCGTCGAAACGACCGGCCGCTCGGCCGAGCAGGCGCGGACAAGCCTTGCCGAGACCAACCCGCAAGGCCGCTTCATCCAGCCAGAGGAAATTGCAGCCGCCGTGCTCTATCTGTGTAGCGACGCCGCCGGGTCGATCACCGGACAAACGATTTCGATCTCCGGAGGTGAGACATGGTAGCCGGTCCCCTGCCCGCCCCGTCCGGACCCGGCAAGGACCGCCTGCGGCTGTGGATACGCTTGCTGCGCGCCTCGCGCACCATCGAGGCCGAGCTGCGCGAACGCTTGCGGCAAGAATTCAACACAACGCTGCCACGCTTCGACGTGATGGCCGCGCTCTACAGGGCGCCCGAGGGCATGCTGATGAGCGACCTGTCGCGCTTCCTGCTAGTGTCCAACGGCAATGTCACGGGCATCATCGACCGGCTGGTCTCGGAAGGGCTGGTGATGCGAGCCCGACGCAATGGCGACCGCCGCACCTCGATGGTACGGCTGACGGAAGAGGGATCGAAGACTTTCGGCGTGATCGCCGCCGCGCATGAAAAATGGGTCGGCGAATTGCTGGGCAATGTGAGCGAGGACGAGGCGCGCCGGCTGACCGGCATGCTGACCTCCTTCCGCAGCAATTGGGAGGGACGGGAATGGCAAAGATAGCCGGCCGCAAGCCGAAGCATTTCCTCTGGCAGGTCGAAGGCAAAATCGCAAAGATCCGGCTTGACCGGCCGGAGCGCAAGAACCCGCTGACCTTCGACAGCTATGCCGAATTGCGCGACACTTTTCGCGATCTCGTCTATGCCGACGACGTCGATGCGGTGGTGTTCCTTCCCAATGGCGGCAATTTCTGCTCGGGCGGCGATGTCCACGAAATCATCGGCCCACTGGTCAAGATGGACATGAAGGCGCTGCTCGCCTTCACTCGCATGACCGGCGATTTCGTCAAGGCGATGCTGAATTGCGGCAAGCCGATTATTGCGGCGGTCGACGGCGTGGCGGTCGGCGCCGGCGCGATTATCGCCATGGCCTCCGACATCCGCATCGCCACGCCACAGGCAAAAACGGCTTTCCTGTTCAGCCGCGTCGGCCTTGCCGGCTGCGACATGGGCGCCTGCGCGATCCTGCCGCGCATCATTGGCCAGGGTCGCGCCGCCGAACTGCTCTATACCGGCCGCACGATGAGCGCCGAGGAAGGCGAGCGCTGGGGCTTCTACAATCGGCTGGTCGATGCCGCAACGCTCGAGCCCGACGCGCTCGACATGGCCGCGCGCATCGTTTCCGGCCCAACCTTCGCCCATGGCATGACCAAGACGCAGCTGAACCAGGAGTGGTCGATGGGCCTCGACCAGGCTATCGAAGCGGAAGCGCAGGCGCAGGCGATCTGCATGCAGACCCGCGATTTCGAACGGGCCTACAAGGCTTTCGTCGCCAAGGAGAAGCCGGTGTTCGAGGGGGATTGAGGATGATCGCTTCCATGGGCACGCTGGCAAGACAGCACCCCCCTCTGGCCTGCCGGCCATCTCCCCCTCAAGGGGGGAGATTGGATGTCAGGCCCGCTTTCGCCAATCTCCAACATCGCCGGGAGAGCAGTGGCAGCGAAGCCGCCAATCTCCCCCCTAGAGGGGGAGATGTCCGGCAGGACAGAGGGGGGCGCCGTGGAGCGCCAGGGCCGGAGAACTGTGGAGGCAGAAATGCCTGACCGTTCCTTCCTCACCTGGCCGTTTTTCGAGGACCATCACCGCGAGTTGGCAGAGCGGCTGGAGGCATGGTGCGCCAAGAACCTGCCGGTCGCGCATGACGATGTCGACGCAGCCTGCCGCGAGCTGGTGGCCAAGCTCGGCCGGGATGGCTGGCTGAAACCGACAGCGCTCGACACCGAAAACCCTGCAGCACTCGACGTGCGCACATTGTGCCTCACGCGCGAAACGCTGGCCCGGCATGACGGGCTGGCCGATTTCGCCTTCGCCATGCAAGGGCTCGGCACCGGCGCGCTCAGCCTGTTCGGCACGCCAGACCAGCAGCACTGGCTGGGGAAGACACGGGCCGGCAAGGCGATTTCGGCTTTCGCACTGTCGGAGGCGCGTTCGGGCTCGGACGTTGCCAATATGGAAATGACGGCCACGCGTGACGGCGATAGCTATATCCTATCCGGCGAAAAAACCTGGATCTCCAACGGCGGTATCGCTGACTTTTATGTTGTCTTTGTCCGTACTGGCGAAGCGCCCGGTGCCAAGGGGCTTTCGGCGTTCATCGTGCCGGCCGAGACAAAGGGCCTGACCATCGCCGAGCGGCTGGAGGTGATCGCGCCGCACCCGCTCGCCCGGCTGTCTTTCGACAATGCCCGCGTTCCAGCCTCGGCGCTGATCGGCAAACCCGGTGATGGTTTTCGCATCGCCATGTCGGTGCTCGACGTGTTCCGTTCGACGGTCGGGGCAGCTGCGCTCGGCTTTGCCCGGCGCGCGCTGGACGAAAGCATCAAAAGAGTGGCCGAGCGCAGGCTGTTCGGTGCAGCGATGGCCGAGCTGCAGATGGTGCAGGGCCACATCGCCGAGATGGCGCTGGATGTCGATGCCGCCGCCTTGTTGGTCTACCGCGCCGCCTGGACCAAGGACATGGGGACCGCCCGTGTCACCCGCGAAGCGGCGATGGCCAAGCTGTTCGCCACCGACAAGGCGCAGGAGGTGATCGACAGGGCTGTGCAGCTGCATGGCGGCGACGGCGTCCGCAGGGGCCATATCGTCGAAAGACTGTATCGCGAGATCCGGGCACTGCGCATCTACGAGGGAGCGTCGGACGTGCAGAAGGTGGTGATTGCACGGCAAGTGATGGGAGCGGCCTGAGACCGGAGTTTGTGTGGAAGAATTGATTGTCTTTGAGTTTTGAGCGACCGGATTTGAGCATTGGGAGGCTTTGATATGCACACCATCCTGCAGCCGGAAGGCTGGGCGAAACCCGTCGGCTACGCCAATGGCGTCGCCGCGCGTGGGCAGCTTGTCTTCGTCGGCGGGCAGGTCGGCTGGAACGGGCAGGGCCGCTTCGAGACCGACGATCTTGTCGGCCAGGTGAAGCAGACGCTGGCCAATATTGTCGCCGTGCTCGCCGAGGCCGGCGCCAAGCCGCAGCATATCACCTCGATGACCTGGTACTTTACCGACAAGGCGGAATATTTGGCCAATCTCAAGGGGATCGGCGAGGTCTATCGCGAGGTGATCGGCCGGCATTTTCCGGCGATGGCCGCCATGCAGGTGATGGCGTTGGTCGAGGATCGCGCCAAGGTTGAGATCCAGGCCACGGCGGTTATTCCGGACTGATGGCAACACGCGGCAATTTTTTAAGCTTAAAACTTTCGCCTTGAAAAGCGCGGTACTTTGGATAGCATCCGATGTCTTACGACTGCCGTGCCGGGAGGGCTTTCCGGCAGTCCGGTTACTTGGCGTATCAAAACCGTGCGGGGCCAACCCGTCCGATCACAACCAGAGGGAACGAAAATGAACTTCACCCGTCGCAACCTGCTTCTTGTTGCTGCCGCCATCGGCATCGCCGGCGGCCCGGCCTATGCCGAAGGCACGCTGAATGTCGGCGCCTATCCGACCAATCCGCCTTTTGAATACAAGAACGAGAGCGGTACATTCGAGGGTTTCGAAGTCGACATCATCAACGAAGCGGCAAAGCGTATCGGCATGACCACTGACATCGCCGACCTCGGTTTCCAGGCGCTGTTCGCCGCCACCACCTCTAAGCGCATCGACGTCGCCATTTCGTCGATCACCATCACGCCGGAGCGGCTGAAGTCGCAGTCGTTCACGCAACCCTACTATGATTCCGACATGGGCATCGCCGCGAAGGCCGACAGCCCAATCAAGGCCGAGGCCGACCTCAAGGGCAAGATCGTCGGCGTGCTGTCCGGCTCGACCGGCGAAACCTGGGTCAAGGCGCACCAGGAAGCGGACGGGTTCAGTGACGTCAAGGGCTACGACACGCAGCAGAATTTGCTGCTCGATCTCAGCTCCGGCCGCGTCGATGCGGCGGTCAGCGATATTCCGGGCCTGGAATATTCTTTCACCAGGATGAAGGATCTCGCCGTAAAAGAGCGCATCAAGACCGGCGAGCAGTACGGCCTGATGATGACCAAGGACCACCCGTTGCTCGGCAAGCTGAACGACGCGCTGACCGCGATGAAGACGGATGGCACGCTGGCCGCGATCCACAAGAAGTGGTTCGGCAGCGACGCACCGGCCGATTCCTCGACCGTCAAGGAAATGCCTATGCCGAAGGCCTGAGCGGCAGTTCGCGCTTAAATGTCGTGCCGGCTTTCGATGCCGGCACGATTTCGGATTTCGGGCTCGGGCTCGAGCGTCGCGGGACGCCAAACGTTTCGGGAATGCTGCGATGTCGCTGCTGGACACCTTCTTCAACGCCGACGTCATGATCTCCAGCCTGCCGGCACTGCTGCGCGGCTTCCTGAACACGCTGCTGCTCGGAATCATGAGCATCGGCATCGGTATTCCCGTCGGCCTCGCGATCAGCCTGGTGCGGCTCTATGCGCCAAAGCCGCTTCGGCTGCTGGCTGTCGGCTACATCGACATTTTCCGGGCGATGCCGGTGCTGGTCGTGCTGATCCTGATCTACTATGCGCTGCCGTTTCTCGGCATACGCCTGTCGTCTTGGACTTCCGCGGTGATGGCGTTCGCCATCATCATGGCGGCCTATTCGGCCGAGGTGTTCCGCTCCGGCATAGAAAGCATTCCGCGCGGCCAGTTCGAGGCGGCGCAGGCGCTCGGCCTGCCGTTCTTGCTGACCTTGCGCAAGGTCGTGCTGCCGCAGGCGATCCGCGTCGTCATTCCACCGATGACCAGCAACTGCGTTTCGATGTTCAAGGACACCTCGCTCGCCTCCACCGTGGCGCTGCCCGAACTGCTGAAGGAAGCGACCAACGCGCAATCGCTCTATGCCAACCCCTCACCGCTGATCGGCGCCGCGCTGGTCTATCTCATCTTTCTCTGGCCGATGGTCCGTCTCGTCAGCCTCCTTGAACGCCGATTTCAAACCGAAAAGACCCGCTGAATCTGTCAGCGCACTTCGCAGGAGACGACCTTGAACCAGCATCAGATTTCGAAAACGGGCGATGCCGCAGCTTTCCCGGTCGAGACGATCCGCGCCATGTTTCCCGCCTTGCAGCAGGCCGGCGACTTCATCTTCATGGACAATGCCGCCGGCGCGCAGATCCCGCAAAGTGTGCTCGACGCGGTCACCAACCATTTGGTCGCGCATAATGTGCAGCGCGGCGGCCGCTACGGCCGCAGCGTCACCGTCGATCAAGCCGTCGCCGGCGCGCGCGAAAGCGTGGCCTTGCTGATCAACGCCACCAACCCGGCGGAGATCTGTTTCGGCATGAACGCCACTTCGTTCATCCGCCTGGTCAGCCTCGGCATCGGCCAGATGCTTTCTGAGCGACCAAACGGGGAGCGTGACGAGATCGTCATCACCGACATGGATCACGATGCCAATATCGCGACGTGGCTGGCGCTGGCACCCGCCGGCGCCAAGTTCAAATGGTGGCGGATGCGCGAGGACGGCAATCTGCATGTCGACGATTTGCGCCCGCTGGTCTCCGAGCGCACCCGCCTCGTGGCCTGCACGGTGACGGCGCATTCGATCGGCTCGATCGTCGACGTTGCTTCAGTGGCTGGGATCGCGCATGCGGCAGGCGCCGAAGTGTTCCTCGACTGCGTGCATTACGGCCCGCACGGGCTGATCGATGTGCAGGCATGGGACTGCGACTATCTGGTCTGCTCCGGCTACAAGAATTTCTCGCCGCATATGGGCTTCCTGTGGGGCCGCTTCGAAACGCTGAAGCGTCTGCCGACCTTCCGCGAGGACTTCATTCCCGACGAGCCGCCCTATAAGATCGAGGCCGGCACCTTCATCTACGAGAACGTCTCCGGCATGGATGCCGCGGTGCGCTATCTCGAATCGATCGGCCGCAATTTCGCTCCAGCCAATAACCGATCGCGCCGCGACAACATCGTCGCCGGTATGAATGCCATTCGCGATTACGAGCAGGTGCTGGCGCGCGAAATGCTGGCGGTGCTCAAAGATTGCGGCGCGACGATCTACGGCGTGGCCGAAGAGGCACGCCTCCGCGAGCGCGTGCCGACCTTCTGCTTCAACATCGGCACGCTGTCGCCGCAGAGGATCGTCGAGGAGATGGCCGAGATGCAGATCGGCATTCGCGACGGCCACATGTATGCGCCGCGCCTGATGAAGCGGCTCAACCTCAGCATGGACAGCGGCGCCGTCCGCGCCTCGCTGGTGCATTACAATACGATCGAGGAAGTCCGGCGCTTCGGCGAGGCGCTTCGCACCATCATTGCCCGGCTGTCCTGATCGGGCTGGCCGGCGGCGCCGGCGCGATCCTCGTGAAGGGCGAAGGCGGTCGCACCCGGGTTCTCCAAGCCGGGGCGCAACTGCATGCTTGGGATCAGGTAATCGCCGCCATTCTGCTGCCGATAAGGAATGGGCTGGATTGTCTCGAGCGTCCGCATCCTTTCGCGCAGTCGCTCCGCGACAGGCTCGAAATCGGCCTCCCCGAAACGGTCCACCCTGTAGACCACGAACGGCGGAAGCACGTCGTAGCCCGGATAGTATAGAATCCCGTGGTTGATCGGGAACAGCAGGTCGTCGATCGGGCCGTTGACGCCGCGGGCGGAATAATGCTCCTCCCAGCCGCCGGTGGTAACGATTAGCATCGCGCGCTTGCCGGCGAGCGTTCCCTCGCCAAAGCGGTCACCCCACCTCTTATCGCTGTGCTCGCCGACGCCATAGGCGAAGCCGTAGGCATACACCCGATCGACCCAGCCCTTGAGGATCGCCGGCATGGCGTACCACCACAGGGGAAACTGGAGGATCAGGGTGTCGGCCCATAGCAGCTTGTCGATCTCCGCTTTGACGTCATCGGTCAGAGTGCCGCTCGCAAAAGCTTTTTTGGAGGCGCCGGCCGGCAGGAAGCGTGCTTCGGGCGGCCACGACGGAAAGTCGGCACGGTCCACCTCGGATTTCCAGCCATCGGCATAGAGGTCAGACACCCGCACCTCGTGGCCTTGGGTCTCGAGCTCCCTGATGGCGACGTCACGCAGTGCGCCGTTGAGCGAATTCGGTTCAGGATGAGCAAAAACAAGCAGGACTTTCATGGGTCTACTCCGAAGAAGGACGATAGACACCAAAGGTAGCCAGCCGTCGGCTAATCCACTATATGTAGGAAATGTATAAGATAATGCCGAATAATGGATAAATCGGACGTCACCCTCGAGCGCATGCGCACCTTCGTTCGCGTCGCCGAGCGCGGCAGCCTCTCGGCGGTGGCGCGCGAGCTCGGAGTTGGTCAGTCGACGGTCACGCGGCATCTGCGGGAGCTCGAGGAGGCCGTCGGCGTGCCCTTGCTCAGCAGGACCACCCGGCGTGTCACGATGACCGATGAAGGCAGCCGTTACTATGCCGACAGCGTCCAGATCCTGCGCCTCGTTGAGCAGGCCGGCGATGAGGCGCGAGGCACGCGCGGCGCATCGGCTGGCACGATCCGGATATCCTGCACGGCGGCGCTCGGCGTCTTGCACGTCAGCCGCCTGATCTTCGCCTTTCAGGACCGTTATCCCGACATCGGCATCGATCTCAGCCTAACCGACGAGCGCATCGACCTTGTGCGGGAGGGCGTCGACATCGCGCTTCGCCTCGGTCCGCTCACCGACAGCTCGATGAAGCTGCGGGCGCTCGGTCAGTCCCGGCGTCTGCTGGTGGCGGCGCCGGCCTATCTGGCGGCCCGGGGCAGACCGGCTGTCCCGCAGGATCTGCCTGGCCATGAAGGCATTCGGATGTCGAACATCGCGGGAAGCGACACGCTCGCCCTGCAGGGGCCGGGCGGCGAGCGCTTTGCGGTGCCCTTTGGCGGCCGATTTCGGGTCGACCATGGGCTTGCTGCGCGCAAAGCCCTTGTCGCCGGACGCGGTATCGCACCCGCCCACCACTGGCTTGTCGACGATCTTCTGGCGGCCGGCCGGCTGGAAATTATCCTGCCGGGCTATTTTCCGCCTCCCGTCCCGCTGAGCATGCTGATCGTTCCGGAGCGTGCGGGCATTGCCCGGGTGCGGCTGCTGGTCGACTTTCTCGCCGAGCAGATCTCCGGCATTCCGGGGATCGAGAAGCGGTAGCCGGCCGGCAAACCTCGCCGGATCAGGCGGCCTTCTTTTTCGCCAATCTTGCCTTGATGCTGGCGACGTCGGCACGCGGCGTCGCCGCGAACAGCGTCCTGGTATAGCTGTGCTTGGGGTCGGCGAAGACCTCGTCGCGCGAGCCGTATTCGACCGCTTCGCCGAAATACATCACCATCACATCGTCGGCGATATAGCGCACCACCGACAGGTCGTGGCTGATGAAAACATAGGTCAGTTGAAACTCATCCTGCAGGTCGGCGAGCAGGTTCAGAACCTGCGCCTGCACCGAAAGATCAAGTGCCGAGACCGGCTCGTCCAGCACCAGGAGGCTGGGGTTGAGCATCAGCGCGCGGGCAATGGCGATGCGCTGGCGCTGGCCGCCCGAAAACATATGCGGGTAGCGATTGTAGTGCTCGGGGCCGAGACCGACCTTTTTCAGCATCTTCATGGCGAGATCGCGCCGCTCGCCGGCCGTGCTGTCGGTGTTGATGAGCAGCGGTTCGCCAAGCACGTCGCCGATCTTCTGGCGTGGATTGAGCGAACCATAGGGGTTCTGGAAGACAATCTGCACCTTGCGGCGCATTTCCTTCGACAGGCCGTCCCTCGCGATGTCTACCTTCTTGCCGTCGATGAAAAGCTCGCCGGAGGTCGCCGGGTCGATCAGGGTGATGATGCGGGCGAGCGTTGACTTGCCGCAGCCGCTCTCGCCGACGATGGCCAGCGTCTTGCCCTTGTCGACGCTGAACGAAACACCCTTGACCGCGTGAACCGTACGGGAGGGGCGGAAAAGCCCGCCGCCGACATGATAGTCGCGCACGATGTTCTTGCCTTCGACTACCGTCACGCTCATGTGGCGGTTCCTCCCGCGGATCGGGCTGCGACTACAGATGGGGCCGGCTCGAACAGCATGTCGGAAACAGTAGGCAACCGGTCGCCGACGGCGTTTTCCGGCAGCGCCGACAGAAGCGCGCGCGTGTAATTGCTCTTGGGGGATTCGAACAGCGACAGCACGTCGGCCTCTTCCATCTTGCGGCCCTTGTATTGGACGATGACACGGTCGGCGGTCTCGGCAACCACCCCCATATTGTGGGTGATCATGATCAGGCCCATGCCGTATTTGGCCTGCAGGCCGACCAGCAGATCGAGGATCTGCTTCTGGATGGTGACGTCGAGGGCCGTGGTTGGCTCGTCGGCGATCAAAAGCTTGGGATTGCAGGCGATGGCGATGGCGATCATGACGCGCTGGCACTGGCCGCCCGACATCTGGTGCGGGAAGGAGCCCAGCCGTTCCTCAGGGTCGGCGATGCCGACCAACTTCATCAGTTCGATGGCGCGTGCCCGGCGCTGGGCGCGGTCCATGCCCATGTGAAAGCGCAGCACCTCCTCAATCTGGAAGCCGACGGTAAAGCACGGGTTGAGGCTGGCGACCGGCTCCTGGAAGATCATCGAGATGTCCTTGCCGACAATCTTGCGCCGCTCGGACGGGCCGAGCTTAAGCAGGTCGATGCCGTCGAAGGCCATGCGGTCCGCCCTCACCGTCGCCGTGTTGGGCAAAAGCCCCATCACTGCCAGCATTGCCACTGATTTTCCGGAACCGGATTCGCCGACGATCGCCAACACCTCGCGCGGTTCGACCGACAGGTCGATGCCTTGTACCGCCATGAATGGTCCAGCGGCGGTGTCGAAGGAAACGGTCAGGTTCTTGATCTCGAGAAGAGGCATTGGATTATGACCTCTTCAGCTTGGGATCGAAGGCATCGCGCAGACCATCGCCGATCAGATTGATGGCAAGCACAGTGATCAGAATGGCAAGGCCGGGGAAGGTCACTACCCAAGGCGCGCGCAGGATGAACTCGCGCGCCGAGGCGAGCATCGTGCCCCATTCCGGCGTCGGCGGCTGCGCACCGACACCGAGGAAGCCGAGCGCCGCAGCCTCGAGAATGGCGTTGGAGAAGGACAGGGTGGCCTGCACGATCAGCGGTGCCAGGCAGTTCGGCAAGATCGTCCTCACCATCAAGCGAAGATGACCGGCACCAGCCACCTTGGCGGAGATGACATATTCGCGGTTCTTTTCGGCCATCACGGCGGCGCGGGTGAGACGCGCAAAATGCGGCTGCAGCACCAGCGCGATCGCCAGCATGGCGTTGAACAGCCCGGGGCCGAGGATCGCCACCAGCACCAGCGCCAGAAGCAGCGACGGGAAGGCCAGGATGATATCCATGATGCGCATGATCAGCGTGTCGACCCAGCCGCGGAAATAGCCGGCGAGCACGCCAAGCACGATGCCGCTGGTGAGCGAGAAGACGACCACCACCAGGCCGATGAACAGCGAGAAACGCGCCCCGAAAATCAACCGCGAAAGCATGTCGCGGCCGACCGCATCGGTGCCGAGCAGGAACATCGATTTGCCGCCTTGCTGCCAGGCAGGGGGCGCCAGCAGCGCATCGCGAAACTGCTCGTCGGGCGAATGCGGCGCGACGAACGGCGCAAAGACCGCCACCAGCACCAACGCCGAAAACACGACAAGGCCGATGACCGCGCCGGTGTTCATCGAGAAGTAGTGCCAGAACTCGGCGAAGGCGCGTTGCCTGCCGCCTGTCGGGATGGAGGCAGCGGTGGCTTCGGCGGCGGATTCGTCGGTCATCTCACTGCACCCGGATGCGCGGATTGATGACGGCGTAGAGCACGTCGACGATCAGGTTCACCGCCATGACGATCAGCGCGATGATCAGCAATCCGCTCTGAACGACGACATAGTCGCGCTTGCCGATGGCGTCGATCATCCATTTGCCGATGCCGGGCCAGGAAAAAATGGTTTCGGTAAGAATGGCGCCCGCCATCAACGTGCCGACCTGCAGTCCGATGGTGGTGACCACCGGAATCAGCGCGTTGCGAAAAGCGTGCAGCCCGATGACACGGCGCGGCGCCAGGCCCTTGGCGCGCGCGGTGCGGACATAGTCCTCGCCCAGCACCTCGAGCATCGCCGAGCGAGTCTGGCGCGCTATGACGGCAAGCGGGATCGTCGCCAGCACGATGGACGGCAGGATCAAATGGCTGACGGCGGATTTGAAAGCGCCGCTCCTGCCGGAGATCAGGCTGTCGATGAGCATGAACCCGGTCGTCGGCCTGAAGAAATACTGCAGGCCGATGCGGCCGGAAACCGGCGTCCAGCCGAGATAACCGGAGAAGAAGATGATGAGCAGCAACCCCCACCAGAAGATCGGCATCGAATAGCCGGTCAGCGCGACACCCATCGTCGCCTGGTCGAACCACGAGCCGCGCTTGACCGCCGCGAAGATACCGGCAGGAATGCCGAGCAGGACGGCGATGATCAACGCCACCGTCGCCAGTTCCAGCGTGGCTGGAAACAGCGCCTGGAATTCGCCGAGCACTGGCCGCTTGGTGGCAATCGATATGCCGAAATCGCCGGTCAGGACCCTGCCGATATATTCCAGGTACTGGATGACATAAGGCCGGTTGTAGCCAAACTGCTCGATGAGCTGGGCGTAGCGTTCGGGGCTGACGCCGCGCTCGCCGGCCAGGGCCAGAATGGGATCGCCGGGCAGAAGCCGGACGAAAGCGAACGCCGCCAGCGATATGCCGAACACGGTCGGGATGATCAAAGCGAGCTTGTGGAGGAGATAACGGAGCATCTTGCTTCATAGAACGGCGGCGCAGGAAGTCCAGCGCCGCCGTTCAATTTCTCAGGACTTATTCGGTGACGTCGACGCCGTCAAACCGATGAATGCCGAGCGGGTCCATAACGAAGCCCGACACCTTCTTGTTCATCGGCATGAAGACCTTGGAGTGGGCGATGGTCAGCCACGGAGCCTCACGCTTGAACACCACCTGAGCTTCCTCGTAGATCTTGGTGCGCTCGGCGACGTCCGTCGTCGCCTTGCCTTTTTTCAGCAGGGCTTCGAATTCCTGGTTGCACCAGATCGCATAATTGGACTGGCCGATGGCATCGCAACCGAGCAGGAAAAAGAAGTTGTCCGGATCGCCATTGTCACCGGTCCAGCCCAGTTGGAAGGCGCCGTCGCGATCCTTAGCTTTGCCGCGCTGGCGATACTCCGTCCATTCGTAGCTGACGATCTCCGCCTTGACGCCGACGGCGGCATAGTCGGCCTGGATCAACTCGGCGACGCGCTGGGCGTTCGGGTTGTAGGGGCGGCTGACCGGCATAGCCCAGATCTTCATCGACAGATCCTTGACGCCTGCATCGGCCAGCATCTTCTTGGCCGCCTCCGGATCGTAGGGATCGTCCTTGATGTCCTTGTTATAGGACCACATGGTCGGCGGGATCGGGTTGATGGCCGGCGCGCCGGCGCCCTGATAGACCGCGTCGATGATCGCCTTCTTGTTTACCGCCATGTTGAGGGCCTTGCGGACCTCGACTTTGTCGAAGGGCGGCAGCGTCGTGTTGTAGGCGAGATAGCCGATGTTCAGGCCTTCCTGCTCGTCGACTTTGAGGTTCGCGTCACCCTGCAGCCCGGCAATGTCGGCCGGCGCCGGGTATGACATGATATCGCACTCGCCTGCCTTCAGCTTCTGCGCGCGCACGGCCGGATCGGGCGTGATGGCGAAGATCAGATCGTCGATCTTCTGGCGGCCGCCAAAGTAGCCGTCCCATGCCGCATAGCGTACGACCGCATCGACCTGATAGTCGACAAATTGGAACGGACCAGTGCCGACCGGCTTCTGGGTGAACTGCTGCCTGGTGCCGGCCTTGTCGAGCTGGTCGGCATATTCCTTGGAAACGATCGAAGCGAAATCCATGCCGAGGTCCGGCAGGAAGGCGACTTCAGGCTTGTTCAGCACGAACTTCACCGTCAGATCGTCGACCTTGACGATTTCCTTCAGGAGATCGGGGAAGCCCATGCCGGTGAAATACTCCCAGCCGGTGCCTTCCAGGTAGCTGTACCAGGGGCTTTCTTTCTTCCACTGGCGTTCGAAGGAAAAGATCACGTCGTCGGCGTTGAGGTCGCGCGTGGGCGTGAAATAATCCGTCGTCTGGAATTTCACACCCGGGCGAAGCTTGAAGGTGTATTCGAGACCGTCGTCGGAAACCGTCCAGCTCTCCGCCAGGCCGGGCGAGATGGTGGTCTTGCCATGCTCGAACTCGACCAGGCGCGAATAGATGGTGCGCGACGAAGCGTCGAAGTCGTTGCCGCCGCTCCATGGCGACGGGTCGAAGCCGGCCGGCGATGCCTCCGAGCAATAGACCAGTTGTTTTGCATTGGCCATGCCGCCGAGGACGCTTGCAGCCAGCAACGCGGCTGCAAAAGTCAGTTTCTTTTTCATTGAGCACTCCCTGATGTTCTTCCAAGCCCCTCTATCAGGCTCGCGAAGGCCGCATATAAGCACCGTTTTTCTGGCTTTGGAACTGCTTGTTTGCCTAACCCACGGGAAGCAGAAAAAAATTCCGGCATGCGGCGAATTGTGGAAAAAACGAGCCAAATCCGCAGATCACGACATTATTAGCGACTTCAATTTTTTGTTGATCGGGCGATGCCGCCAATTCGGGGAATCGAGCCGTTCGGTTCAAGAGATGCGCGTCCGAAAACCGGTCGCGGCCGAGAGCTTTGATGGCAAGTCTTGCCGCACTGCCAGGTGGGCGAGGCTTGCACGGCCGCTGCTAGTGGCAATACATAGATAGATGGACAGCGTGGTGGATTCCCCAGGCTCCGGACATTGCGGCAAGCGTGGGATACCTTTGTTTGTCAGGGGCGGCGGTGGCACTCAAGCGTGCCGAACAATAAGAATGATTGAGGGAGCGACAGGTGGCGAAACCGGCAAAGACAACAACCGCGGCGAAAGCAAAGGCCGAGGCAATATCGAAAGCGGTCAAGCCAAAAGCGGCCGCCGCCAAGCCGAAGACTACCGCGAAGGCAAGTGCGAAGCCGGCGACGAAGATCACGGCTGGAAAGACTGCCAAGCCGGCAGCCGGCAAGGCGGCGCCTGCCGCAAAGTACCCCACCGTCAAGCCGGCGGCGAAGGCAGTGCCAGCGCCCAAACAGGCGGCAGCTTCAGCCAGAAGATTGCCGAAGGCGATCACCTCGCTGACCGCCGGCCTGCCTGAAAAACCGTGGCTCCAGAGTTACCCAAAGATCGTGCCGGCCGAGATCGGCGCCCTGCCCTCCAGCTCGATCGGTGACTTTCTCGTCGCCGCCTGCAAGCAGTTTGCGAACCGGCCGGCCTTCGTCTGCATGGGCAAATCGATCACCTATGCCGATCTCGAGCGACAGTCGGCTGCGTTTGGCGCCTATCTGCAATCAAAGGGGTTGCAGAAGGGTGCACGTGTCGCGCTGATGATGCCGAACGTGCTGCAATATCCGGTGGCGATGATGGCGGTGCTTCGCGCCGGCTATGTCGTGGTGAACATCAATCCGCTCTACACGCCGCGCGAGCTTGAGCACCAGCTCAAGGATTCCGGCGCTCAAGCCATTGTCATCCTCGAAAATTTCGCCTGCACCTTGCAGGCGGTGATCGCCAGGACCGCGGTCAAGCATGTCGTGGTCGCCACGATGGGCGACATGCTCGGCGGGCTCAAGGGAACGATCGTCAACTTCGTCGTGCGCCGCGTCAAGAAGATGGTGCCGGCATGGTCGCTGCCCGGCCATGTCAAATTCAACGCCGCATTGAAGGCCGGCGCCGGCGTGACCTTCAAACCCGCCGAGGTCGTGGCCGGCGACATCGCCTTCCTGCAATATACGGGCGGTACGACCGGCATCTCCAAGGGCGCGATGCTTTTGCACAGCAATGTCTTGGCGAACGTCGCGCAGAACGCGCTCTGGGTCGAAGACGCCTACACGGTCAAGCCGAAACCGGCGCATATGAACTTCCTCTGCGCGCTGCCCCTCTATCATATCTTTGCGCTCACAGTGAACGCGATGATGGGAATGCAGCAGGGCGCGCAGAACGTGCTCATCCCCAATCCGCGCGACATTCCCGGCTTCGTCAAGGAGCTGCAGAAATACCCGATCCACATCTTTCCTGGCCTCAACACGCTGTTCAATGCGCTGCTCAATAATGAGGATTTTCGCAGGCTCGACTTCAAGCCGCTGATCCTGACGCTGGGTGGCGGCATGGCAGTGCAGAAGGGCATCGCAGAGCGCTGGAAGGCGCTGACCGGCTGCCCGATCAGCGAGGCCTACGGACTCTCCGAAACCTCGCCGGGGGCGACCGCCAACAAATTCAGCGACGGAGTCTACACCGGCACGATCGGGCTGCCGCTGCCCTCGACCGAGATCGCCATCCGCGACGACGATGGCAACAATTTGCCGCTCGGCGAGGTCGGCGAAATCTGCATCCGCGGACCGCAGGTGATGGCCGGCTACTGGAACCGGCCGGACGAGACCGCCAAGGTGATGACCGAGGACGGCTTCTTCAAATCGGGCGACATGGGCTTCATGGACGAGCGCGGCTACACCAAGATCGTCGACCGCAAGAAGGACATGATCCTGGTTTCCGGCTTCAACGTCTACCCGAACGAACTCGAGGAGGTGGTGGCGCAGCATCCGGGCGTACTCGAGGTGGCGGCGATCGGCGTGCCGGACGAGCATTCGGGTGAAGTGCCAAAGCTGTTCGTCGTCAAAAAGGACCCGGCACTGACCGCCGAGATGCTGACGGCTTATTGCCGCGAGAACCTGACCGGCTACAAGCGCCCCAGATATATCGAGTTCCGCACCGAACTGCCGAAGACACCGGTCGGCAAGATCCTGCGACGAGCGTTGCGGGGCTAGGCGCAGCTTGAGCGATTGCATCGTCGGCACTAACGCCGTGGATATAGGTTCGCGGCCAGACCCGGCAGAGTTCATCCGGGCGCACATGCGGATCGCCCCCGTGCCCGCGCTTCCCGAAATCCGGCTTTACACCGCCCATCCGGGAAGCGGCCTCAGGCGGCTTCTCGAATGGAATCAACATGGGACCGAAGAAGACGAACCTGAACCGGAGCCACCGTACTGGGCCTATGTCTGGGCCGGCGGCGCGGTGCTTGCCCGCTACATAATCGACCGGCCGGAGACCGTGGCCGGGCGTCGCGTGCTCGACCTCGGCGCCGGCTCGGGCCTCGTCGGCATCGCTGCGGCGAAAGCCGGAGCCAGCGCGGTCGTCGCGGCCGAGATCGATCGTAATGGTGTGGTTGCGCTCAGCCTCAATGCGACTGCGAACGGCGTCGCTATCATGATCGTTGGCGACGACATCACCGGCGGTCCGCCGCCACCGGTGGACATCGTGGTGGTCGGCGACCTGTTTTACGCCCGCGATCTTGCCGGCCGGGTCGTTCCCTTCCTCGACCGCTGCCTTGCTGCCGGCATCGCCGTGCTGATCGGCGATCCGGGCCGCGCCTATCTGCCGCGCTCGCGGCTTCGCCTGCTGGCCGAATACGAGGTGCCGGATGTCGGCGAGGGCAGGAATGCGGCGATGAAACCGAGCGGCGTGTTCTCGTTCGGACCAGATAACTACGAGTCTAGACCGTCTCGCTGACCCGGGCCGCAAGAAAATCGGGCAGATCGGCCACCGAATCCAGGATGACGTCGGCGATCTGTGACAGCGATTCACGTGTGCCGGTGCCGGACAGCACGCCGATCGCCAGGCCGCAGCCGCCGGCGCGCGCCATCTCCAGATCGTGACGATTGTCGCCGACCATTGCGATCGTCGCCGGCCTGAGCCCTGTCAGATCCGAAAAGGCAAGGATCGTATCCGGCGCCGGTTTTGGATTGGCCACCGCGTCGTAACCATAGGCGGCTTCGAAAAGCTGCGCGACGCCCAGCGTGACCAAGGTCTTTTCCGCGCCGCTGGTCGAGTCGTTGGTGGCGACGCCAAGCCGGTAGGATTTTCTGTGAAGCAGCCCAAGCGTCTCGACCACACCCGGCAGCGCCACGGCCATCGCCGATCCTTGCGCCGAGGTGATGGCATTGAAGCGGGCGACGGCAAGCATCTGGTCCTCGTCGGACAGCCGCGGAAACCACAGTTCGACGACGTCCATGTTGGTCCCGGAGGCAAAGATAGAATCCGGCTTGAAGCGCCTGGTGGCGAAGTCGAAGCCAGCCGCCGCAAGCAGCCTGTCTGCCTTCCAGCGATCGCCTTCGGCCGCATCCATCGCCATGAAGTCGGCGATGCCCAGCCATGTCGCGTTGAAATCCACGAGCGTGCCGTCCTTGTCGAACAATATTCCCTTGATGTCCGCCAAGCTTTTCACTCCGGGCCGCGCAAGCGGTGAATGTATTCCACCAGTCCGGCAGTCGAGGCATCCCGCTTTGCGGCATTCTCCTTGCCTTCAACGACGGGCAGCAGCCCGGTCGCCAGTTCCTTGCCGAGCTCGACGCCCCACTGGTCGAAGGAGTTGATGTTGAACAGCGTGCCTTCGACGAAGACGCGATGTTCGTAAAGCGCAATCAGCCGTCCGAACGTGTGGGGGTCGAGTTTCCTGTAGAGGATCGTCACTGAGGGGCGGTCGCCGGAGAAGACGCGGTGCGGAGCAACCCTGTCGACATCGGCGGGCTTCATGCCTTTCGCCAGCATCTGCGCGCGGGCTTCCTCAAGCGTGCGGCCCTTCATGAAGGCTTCCGACTGCGCCAGGCAATTGGCGAGCAGAAGGTCGTGATGATGCTTCAGTTCCGGCTCGTGGCCGACGGCAGCGGCGAGGAATTCGACCGGAATGAAATCGGTGCCCTGATGCAGAAGCTGGAAGAAGGCGTGCTGGCCGTTGGTGCCGGGCTCGCCCCAGACCAGCGGGCCGGTCGGCGTCGTCACAGCGCCGCCATCCAGGGTGACGCTCTTGCCGTTCGATTCCATGTCGAGCTGCTGCAAATAGGCCGGCAGCCTGGACAGACGCTGATCGTAGGGGATGACGGCGCGAGCCGGATATTTGCAGATCACGCGATGCCACCAGCCGATCAGCCCCATCAGCGCCGGCAGGTTCTTCGCTAGCGGCGCGGTGCGGAAATGCTCGTCCATCTCATGGGCGCCGTCGAGAAAGGCGCGAAAATCCTTAGGGCCTATGGCGATCATCACCGGCAGGCCGATCGCACCCCAGACGGAATAGCGACCGCCGACCCAGTCCCAGAAGCCGAAGACGCGGTCGGCTGCGATGCCGAATTTGGCGACCAGGTCGAGCGCCGTCGAGACGGCGGCGAAATGCTTGCCGACCGCTTCCTTGCCGAGCGCCTTCTCGACCCATCTGCGTGCCGTCTCGGCATTGGTCATCGTCTCAACCGTGGTGAAGGTCTTGGAGGCGATGATGAACAGGGTGGTTTCGGCGGAAAGACCCTTCAACGTGTCGTGGATATGGGCACCGTCGATATTGGACACGTAATGCGCGCGCGGCCCATCATGATAGGGCGCCAGCGCCAAGGTCGCCATGGCCGGGCCGAGATCGGAGCCGCCGATGCCGATGTTGACGATGTCGGTGATCTTCTTGCCGGTCGCGCCGGCCGCCTTACCGGAACGCACCGCGTCGGCGAAGGCGCCCATCGCGTCGAGTACGCCGAGGACTTCCGCCTTCACGTCCTGGCCGTCGAGCACGATGCCTTTGCCGGTAAGGTTACGCAGCGCGGTATGCAGCACGGCGCGGCCTTCGGTGACGTTGATCTTCCTGCCAGCAAACATCGCGTCGCGCCGGCCTTCGAGGTCGGCGGCCTCAGCTAGGTTCTCCAGCAACTCCATCGTCCGCGCATCGACCGCGCATTTCGACCAGTCGAGCAGCAGGTCGCCGTCGCTGGCGGAGAATTTCTCGAAGCGCTGCGGATCGGCAGCGAAAGCCTCGCGCATCGAGCCCGATTTGGCCGCACGATGATCGCGCAACGCATCGAGCTGCTTTTGAAAGGACGATTGATCCACTGCTTCGCTCCGGTCTCTTGAATGTATCTTATCAGGCCGGATGTTTCCGGCGCGTGTCGTCGCGGCAAACTATCGGGTCGAATTCCATCCGTTTCAATGCGCAGCGATGCCGCAGCGCAGCGTGGGCCGGCGCAAAGGATCACTGGCATAAATCCCAGCGATCAGAAAAATTGATTGGCGCAACACCTTGTGCCACCGGTACATTCGACTGGTCCAGCCAAGTGAAAAAAGCTGGCCATCGAGGAACATCTCCCATGCCACAGCGAAACGACACGGCCATATGGTCCGGCCTGTTCCGGATTTCGGCGGAATCCGGTCAGACCCTGCAGGCGCAGATCCGCCAGGCGATCGTCGCCGCCATCCTCGACCGGCAGATCGCGGCTTCCATGCCGCTTCCGTCCTGCCGGATTCTCGCCGAAAAACTCGGCGTAGCGCGCGGTACCGTGGTGCTGGCCTTCCAGCAGCTGGTCGACCAGGGCTTCCTGGTGGCGCGCGAGCGCCGCGGCCACTTCGTCAATCCCGAAGTGCTGGCGACGCCGGCCAAGCCGCACCAGAAAGCGCCCGACCAGGCCAACGAGATCGACTGGAAGGCGCGCCGGCAGATCGCGGCGAGCGACATGCCACCGCCGGCCAAGCACGACAACTGGATCAAGTCGTCCTACCCCTTCGTCTATGGCCAGTTCGACCCGGCGCTGTTCCCGACCGCCGAATGGCGCGAGTGCAACCGCATGGCGCTGGCGGTGCTCGAAATCCGCAACTGGGCGTCCGACATGGTCGACCGCGACGATCCGCTCCTGATCGAGCAGATCCAGGCACGGCTGCTGCCGCGACGCGGCATCTTCGCCAATCCGGACGAGATCATCGTGACGCTGGGCGCGCAGAACGCGCTTTACATGCTGGCGACGCTGTTGATGACCAAGGGCTCGAAGGTGGCGATGGAGGACCCGGGCTATCCCGATGCACGCTCGATCTTTCGGCTGGCCGGCGCCGACATCCTGCCGGTTCCGGTCGACCACTCCGGTATCGTAACCTCGGCCATTCCCAATGATTCCGGCTTCGTCTTCGTCACGCCCAGCCACCATTGCCCGACCATGGTGCCGCTGTCGGCGGAGCGGCGGCAGGATCTTTTGGCGCGCGCCAACCGCTACAACCAGATCATCATCGAGGACGGATATGACAGCCAGCTCCTGGACGAGGCGCCGCAGCAGGCGCTGAAGAGCCTCGATCGGTCCGGCCGCGTCGTCTACGTCGGCTCGATGTCGAAGACGCTGGCTCCCGGCCTCAGGCTCGGCTACATCGTCGCCTCGGCCGGGCTGATTTCCGAGCTTCGGGCGCTGCGCCGCTTCATGCTGCGCCACCCGCCGGCAAACAACCAGCGCGCCGTCGCATTGTTCCTGTCGCTCGGCCATCACGAGGCGCTGGTGCGGCGGCTGTCGAGCGCCTTCGACGAGAGGCGCAAGCGTCTGGTCCATGCGATTTCCGCCTTCCTGCCGGAGTGGCGCTCGACCGATTCGGCCGGCGGCACGTCGCTCTGGCTCGAGGGGCCGCGCGGCACCGATTCGCGCGGGCTGGCGGAGGCCGCGGCCTCGCGCAGCGTCATCATCGAGCCCGGCGACCGGTTCTTCGACCGCACCGAAAAGCCATCGCGTTTCATGCGCTTGGGCATTTCCTCGATCGCGCTGCAGCACATCGAACCCGGCATCCGCGAACTGGCGACGGCAGCTGGACGCAGGCCGGCAGCGGCTTGATTACCCTCCTCCGATCGGAGCTGCCGCATGTGGTGCGGCTCCGGTTCTTTAGCACCTTGGCATATGCGACGGGATCGGCTGGCACATAGGCTGTGCCAATGCCGGCGGCATAGTCGGAGTAGATAGGGGACGAAGCAGGCAGATGGTGGACCAACCGCCGCGCCCGCTTCGCAGCTAAAGTTGGAGTGCCTTCATGCCGGTGGCCCATGAGAAGCAGGACGTGTCCGCAGACCAGCGTTCGCGACGATCCGGCGGGCGCGAGGCGCGCCGCGCCATGCGAGCAGCACCGCTTGCCGACGACGTCAAGCCGGTGCGTGCCGGCCTCGAAGGCGGAAGCTACAGCCCGCTCAGCGGCAATGATTGCGAACGTATCCACGAGGCCGTGCTTACCCTTCTGGAGACAGTCGGTTTCGCCAACGCCATCCCCTCCTGCATTGAGGCACTGACCAAGGCCGGCGCAACGCTTGGCGAGGACGGCCGCCTGCGCTTTCCTCGCGCTCTGGTGCTCGACACGATCAAGAAAGCGGCGCGGCATTTCACCCTGCACGGCCAGGATCCGAAGCACGACATGGTGATCCAGGGCAAGCGTGTGCATTACGGCACGGCTGGTGCTGCGGTGCATCTTGTCGATGTCGAAAAGCGTGAGTATCGCGAGTCGCTGCTGCAGGACATCTACGATGCGGCGCGCCTGGTCGAGGGGCTCGACAACATCCATTTCTTCCAGCGGCCGATGGTGCCACGCGACATCCCCGACCCGCTCGACATGGATTTCAACACGCTCTACGCCTGCGTCATGGGCACGTCGAAGCATGTCGGCACCTCGTTTACCGTGCGTGAGAACGTCAAGCCGGCGCTCGACATGCTCTATGCCATCGCCGGCGGCGAAGAGAATTTTCGCGCGCGGCCTTTCGTCTCCAATTCGAACTGTTTCGTCGTGCCGCCGATGAAGTTTGCCGAGGACGCCTGCGGCGTGCTCGAAGCCTGTGTCGAGGGCGGCATTCCGATCCTGCTGCTGTCGGCAGGCCAGGCAGGTGCGACGGCACCGGCGGCGATTGCCGGTGCCGTGGTGCAGGCGGTCGCCGAAGTGCTGGTCGGCCTAATCTATGTCAACGCCATCAAGCCAGGCCACCCGGCAATCTTCGGCACCTGGCCGTTCGTCTCGGACCTCCGGACCGGCGCCATGTCGGGCGGTTCGGCCGAGCAGGCGGTGCTGACCGCGGCCTGCGCGCAGATGGCGCAATTTTACGACCTGCCGGGCGGTTCGGCCGCCGGCATGACGGATTCGAAACTGCCTGACATTCAGTCCGGCTACGAAAAGGGCATAACCGACGTGATGGCCGGTCTTGCCGGCCTCAACCTGGTTTACGAATCGGCCGGCATGCACGCCTCGCTGCTCGGCTTTTGCCTTGAGAGCCTGATCATCGACAACGACATGCTCGGCCACTGCCTGCGCTGCGTGCGTGGCATCGAGGTGACGGACGAGTCGCTGTCGATCGACACCATCACCGATGTCTGCCTGAAGGGCCCGGGCCATTATCTCGGCAACGAGCAGACGCTGCGGCTGATGCAGACCGAATATTTCTACCCGGCCGTCGGCGACCGCTTTTCGCCGAAGGAATGGAATGAGAAAGGCAGGCCCGACATCTTGCAGCGGGCGATCATCGAGAAGAAACGCGTGCTTGCCGAACGCTTCCCGCGCCATGTGCCGAAGCCCGTCGACGACAAATTGCGCGCCCGTTTCGGCGATATGATCAAGCTGCCGCGCGGCAGAATGGGCGGCTGAGCGTTAGCCGCTCGCCGCCAGCAACAAGACGCCGGCCAGCGCCGATCCGGCAAGCGTCGGCAGCATGCCGATTTTCAGCTTCAGAATGGCGATCATCGAGGCACAGGAAAGCAGCGCCGCGCGCCAGTCTATCGATGAAAGCACCGGCACGTCCATTCCAAGCCCGACATTGCGCACTTCGCCGAAGATGACGTGCAAGCCGAACCATAGAGCGAGATTCATGATGACGCCGACGACGGCGGCGGTGATTGCGCCGAGCGCCGCCGACAGCGCCTTGTTGCCGCGCAGCGCTTCGATGTAAGGCGCGCCAAGGAATATCCACAGGAAACATGGGGTAAACGTCGCCCACAGCGTGAACAGCCCGCCAAATAACCCGGCAAGCAGCGGCGCCAGCGAGCCCGACTGGCGGAAGGCGGCGACGAAGCCGACGAACTGCAAGACCAGGATGAGCGGGCCCGGCGTGGTTTCGGCAAGTCCGAGGCCGTCGACCATTTCACCGGGTGCCAGCCAGCCGAAGTACTCGACCGCTGCCTGCGCCACATAGGCAAGGGCCGCGTAGGCGCCGCCGAAGGTAACGACCGCCATGACACTGAAGAAGCCACCGATTTGCGTCCAGACGCTGGCCGAGCCGGTGACAGCCCAGACCAGCAGAACAGGCCCGAGCCAGATCGGCAGCCAGATCGCCAAGATGCGCGGCGCGTGCCATCGCGTCGGCCTGACGTGGGTCAGTTCACCGCGCTCGAACATCAGATCGACCGCGCCCTTGATGTCGGGAACATCGCCCTTGCCATGCGAAGCGCCGGAAAAAAATGCCGGCGCACTACGGTTGCCGATCCAGCCTGCCAGGCCGGCAAGCAGGACGATCAGCGGAAACGGCACGTTCAACGCGTAGATGGCGATGAAGGCGGCGAGTGCGATCGACACCATGACGGGGTTTTTCAGCGCGCGTCTGCCGATCCGGATCACCGCCTCGATGACAATGGCGAGCACGGTCGCCTTGACCCCGAAAAACAGCGCCGCGACGAGTGGTACATCGCCATAGAGCGCATAGAGGCTGCTCAGGACGAGCATGACAAGCGCGCCCGGCACGACGAAGAGAATGCCGGCAACAAGGCCGCCGACCGTTTTGTGCAGCAACCAGCCGATATAGATGGCAAGTTGCTGGGCCTCGGGGCCAGGCAGCAGCATGCAGTAGTTCAACGCATGCAGGAAACGCTGTTCGCCGATCCAGCGCCGTTCCTCGACCAATTCCTTGTGCATGAGTGCGATCTGCCCGGCCGGGCCGCCAAAGCTGAGCACGCCGATTTTCGCCCAGACTTTCACGGCCTGCCGGAAGCTCGGCACAACCGGCTCTTGGATCTCCGGCGGCTTTTTCGAAAGGACGGCGCTCACGAAGGCTTGCCCGCGCCGAGATTGCCCGTGCCGGCGGCCGGCCAGTTATGCGTCTCCTCGGTGGCATCGCGGCACCAGCGGAAGAACGCATCGTAAAGCAGCATGCCGGCCTCGAGCTGCTCCAGATCGTCGCGAAACATCCGTGACAGGCCAAGCGAGGCGGCCAGGAATCCGGCCGCCTGTGGGACAAGATCGAGGCTCGCAGTATCGGCAGCGCGTATGATCGTGGCGAGGCGATCGAGCGCTTCGGATTTTAGTCCGAACTCCTCGATCATGGTATCGAAGGTGCAGCGTTCGCCGCGGTGGCTCCAGAACACGTTCTCGATGTCGAAAGGCACGGCCTGAAAGCGATCGGCGACGGCCGCCACTTCGGCCGGCTCGACGAAGAGAAAGACCGCGTGAGGATTGATGAAGCGTCGGATCAGCCAGGGGCACGCGATGCGATCGACCTTCGGGCGCGTACGCGTCACCCAAACGGTGCGGCCCTTGGCATCGGCGGGCGGTATCTTGCCGGTGTGAACCAAAAGCCCCTTGGCATCGCGCCATGCCTCAAACCCGCCTTCGAGCGATTCGGCGGCAATGCCCTCGTGCCGCAGCCATGCGGCCACGCCTTGCGAGAGCTTTTTTCCCTGTTGGCAGACGACCGTCACTTGCTGGCCAGTGAATTCGCCAGCCCAGGTGGCGACAGCCTTGAAGTCACGCCGGGTTGAGCCCGGCAACAGGCGCGGATCGGCGTTGTAGTCATCATCGGTGCGGACATCGATGATTGCGGGCGCACCCGGCAGCCCAATCAGACGAGACAGTTGCGATACAGTGATAGCGGTTGTTGACGGCATGGCGTCCACCTCCTTGAAAGAGAAGCTTGGACGCGAACGTTGGGCTGACGCCTCACGGGGTCGTCGCGATGCACCCCTTACGATGATCGTGGATTTGTCACGCCCGCTTGTCAAGCATTCCCGTTCTCGCGGGAGCAATCGCTTTTGACAAATGACCGCGTCCAACTCTGTGGCGGGCATTTCTCCCCGTTAGCGGGCTGTTAACGGGGAGAAATGAGGTGACCGTTACGCTGGCGACCTGACGGCTCGTGCGACGGACCCTGGTCAGTGATTGTCCCTCGGCACGCCGCTTGTATGAGCCACATCCTGGTACTTCACCGCCGGCTTCAGCACCATGCCTTCGGAAAACTGGTCGACCATGCCGCGCTGGATTTCCTGCCACGGCGTCTGGTGCTTCGGATAGTGATAGCCGCCATTGTTCTGCAGCTCGGCGCGGCGCCGCGTGATCTCGTCGTCGCTGACGAGGATGTCGGCGGTACCCTTGCGCAGGTCGATGCGGACGCGATCGCCGGTCTTCAGCAGCGCCAGGCCGCCGCCGATGGCGGCTTCCGGCGAGGCGTTGAGGATCGACGGCGAGCCCGACGTGCCTGACTGACGACCGTCGCCGATACAGGCCAGCGCGTGGATGCCCTTTTTGATCAGATAGGCAGGCGGCTGCATGTTGACGACTTCGGCGCCGCCGGGATAGCCGATCGGGCCGGCGCCGCGCATGAACAGGATGGTGTGCTCGTCGATGCCCTGTGCCGGGTCGTCGATGCGGGCGTGATAATCCTCGGGGCCGTCGAAGACCATGGCGTTGCCCTCGAACGCTTCCGGGTCCTTCGGGTTCGACAGATAGCGTTCGCGGAATTCGGGCGAGATGCCACTGGTCTTCATGATCGCCGAATCGAACAGATTGCCCTTGAGGTTGATGAAGCCGGCATTGGCTTTCAGCGGCTCGGCAACCGTGCGGATGACGTCGAGGTTCTCGTTGACGGCGCCGCTGCAATTGTCGCCGATGGTCTTGCCGTTAGCGGTCATGGCTTCCGGATAGGGCAGCATGCCGCCCTTCATCAGTTCGGCGATCACAGCCGGCACGCCGCCGGCATGGTGATAGTCCTCGCCGAGATATTCGCCGGTCGGCTGCAGATTGACGATGAGCGGAATGTTGAGGCCAACCTTCTGCCAATCGTTGTTGTCGAGCGGCACGCCGAGGTGGCGGGCGATGGCGTTGAGGTGGATCGGCGCATTGGTCGAGCCGCCGATCGCCGAGTTGACGACGATGGCGTTCTCGAAGGCCTTGCGGGTCATGATGTCGGAGGGCTTCAGATCCTCATGCACCATGTCGACGATGCGCTTTCCAGTCTCATAGGCGATCTGGCCGCGTTCGCGATAGGGGGCGGGGATTGCGGCCGAGCCCGGCAATTGCATGCCGAGCGCCTCGGCCAACGAATTCATCGTGGTAGCGGTGCCCATCGTGTTGCAATAGCCGGTCGACGGCGCCGAGGAGGCGACGATGTCCATGAACTCGTCATAGCCGATCTCGCCGGCCGACAGGCGCTGGCGCGATTCCCAGACGATGGTGCCGGAGCCGGTGCGCTTGCCCTTGTGCCAGCCGTTGAGCATCGGGCCGACCGAAAGCGCGATAGCCGGAATGTTGACGGTAGCCGCGGCCATCAGCATGGCCGGCGTCGTCTTGTCGCAGCCGATGGTGAGCACCACGCCGTCGAGCGGATAGCCGTAGAGCACCTCGACCAGGCTGAGATAGGCAAGGTTGCGGTCGAGCGCAGCTGTCGGCCGCTTGCCGGTTTCCTGGATCGGGTGGCAAGGAAACTCGAAAGGAATGCCGCCCATCGAGACGATGCCCTCGCGCACGCGCTTGGCCAGTTCGATGTGATGGCGGTTGCAGGGCGACAGGTCCGAGCCGGTCTGGGCGATGCCGATCAGCGGCTTGCCGGACATCAGTTCGGCCCGCGTCAGCCCGTAATTCAGGTAGCGCTCCAGATAAAGTGCTGTCATGCCCGGATTGTCGGGATTGTCGAACCACTCTTGCGAGCGAAATTTTTTCTTGCTGGTGGGGGCGCCTGCCATCGTGGTCTCCGTATTTGTATGACAAATCGATATGACAACGCGCGGGAGCAGGCAAGGGGCACGCGCCATCCGAATCCGCACTTTGGTGCGATAGACACACATCTGCCTCCGCGCTAGACGGGATCGTGGTTTGTCAGTCCGCTATCCCGGAAAAGTTGGAGCGTGTCGCCGCGGACCCCGCCCGGTCCTTCGGGCCACCCTCCGCTCAAAGGGGAGGGATATCCGCATCACTCGAACACGATGCTCGGCACTGCAGCCTCGGCCGCGCCGCGCTCTTCATTGACGCGGTGCCAGACCTTGGCGGCGATGTCGCGATAGATTTTCGCCTCGGCGCTATCGGGCTTGGAGACCACCACCGGCGTGCCGGCATCGGAGCTTTCGCGGATGCCCATCTCGAGCGGCACTTCGCCGAGGAAGGTGACGCCGAGGCGCTCTGCCTCACGGCGCGCGCCGCCATGGCCGAAGATGTCGTAGCGTTTCCCCGTATCGGGGGCGAGAAAATAGCTCATGTTTTCGACGATGCCCAAAAGCGGCACGTCGACCTTTCTGAACATGTTGAGGCCTTTGCGCGCATCGATCAGGGCCAGGTCCTGTGGCGTCGAGACGATGACGGCGCCGGCCAGCGGCACCTGTTGGGCCATGGTCAGCTGGGCGTCGCCGGTGCCGGGCGGCATGTCGACGACGAGCACGTCGAGCGGTCCCCATTCGACCTCGCGCAGCATTTGCGTCAATGCCGACATCACCATCGGCCCGCGCCAGATCATCGGCGTCTCCTCATCGACGAGGAAGCCCATCGACATGACCTTGAGGCCATAGTTCTGCATCGGCTTCAGGATCTTGCCGTCGACGGTCTGCGGCCGGCCATGAATGTTGAGCAGACGTGGCATGGACGGGCCATAAATATCGGCATCGAGCACGCCGACCCGCAACCCGTTGGCGGCCAGGCCAAGGGCGATATTGACGGCGGTGGTCGACTTGCCGACGCCGCCCTTGCCGGAAGCAACAGCGATGATGGCGTCGATGCCTGGTACGCCGCGCTTGCCATGGCTGTGCGAGGCGGGCGCCTGCGGCGCGGGACGAGCAGGTGCGGCCGGCGGAGCGGGCCTCTGAGCCGGTCTTTGCGGAACCGGCGCCTCCATGCCGCCGCCCTTCTTTTCCGCCGTCAGCGCGACCACGGCGCCGGCGACACCGGGGATCGCCTTGACGACACGCTCGGCGGCCGCACGCAGCGGCTCCATCTCCTGGGCACGGGCGGCGGGAACGGTGATCGAGAAGAACACCTTGGCATCGGCAATGAAAATCTCGGAAACCATGCCGAGGTCGACGATATTGCCGGTGAAATCCGGCCCGTTGACCGTCTTCAGGCGTTCGATGACGATTTCCTTGGTGACGGACATCAGATCTTCCTTATGCAAGCTCGCGCCTGAGATAGTGCAGTTTCCGGAGAGAACCAAGTCGTGGAGCAACAGCCGGCCTGGTGTGCCCCGGAAAACGGACCGACGCTGTCAGATTTGCCTGATCGACGGTCGCCAACCATCCGCTACGACCTATCTGAAGGAGCAGCATGAGCACGACATCAAGGGAAGGAGACGATCATGCTCGCAAACAGCAACGCAACGGCCAATCTCGCAGTGAAGGACCTGGCCAAGGCCAGGGCTTTCTACGAAGGGACGCTCGGCCTGAAAGAGGTGCACAATGAAGGTGGCGAACTGATCGTCTATAAAAGCGGCGATACCAGCATCAACGTGTACCGTTCGAATTTCGCTGGGACCAACAAGGCGACGGCAGTGACCTGGACGGTCGGCGACGAGCTCGGCAAAATCGTTGAGGCGTTGAAATCGAAGGGCGTGGCCTTCGAGCATTACGACATGCCCGGCCTGACGCTGGAGGGTGACGTTCATGTCGGTCAGGGCATGAAGGTCGCATGGTTCAAGGATCCAGACGGCAACATCCTGAACCTTGTGGACAGGTAGATACGGCGTTCACGCACCGCCGCGCAGTGCTGCGGTGCTGTCACCTTGCCAGGCCGACCGCGAGGTAGGTGAGAGCCGCAATCGCCGCGGTTGCTGGCAGGGTGATAATCCAGGCAACCACGATGTTGCCGGCAATGCCCCAGCGAACGGCTGAGACACGGCGGGCGGCGCCGACGCCAATGATGGCGCCGGTGATCGTGTGCGTGGTCGATACGGGAATACCGAGCCAGGTGGCGGCGAACAGGGTGATCGCACCGCCGGTCTCGGCGCAGAAACCCTGCATCGGGTTCAGCCGGGTGATCTTCGAGCCCATCGTGTGGACGATGCGCCAGCCGCCGAGCAACGTGCCCAGCGCCAGCGCCGACTGACAGGTGATGACGACCCACAGCGGCACGTAAAAATTCGCGCCGAGCATGCCTTGCGAATAGAGCAGCACGGCGATGATGCCCATGGTCTTCTGCGCGTCGTTGCCGCCATGGCCGAGCGAATAGAGCGAGGCGGAAAAGAACTGCATGACGCGGAAGGTGCTGTCGACGGCGAACGGCGTCTGCCGCAGGAACAGCCAGGAGACCGCGAGGATCAAGACGAGCGCCAGCAGAAAGCCTGCCGCCGGCGATAGCACGATGGCCGCCGTCGTCTTGCCCAATCCGGCCCAGACGATGGCGCCGGTGCCTGCCTTGGCAACGCCGGCGCCGACCAAACCGCCGATCAGCGCGTGCGAGCTGCTGGACGGAATGCCGACGAGCCAGGTGACGATATTCCAGACGATGGCGCCGACAAGTGCTGCGAAGATCACTGCTGGCGTGACGATGCTGGCGTCGATGATGCCGGTTCCCAGCGTCTCCGCCACGTGGAGACCGAAGAACATGAAGGCGATGAAATTGAAGAAGGCCGCCCAGAACACCGCATAATGCGGCCGCAGCACCCGGGTGGAGACGATAGTGGCGATGGAGTTGGCGGCATCGTGCAGGCCGTTGAGGAAATCGAAGAACAGCGCGACGACGACAAGGCCGACGAGCACCGGAAAGGCTATCGCGGCTTCCACTATACGTTCTCGATGACGATGCCGCTGATTTCGTTGGCGACGTCCTCGAAGCGGTCGACCACCTTTTCCAGCTGGCCGTAGATCTCGCTGCCGATCAGATAGGCCATCGGATCGCTGCGGCCGTGCCGCTTGAACAGGTCCTTCAGGCCCTGTTCGTGCAGGTCGTCGGCCCGGCCTTCGGCGCGCATGACCTCCTCGGCGATGGCGTTGAGGCGCACCGTATGCGCCCCGACCTTGCCGAGCAGTGGGATCGCCTCGGCCACCAACTTGGCGGCCTCGACGATGACGGCCCCCATTTCCTGCATCAGCGGGTCGAATTCCTTCTTTTCGAACAACCTTACCGTCTTGACGGTCTTGTGCATCATGTCGATGGCATCATCCATCGACTGGATCAGGTCCTTGATGTCGCCGCGATCGAAGGGCGTGATGAAGGAGCGGCGCACGGCCAGCAGAACTTCCGCGGTGATCTGATCGGCTTCGTCCTCGAGATCGATGATCGTCTGACACCAGCGGTCGATGTCGTTGCCCTGCAAAAGCTGCTGCAGTGCCTCAGCGCCGCCGACCACAGTGCGGGAATGCCGCTCGAACAGGTCGAAGAAGCGATCTTCGCGCGGCAAAAGCTTGCGGAACCAGCCCAGCATGTTTCGGTCTCCCGTCGTGTCCAGTCCACGACCCCGTCCCATCCACATAGCGCCGCGTTCCATCGCGGGAAACAGTAAGCCGGCTGAAAGATGTGGATGCGGGCGATTTGCACAGGCGGCTTGCGGCCGAAGGCGATTTCCCCGACCTTGCGCGCTAAGATCGGACATAGCGTCCGTGACAGGCTCCCGACGGCATGATCGACAAGCTGGAATTCTTCATAGCACTCGCCAGGGAAGAACATTTCGGCCGCGCGGCGGAGGTGTGCGGCGTCACCCAACCGACGCTTTCGGCCGGCATCAAGCAGCTGGAGGGCCAGCTCGGCGTGATGCTGGTGCTGCGCGGCTCGCGCTTCCAGGGGCTGACGCCGGAAGGCAAGCAGGTGCTGGTGTGGGCGCGCCGCATCGTCGGCGATAGCAGGACCATGCGCGAGGAGATGCGGGCGGCACGCCACGGCCTGTCAGGACGCATCCGCATCGCCGCGATCCCGACGGCCCTCGCCATGGTGGCGCGATTGACGACGCCGTTTCGGGCAAAGCATCCCGGCGTCACCTTCTCGGTGCTGTCGCGGACATCGATCGAGGTGCTGTCGCTGCTCGGCAATTTCGACATCGACGCCGGCATCACCTATCTCGACAACGAGCCGCTCGGACGCGTCACCAGCGTGCCGCTCTACGACGAGCGCTACCAGTTGATCACCGCTGTCGGGAACCCCTATTTCGACCGCGACAAAGTGACATGGGCGGAGCTCTCCCAGCTGCCGCTCTGCCTGCTGACGCCGGACATGCAGAACCGCCGCATCATCGACCAGCACCTGGCCGAAGCCGGCGTGCAGGTGCGGCCGACACTGGAATCCAACTCGATGATCGTGCTGTTCTCGCATATCCGCACCGGCAAATGGTCGTCGATCATGCCGCTTAACCTTGCGGAAACGTTCGGCTTTTCCGAGCCGATCCGGGCTATCCCGATCGTCGAGCCGGATGCCAGCCACACCGTCGGGCTGGTGGCGGCGCCGCGCGAACCGCACACGCCGCTGGTCTCGGCGCTGTTGGACGAGGCAATGGCGCTGGCGGACGATTTCCGCGCCCGCCGCTAGGCTAGACAATGCTGGTGACGGCGAACGATAGAAAATTTCTATCGAGCAACGGATCGGCTTTATTGATTTAGCGGGTTTCCTCTGATTTCCTAAGCACTTAGCGGAAGACAGCCACGACCAGGGAGGGCGCTGCATGACGATGCAGCCTGCAAGTACCGAGATCGCATCGCGCACGGCGGCGATCATCCACGAGCTGAAAGGCCACGAAGGCTCGCTGTTGCCGATCCTGCACGGCATACAGGAAGAGTTCGGCTATGTACCGCAGGACGCGCTGCCGGTGATTGCCGAGGCGCTGAACATCTCCAGGGCCGAGGTGCATGGCGTCGTCACCTTCTATCACGATTACCGCAGCCAGCCCGCCGGCCGCCATGTGCTGAAGCTTTGCCAGGCGGAAGCCTGCCAGTCGATGGGCTCGGATGCGATTGCCGCCAAGCTCAAATCAATGCTGGGCATCGGTTTCCACGAGACAACCCGCGACGGTTCGGTGACGCTGGAGCCGGTCTATTGCCTTGGCCTTTGCGCTTGCTCGCCATCGGCGATGCTGGACGGCGAGGTGATCGGGCGGCTCGACGACGAAAAGCTCAATGAAATCGTTGCCGAGGTGCGCTCATGATCCCGCGTATCTATATTCCCGGCGATTCCGGCGCGCTGGCGCTGGGTGCGGAAAGGGTCGCCAAGGCGGTTCGGGCGGAGTTGGCCGAGCGCGGCATCGAGGCCAAGATCGTGCGCAACGGCTCGCGCGGCGCCTATTTCCTCGAGCCGATGGTCGAAGTGGCGACGGCCAATGGCCGCGTCGCCTATGGGCCGGTGAAGCCATCCGACGTCAAAAGCCTGTTCGACTGCGGCTTCCTCACCGGTGGCCACCACAAGCGCTGGCTGGGCGCGCCGGACAAGATCCCGTTCCTGGCCAGGCAGACGCGGTTGACCTTTGCGCGCTGCGGCGTCACCGATCCGCTGTCGCTCGATCACTACAAGGCGCATGGCGGGCTGAACGGGCTGCAGAACGCGGTGGCGATGACGCCGTCCGACATCGTCAAGCAGGTGACCGAGTCCGGGCTGCGTGGTCGTGGCGGCGCCGGTTTCCCGACCGGCATCAAATGGAAGACGGTCCTCGATACGTCGGCCGACCGCAAATACATCGTCTGCAATGCCGATGAAGGCGATTCCGGCACGTTCGCCGACCGCATGATCATGGAAGGCGACCCGTTCGTGCTGATCGAAGGCATGATGATCGCCGGCATCGCCACGGGCGCGACCAAGGGCTTCATCTATATTCGCTCCGAATATCCGCATGCGGTGGCGGTGATGCAGAAGGCCGTCGAGATCGCCCGCAGGGCCGGCGTGCTCGGCGTCAATGTGCTCGGCTCGCCCAATTCGTTCGACATGGAAGTCCGCGTCGGCGCCGGCGCCTATGTCTGCGGCGAAGAGACCGCCCTGCTCGACAGCCTCGAAGGCAAGCGCGGACAGGTGCGGGCCAAGCCGCCGCTGCCGGCGCATAAGGGCCTGTTCGGCAAGCCGACGGTGATCAACAACGTCATTTCGCTGGCCTCGGTACCGGTGATCATGGACAAGGGTGCCGCCTTCTACAAGGATTTCGGCATGGGCCGTTCGCGCGGCACCATCCCGATCCAGATCGCCGGCAACGTCAAATATGCTGGTCTCTACGAGGCGGCGTTCGGCATGACTCTGGGCGAGATCGTCGACGATATCGGTGGCGGCACGGCAACGGGTCGCCCAGTCAAAGCGGTGCAGGTCGGTGGCCCACTCGGCGCCTATTTCCCGCGCGCCCTGTTCGACACGCCGTTCGACTACGAGGCGTTCGCGGCCAAGGACGGGCTGATCGGCCACGCCGGCATCGTCGTTTTCGACGACAGCGCCGACATGCTGAAGCAGGCGCGCTTCGCCATGGAATTCTGCGCCATCGAGAGCTGCGGCAAGTGCACGCCCTGCCGCATCGGCTCGACGCGCGGCGTCGAGGTGCTGGACCGGCTCGCTGAGAACATCGAACCGGAAAAGCAGATCGCGCTGGTCACCGACCTTTGCAACACGATGAAGTTCGGCTCGCTTTGCGCTCTCGGCGGCTTCACCCCATATCCGGTGATGAGTGCACTCAACCATTTCCCGGACGACTTTCGGCCGACGCCGGTCGCCGAAGCAGCGGAATAGGAGCGGACAGGCATGAACGCGGCATTCGACATCAAATCGCTGGTCCAGGAAATCGACTACGGCACACCCGCCTCCGAAGCGGAACAGCAGGTGACGCTGACCGTCGACGGCAAGCAGGTGACGCTGACCGTCGACGGCAAGCCGGTGACGGTGCCGGCGGGTACCTCGATCATGCGCGCTTCGATGGAAGCGGGCGTCGAAATCCCGAAACTCTGCGCCACCGACATGCTGGACTCGTTCGGCTCCTGCCGGGTCTGCCTCGTCGAGATCGACGGGCGCGGCGGCACGCCGGCTTCGTGCACGACGCCGGTTGGCGAAGGCATGGTCGTGCATACGCAGACCGACCGGCTGAACGCCATTCGTCGCGGCGTGATGGAGCTCTATGTCTCCGACCATCCGGCTGCGTGGGGCGAGACGGCCGGCACCGGCGCCAGCGAGTTCGACAAGGTCGTCAAGTCGGTCGGCCTGACCGAGAACCGCTATGGCGTGGATGGCCGCAACCACGTCGAGCAGGAAAACGGCGTGGCGCCCGGCCATGGCTCGCTGACCATCGACTACATCGCCCGCGATGAATCGAACCCCTATTTCACCTATGATCCGGCGCAATGCATCGTCTGCTCGCGCTGCGTGCGCGCCTGCGAAGAGGTGCAAGGCACGTTCGCGCTGACCATCGAGGGCCGCGGCTTCGAATCCAGGGTCTCGGCCGGCATGCACGAGGCGTTCGTCGATTCCGAATGCGTGTCGTGCGGGGCCTGCGTGCAGGCCTGCCCGACCGATGCGCTGAGGGAAAAGACCGTGCTGGCGAAAGGCCTGCCCGAGCGTTCGACCGTCACCACCTGCGCCTATTGCGGCGTCGGCTGCTCATTCAAGGCCGAGGTCAAGGGCGACGAGGTCATTCGTATGATGCCCTACAAGGCAGGCAAGGCCAACCACGGCCACTCCTGCGTCAAGGGCCGCTTCGCCTATGGCTATGCGACACACAAGGACCGTATCCTGAAGCCGATGATCCGCGAGCGGGTCAGCGATCCGTGGCGCGAAGTGTCGTGGGAAGAGGCGCTCACCCATACCGCGAACGAATTCCGCCGCATCCAGTACCAGTACGGCCGCACGTCGATCGGCGGCATCACCTCGTCGCGCTGCACCAACGAGGAGACCTACCTCGTCCAGAAGCTTGTCCGGCAGGGCTTCCGCAACAACAATGTCGATACCTGCGCCCGCGTCTGCCATTCGCCGACCGGCTATGGCCTGGGCCAGACCTTCGGTACCTCCGCCGGCACGCAGGATTTCGATTCGATCGAGCAGACGGACGTTATCCTGCTGATCGGTGCCAATCCGACCGATGCGCATCCGGTGTTCGCCTCGCGCATGAAAAAACGCATGCGCAGGGGCGCCAAGCTGATCGTGCTCGATCCGCGCCGCACCGACATCGTGCGCTCGGCCCATGTCGAGGCGCAGTTCCATCTGCCGCTGAAGCCGGGCACCAACGTCGCCATGCTGACCGCACTTGCCCATGTCATCGTCACCGAAGGCCTGTTCGACGAGGCGTTCATCCGCGAGCGCTGCGACTGGGACGAGTTCCAGGACTGGGCATCGTTCGTGGCACTGCCGGAAAACAGCCCGGAGGTCGTCGGTCAGCTCGCCAATGTCGATCCCGACGACATACGCGGCGCGGCGCGGCTCTATGCGCGCGGCGGCAACGGCGCGATCTATTACGGCCTCGGCGTGACCGAGCACAGCCAGGGCTCGACCACCGTCATCGCCATTGCCAACCTCGCCATGGCGACCGGCAATATCGGCCGGCCGGGCGTCGGCGTGAATCCGCTGCGCGGCCAGAACAATGTGCAGGGCTCCTGCGACATGGGTTCGTTCCCGCACGAACTTCCCGGCTACCGCCACATTTCGGGCGACGCGGTGCGCGCCATCTATGAGAGCCTGTGGGGCGTCAAGCTCGACGACGAGCCCGGCCTGCGCATCCCCAATATGCTGGACGCGGCCGTCGACGGCTCGTTCAAGGGGCTCTATGTACAGGGCGAGGACATCCTGCAGTCGGACCCCGACACCAAGCATGTCGCCGCGGGTCTCGCCGCGATGGAATGTGTCGTCGTGCACGACCTCTTCCTCAACGAGACGGCCAACTACGCGCATGTGTTCCTGCCCGGCTCGACCTTCCTCGAGAAGGACGGCACCTTCACCAATGCCGAGCGCCGCATCAACATGGTGCGCAAGGTGATGGAGCCGAAATGCGGCTATGCCGACTGGGAGGCGACGCAGGAGCTCGCCAAGGCGCTCGGCCTCGGCTGGAACTACACGCATCCCTCCGAGATCATGGACGAGATCGCCAAGACGACGCCGAGCTTCTCCGGCGTTTCCTTCGACCTTCTCGACCGGGTGGGCTCGGTGCAGTGGCCCTGCAACGAGAAGTCGCCGGAAGGCACGCCGATCATGCATATTGGCGGCTTCGTGCGCGGCAAGGGCAAGTTCATCCGCACCGAATATGTCGCGACCGACGAGAGGACCGGGCCGCGCTTCCCGCTGCTGCTGACCACCGGCCGCATCCTGTCGCAGTATAATGTCGGCGCGCAGACCAGGCGCACCGACAACGTCGTGTGGCACAGCGAGGATCGGCTGGAGATCCATCCGCATGATGCCGAAAATCGCGGCCTGCGCGATGGCGACTGGGTGCGGCTGACCAGCCGCTCGGGCGAGACGACGCTGCGCGCGCTGATCACCGACCGGGTGTCGCCGGGCGTCGTCTATACGACCTTCCACCATCCCGACACCCAGGCCAACGTCATCACCACCGACTTCTCCGACTGGGCGACCAACTGCCCGGAATACAAGGTGACCGCGGTGCAGGTGGGTGCATCCAACGGCCCGTCGGAATGGCAGCGCGACTATGACGAGCAGGCAAAGCAAAGCCGCCGCATCGCCTCCCTGCAAGCAGCGGAGTAGCGTTTTGGCGTCGTGCCGGAGCACCCCCCTCTGGCCTACCGGCCATCTCCCCCTCAAGGGGGGAGATTGGATGTCATCTCGGCTTTCGCCAATCACCAGCGTCGAAGGGTGCCTTACGTCTGAACTGCCAATCTCCCCCCTTGAGGGGGAGATGGCCGGTAGGCCAGAGGGGGGTGCCGCGTGATGCCCAAACGTCGTGCTGTCACCCAGATCAGCCGCCTCGCGCGCCGCGCCGGCGGCACCGCGGCCGCCAACCGCATGGTGCCGGAAGAGACGCCGGTAGCATTCTCCTTTGCCGGCACCACGCATGCGGTGATGATGGCAAGCCCGGCCGATTTCGAGGATTTCGCGCTCGGCTTCTCGCTGACCGAAGGCATCATTGCCTCGCCAGACGAAATCGAAGCCATCGAGGTCGAGGATCACGGCGCCGGCATCGATATCCAGATCCGGCTGAAGGACCAGGCCAACACCCGTTTCGAGGCGCGTCGCAGACGGCTCGCCGGCCCGGTCGGCTGCGGGCTGTGCGGCATCGAATCGATCGAGGAAGCGATGCGCTCGGTCGATCCGGTCGGTGCGTCGAAACTTACACTTCAGGCCGATGACATCGTCCGCTCGGTCAAGCTTTTGTCGAAGGTGCAGCCGCTGCACGCCGAGACCGGCGCGGTCCACGCCGCCGGTTTTTACCTCCCCGGCAAGGGCATCGTCATGGCGCGCGAGGATGTCGGCCGTCACAATGCGCTGGACAAGCTGGCCGGCGCGCTGGCCAAAGCCGGTATCGACGGCAGGTCGGGGGCCGTCGTCGTGACGTCGCGCGTTTCGGTCGAGATGGTGCAGAAGACCGCGGCGATCGGTGCTGCCTTCATCATCGCCGTCTCGGCGCCGACGGCACTTGCCATCCGCACCGCAGACGACGCCGGCATGACGCTGGTGGCGCTGGTGCGCGGCGATGATTTCGATATTTTCACCCATCCTGACCGCGTGGTTTCCGGAGTTGCCAAGCATGTCGCATGACGAAGGCCACCTCATGAGCACCAGCGAAAAGCTGGTTCGCATGGCCAACCAGATCGCTGCCTTTTTCCACTCCAAGCCGCGCGAGCAAGGCATTGCCGGCGTCGCCGAGCACATCAACAAGTTCTGGGAGCCGAGGATGCGCCGGCAATTGTTCGAGATGCTCGACAGCGGCGGCGAAGGCTTCAACGAGCTTGTCGTCGCGGCCGCCCCACACATCAAGCGGCCGGGCGCGCCGGAGGGCGCAGGTTTTAGCGTCGGCGGAGCGAGCACCGAGACTACGGCTGCGTCACAGAAGTAGGCGCCGCGGGCCTACATTCACACCCTCTAAGGTTTCATTTGCCGCAAGTCTCGCGGCTCTGCTATGATCCGGCGATAAGAAATCGTCGGGTCGGGCGGACAAACCTCGTGAGGCCGATCGAAACTCGCTACGCGCTCAGCGGCGACGTGCGGATCGCCTATCAGGTGGTCGGCCAGGGATCGCTCGATCTCGTCTTCGTGCCGGGTTTCATTTCCAATCTCGACCTGCACTGGGAAGACGAAGGCTACAGCCGGCTGTTGGCGTTCCTTGCGGAACACCGCAGTCATACATCGTCTCTTATGCAAGGTGGCGGCAGCCAGGGCAGCGCAAGCCTCCATGACTACGGAGAGGGAAACCCCCTACTCGCTCTCACCCTCCAGCGCCGGCACCGACACCCCGGCAAGCTCCGCCGCCAGCAACCGCGCGGCACCGGCGCGCGCGATCCTCAGCATCAGCGCCTTGCGCGTCGCCGCCGCCATCCGGTGCTCGGGCGCATCGCGCAGGACCTCGGCACCATAGCCGTCGGAGAGAATGAAGCCGCACTCTTCCGGAAAGATCTCCGCGGGCACGCCGGGATGGGTGGCGAAGAAGAAGCGGTCGGAATGCAGCCGGTAGTCCGGCCATTTGCGGTCGACCCTGAAATCCTCGATCGAGGATTTGATCTCGATGATCCAGATATCGCCCTGGCGGGTCAGCGCTACGAGATCGGCGCGGCGCCCGGTGGCCAGCGACAGTTCGGGCAAGACATGCGCGCCCATCTGCTTGAGCAGCCGCTGCACGCCACGCCTGACCAGCATGGCACGCTCCGACTGGCGACCGTCGATCAGCGGGTTAAGGGGTAGAGGTGAGATGATAGGCATGGCCGCACGCCTTTTTTGGGGCGATTATCTGGTTTGACAAACCCAACCAGAACGGGACACCGCCGGTGCAGAACCCTGAAGCGCAAGCGGCCCACCGTGGGTGTTTTCCTACGGGTATTTACTGCCTGCAAGCTGTCTGGCACGACCCTCGGCAGTGGTTGCCTTGCGGGTTAGTGGGCCGCACATTACCCTTTCTCCACCTGGTGTGTTTATATAATAAGCACGCACACAGTATTTATTTGGAGTGTCCGGAAGACAAAGTTCACGCTTGTGGCCTGACCCCGGCTCAACATAGATTCTACAGGTTTTTTTACTCGTGTCATAAGGAACGTTCGCCTGGCTAGTGCATGCCGATGCACTGACGGCAATGGCTATAACGATGGCTATGCGGATCATGTTTTCCCCCAACACAACCGCATTTGAATCATGTTTTGTCGCCGCTGCCAAGGCGGGTTGCCAACCAGATAATCGCCTTTGTGCTGGGGCCAGTGCTGGTCTAGGAGCTCTTGTCTGTCGGATTAAGCCACTCACGCGCCTTCCGGTTTTTCAAATCAAATCGGTATAAGGAACAGGCGAGCACCGCTGGAAGACCAATGCCTCCGACAATAACCAGCGCGATAGGGCCAAACCAGCGGTAGGCTAGAACCCCAACCAAACTGAGGATCATGGCTCCAATGAAACTACTAATAGGCGCGGGCGTCACGGCTGATTTGTAGCGGAGCTTTGGTCAGCGGTCATCCGGGTTTGTCAAATATATAGCCGCCTTCTGGGCGGCGATTATCTGGTTGACAACCCCCTCTAACTAACCGGCATCATGCCCTCCAGAGCAATGATCCTCGTCTTTGCACAGCGTTCGCGGATGGCTTTGAGGCGGCCGTATTCCGGAGAGTCGTACCATGCGAGGAGCGAGGCCATGTCGGGAAATTCGACGATGACAAGGCGATGAGGCTCCCAATCGCCTTCCAGCACTTTGGTGGCTCCGCCACGAGCGATGTACCTTCCCCCGTAGCGGGCTTCGGTTGCAGGCACGTCCCGGCGGTATTCCTCGAAAACGGCGGCGTCGGTTATGTCGACATCGGCAATGAGATATGCGGCCATTGACCTTACTCCCCTTGGGAAAGGCAATTGAAACAGGTCTATTAGCGGTCCCGCAACTAAGCCAGCGGAACTACGCCTCGGAAACGACTCGCGTTCTCCCGGATTGGGGCGCTTAACTGTCTTGGTGGGGGCAGCTCTGGGAGGAGACGAACCATGCCGATGTATCTCACGCGATTCAGCTACAGGCCCGAAACCTGGGCGCGCTTGATGGATAATCCGGAGGACAGACGCGAGGCTGCCCGTTCCTACATCGAGTCGGTCGGCGGAAAGCTGCACGGGTTCTGGTATGCCTTCGGAGAGTACGATGGCTGGAACCTATGGGAGGCGCCGGACAACGTGTCCATGGCCTCTGTCATGCTCGCCATCGGTGCGGGAGGCGCGCTCAGCTCGTACGAGACCACCGTCCTGTTAAGTGTCGAAGAGACGATGGACGCGCTTGGGAAAGCGAAGTCGATCCGGTATCGCCCACCGGGATCATGACGGCCGCCCGTGCTTTGCGGAGTGTCGAAGGCTGGTAACGCTTGCTCTCGGACGGCGCACGTTCCTAAACTTTTGCGCAAAAGAGTCCGCTGCACCCTCTTGGCAGCGCCGGCAGCTTGCGCTTTCAATGTCGGCCACGGGATTTTTACGAGGAGCATTAGATGACGGACGATGACGGACGTAAATCGGCGACACCGGAGGAAATCCGCTCGGCCGTTAGAGGATGGGCGGTGCTTGGGGCAATCATCGTTGCCGTGTTTGGTGCCGCCTACGTCATGATCGATAGTTGAATGGCCGACGATCCTGGTCGCCCCGATGGACTGCCTGAAAAGATCGGCACGGTCCTTGGTGCATTGGTGGTGATCGGCACGTTCGGGCTTCTGGCCTGGACCGTGCTTCGCGGCGTTCTTTATTGAACCCGGCCTATTGAACCAGGCTTGTCAGGATTATCTCCTGCAGCGGCCGCGTCTCAGGCCGGATCAGGCCGATCTCCTCGTAGTAACGGATGGTCTTGGCCGGCAGGCCAGAGCGCCGGGCAGCGTCACCGACATTCATGGTGATTTCCCCGTCTCGGGGTTCTTGTTCTTGGCCCATTGATTTTGCAGCATAATCCTGCGGGGGCTGTTGCCGAAATGCCATAGTCGCAGGTTTACCAGCACGCAAGCCCAAGGATATAGGCATCGCCCGCTTGGCAAGCAAAGCAAATGCCAGCATGAATGAAGATGAAAAAAGCGGCCGACTCGAGCCGCTGTTGTTTGGGCAGGCATCGGACCTTTTCATGCGCATGAAGTCACTTGCAATCGTCGCGGCCCTGGCGCTGTCGACGGCTGTCGCCGGTTGCAGCACCATCGGCTCGCAGATCTTCACCAACAACTATGGCGCGGTGACCGATGCCGGCTATCATCTGCCGCGCATCCCGATCGAAAAGGTGCCGTTCAAATACCGCCGGCAGATCGTCGACTACGACACCAGGGAAAAGCCGGGCACCATCATCGTCGATACGCAGAACAAGTTCCTCTATTTCGTCATGGGCGACGGCGAAGCGATGCGCTACGGCATCGGCGTCGGCCGTGAAGGTTTCGAATGGCACGGCACCGCCCGTATCGCACTAAAGCGCGAATGGCCGACCTGGACGCCGCCTTCGCAGATGATCAGGCGACAGCCGGAGCTGGCCAAGTTTGCCGGCGGCATGGAGCCGGGGTTGAAGAACCCGCTCGGCGCGCGCGCCATGTACCTGTTCAACAAGGGCGGCGATATGGGCTACCGCCTGCATGGCAGCCCGGAATGGAATTCCATCGGCAAGGCGATGTCGTCGGGCTGCATCCGGCTGATGAACCAGGACATTATCGACCTCTACGACCGCACCTCGGTCGGCGCCAAGGTCATTGTGCTGTAAGACCATGATCCCGAAAAGCGGGACCCGGTTTTCGGACAAGATCATGGTCAAACAAGAAGAGCTTTATACGCGGACCGTCTAGGCAACAACACAGACGTCGCAAACAGAAAACCGGGCACTTTGGCCCGGTTTTTTGTTGTCTATCGACGTTGACGATGGAACGGCGCGTCAGGAGACCTGTTCGACGTGCTGCACTTCCGGCACAAAGTGCCGGAGCAGGTTCTGGATGCCGTGCTTCAGCGTCGCCGTCGACGACGGGCAGCCGGCGCAGGCGCCTTTCATGTGCAGGAACACGGTGCCGTTCTCGAAGCCGCGGAAGGTGATGTCGCCGCCGTCCTGGGCCACCGCCGGGCGCACCCGCGTGTCGAGCAGCTCCTTGATGGTGACGACCAGCTCCTCGTCGGCCTTGTCGTAGAATTCGCCGGTCTGGCTGGTCTCGGCGGCGGGGCCGGCCTTGGCCATCACCGGGGCGCCGGACATGAAATGCTCCATGATGGCGCCGAGGATAGCCGGCTTCAGATGCTGCCAGTCGGGACCGTCCTTGGTCACGGTGATGAAATCATAGCCGAAGAAGACGCCGGTGACGCCGGGGATCTCGAACAGACGGCCGGCCAGCGGCGAAGCCGTCGCGGCGCTGTCGGCATCACGGAAATCGGCGGTGCCTTCTTGCAGCACTTCCTTGCCGGGCAGGAATTTCAGCGTCGCCGGGTTTGGCGTCGACTCGGTCTGGATGAACATGGCCATCTCCGTGCCCGTTTCGGGCAGCTAGTTTGGAATAATTCTAATTAGGCTTTATCCGCCCGACATTCAAGCGAAAGGCATCGCGGGGAACGGCTGGCTGGTGGAATGTTTTGCTAGCTCGCTGAAACAATTGGAGATGTGTTGAGATTCAGGTCAGGCCGAGCCGAAAATGATGGTTTCCGAGAACCGGAGCGGAGCGTACTTTTGGTACGTGAGCACCGGAAGCGCAGGAAGCCGCCATTTGTAGGCCGGCCTCACCTGAATATCGGCACATCTCAGGCGAGGCTGTCGATCTCCTCGTCCGACAGGTTCTGCGGCACCACAGTCACTGGAATCGGAAAGGCGGCGCCCTTGCCGGCAACCGCGCCGACCAGCGGCCCAGGCCCTTCCTTGCCAGCGCCTGCCGCCAGCACCAGGATGGCGATGTCCTGGTCTTCCTCGATCAGCTTGTGGATCTCTTCCGTCGGCTTGCCTTCGCGCACCACCAGTTCCGGCTCGATGCCGAGCTTCTGGCGCACCTTGTTGGCGTAGCTGTCGAGCGCGGCGCGCGCCGTGGCGGTCGCCTCCTCGCGCATGATCTTCTCGACGCCCAGCCAGTGCTGGAAATCATCCGGCTCGATGACATAGAGCAGCACCAACACGCCGCCCGTGCTTTGCGCCCGCTTCGAGGCGTAGGCGACGGCGCGCTCGCATTCCGGCGTGTCGTCGATGATCGCCAGGAACTTGCGGCGATGACCGGCTTCGCGGCTGAGGCGTTTGGAGACCATATTCACCCTGCTCGATGGTTTCGGCCGCAATCTGCCACCGCCACAGCCCGCCCGCAAGCGACCGGCGGCTGTGGCGATATTGGTGCAGCTTAAAGCGCGTCGCGTTCGACCAGCCTCATGCGACGCGCTTCAGGTTCTTGTTTTATGCATGTCGTTATCGCAAAACCGCTGCACACTTTTGCGCGACATAAATTAGCCTTGCAGCAGGCCGATAATGTCGCGCACGGTCTTCATCGTCGCTTCGGCCAATGTGCCGGCACGCTCGCCGCCATCCCGCAGCACCGCGTCGACATAGGCGCGGTCGCCGGAGATGCGGCGCATCTCGCCGGCGATCGGCGCCAGCTTTTCCACCGCGAGATCGGCCAGCGCCGGCTTGAACACCGAAAACTGCTGGCCGCCGAATTCCTTCAGCACCGCCTCTTTCGATATTTCGGCGAGGCCGGCATAGATGCCGACGAGGTTTTCCGCTTCCGGCCGGCCGGCAAGCCCGTCCAGTTCGCCGGGCAAAGCCTCCGGGTCCGTCTTGGCCTTGCGGATCTTCTTCGAGATGGCGTCGGCATCGTCAGTCAGGTTGATGCGCGACAGGTCCGACGGGTCGGACTTCGACATCTTTTTCGAACCGTCGCGCAGCGACATGATGCGCGCCGCCGGGCCGCCGATGACCGGCTCGGTCAGCGGGAAATAGCCGTTCACCGTCTCTTCGCCGACCTGCATCTCGACGCCGACGCCAAGCGC
The DNA here is from genome assembly GCF_040317575.1 of Mesorhizobium sp. M1423. Classification (NCBI taxonomy): domain Bacteria; kingdom Pseudomonadati; phylum Pseudomonadota; class Alphaproteobacteria; order Hyphomicrobiales; family Phyllobacteriaceae; genus Mesorhizobium; species Mesorhizobium sp. M1423. The sequence goes on from NZ_JAMYKU010000011.1 coordinate 179,193, forward strand.
CGCGATACGGTCCGAAAAGTCGTTGTTGAATTTCTGCGCAATATCGCGGGTCAGCTCCAGATGCTGCTTCTGGTCGTCGCCGACCGGCACATGGGTGGCGCGGTAGACGAGGATATCGGCGGCCATCAGGGAGGGATAGGCGAGCAGGCCGAGCGAGGCGTTCTCGCGGTCCTTGCCGGCCTTGTCCTTGAACTGCGTCATGCGGTTCATCCAGCCGATGCGCGCCACGCAGTTGAAGATCCAGGCAAGCTCGGCGTGCTGCATCACCCGCGACTGGTTGAAGACGATGTGCTTGGTCGGATCGATGCCGGAGGCGAGAAACGCCGCGGTGATCGAACGCGTCTGGTCCTGAAGATCCTCATAGACGAGCTGCGCGGTCAGCGAATGCAGGTCGACGACGCAATAGATGCAGTCGGAGGTGTCCTGCAGGGCGACGAATTTCTTGATGGCGCCGAGATAATTGCCGAGGTGCAGATTGCCGGTTGGCTGGACACCGGAAAAGACGAGTGGCTTGAAGGCGAGCTGGTTGAGGTCGGGCATGGTGTTTCCCTGGCTTGTGGAGGGCCGTTTCGCGCGCGGCGAAAGTCTTGCGACGGCGCGCTTATGGACGAGAGCGAGAAGACGATCAAGAGGGGTGTTGGCTAGGCCGCGCAGGGCTTTGACCGTGGCCGAGCAAGACGCCACAGAAGGCTGTTTGAAGGGGATGGCGCCGACCAGAATCAAAAACCCACCTTGCGGCGGGGTCGTCGGTGCGAATCAGCACCATACGCAAATCAGTAGCATAGCTGCCGGCACAAAGCAAGAACAAAATTGGCGCTGACGAATTTTCCGCCTCACGAATCCGGAGATTGCTCGTTGACCGGCTGGGAGCCCTTCCGCCCGATATTGCGTCGGATCATGCCGAAATCGGCACCCCCGGTGGCAAACGCAGTGACGAAGTAAAGCAGCGCCCCGCCAGCGACGAGCGCAAGCAGCGTTACCGCCTTGATCACCAGCGGCGAGCCCGAGCCGAGACTTGCGGCGAACCAGTGCTCGGCAAAATAGAGCGCCGCCGCCATCACCGCCGCCGACAGCACCAGCCGCGGGATGCGTTTCATGAGCGGCACGTCGCGGCCCCAGTGGCCGCGCCGGATCAGCACGGCCAGCAGCATCGCTGCATTGACCCAGCCGGCGACGGCGGAGGCAACGGCAATGCCGGGCGCGCCCATCGTCGGAAACAGCGTCAGTGCCGTCGTAATGTTAACCGCCACCGAGATGGCGGCGAAAATCATCGGCGTGCGCGTGTCCTCGCGGGCGAAATAGCCTGGGGTGAAGGCCTTGATCAGCACGAAGGCCGGCAGACCGAGGCCGAAGATCGCCAGGATTGCCGCGACCGTCGGCGTCGAATTGTTGGCGGCGAAGGCGCCGCGCTCATAGACCAGCCGCACGATCGGCTCGGACATGACCAGCAGGGCGGCCGCCGCCGGCAAGGTCATGAACAGGGTGAACTCGACCGAGCGGTTCTGCAGATTGGCCGCCTCGACCAGATTGCCTGACTTCAGCGCCCGCGACAGTTCCGGCAAAAGCACGATGGCGACGGCGACGCCGACAACGCCCAGCGGCAGCTGGTAAACGCGGTCGGCATAGGCCAGCGACGACACCGCGCTGTCCTGCGCCGACGCGATCGCCGTGCCAATCAGCTGGTTGATCTGGGTGATGCCGCCGGTGATCGCCGCCGGCAGTGCCAGGATCAGCAGCCGCTTGACGCTGGGCGTCATCTTCGGCCGGCGGAAGCCGATCGAAATGCCGGCATGGCGCACCGCCGCCCAGACGATCGCCAGCTGCACCAAGCCGGCCGCCAGTACGCCCCAGGCCAGCCCGAAACCGACGGTGCGGGCGTCCGAACCCTTGTACCAGGCATAGGCAAGCACGGCGATGAGGATGATGTTGAGGAACACCGGCGCCACCGCGGCGGCGAAATAGCGGCGCAGCGAATTCAGCATGCCGGCCATCATGGCGCCGAGCGACATGCAGATCAGGTAAGGGAACATGACGGTCGCCAGTGCCACCGTCATCTCGAATTTTCCGGGCGTGTCGGCAAAGCCCGGCGCCACCAGGTAGCGCACGATCAGCGGCATCGCCAGTTCCATGGCGATGGTCAGCGCCAGAAGCGCGGTGAACAAGACGCCGAACACCTCTTCGGAAAAACGCTTGGCGCCGTCGGTGCCGTGCGTCTCGATCTCTTTGGCGAACAGCGGCACGAAGGCGGCGTTGAAGGCGCCTTCGGCGAACAGCCGGCGAAAGGTGTTGGGAAACTGGAAGGCGGCGTTGAAGGCGTCGGCGATCGGCCCGGTGCCGAGTGCGGCAGCCATCAGCATCTCGCGGCCAAAGCCGAGGGCGCGGCTCATCAGCGTGCCGGAAGCGACCGTGGCGAATTTCTTGACAAGGCTCATGCGCTTGAAGACTGCCTGTGGGATTGGGGCAAATGGAAGGTAACAGTCACTCGGCGGCCGTTTTGGTCTTGCCGCGCTCGGACGCCGTGCCCTCGAGCACCGCGATCAGCCTGTTGCGGATGGTCGCCGTACGCGACGGGCTGTCGATCTTCTGGCCGGTGAGATCGGTGACGTAGAACGTGTCGATGACCTTTTCGCCGAAGGTGGTGATGTGGGCCGAGGCGATGTCGAGCGACAGGTCCGACAACATGCCGGTGATCTCCGACAGAAGGCCCGGCCTGTCCAGTCCTTCGACCTCGATCACCGAGAACCGGTTCGACAGGGTGTTGCGGATCTCGGCGCGTGGCGGGATGCGGAAGACCTTGGCGCCGCGCCGTGGCTTGGTGCGCTTCTCGATCATTTCGGGCAGCCAGCTCTTGCCCGACAGCACGTCCTCGATCAGCCGGCCGACGCGCTCGGCACGGCGACGCTCGTCCTCGTCGCGGTCGAACTCCCTCGAGATCAGGATGGTGTCGAGCGCGCGGCCGTCCGAAGTGGTGAATATCTGCGCGTCGACGATGTTGCCGCCGGCCGCAGCACAGGCGCCGGCAATCACCGAGAGCAGGCGCGGATGGTCCTGCGCCAGCACCGTGATCTCGGTCACCGCCTCGAACTGGTGGGTCTTGACCATGGTGGCGAGCTTCTTGCCGGCGTGATCGGCCTCGCGGATGAATTCGGCATGGCGCAGCTGGTCGGGAAGATCGACCGCCAGCAGATAGTTCTCGTAGTGCTGGCCGACATAACGCTTGCGGGCCTTTTCCGGCCAGTCGGCAAGTGCCTCGGCCAGTTGTTCGCGCGCCGCCGCCGTCCGCTTGGCGCGCGACACCTCCGAAAACCCGCCGGTCAACAAAAGCTCGGTCTCGTAGTAGAGCGTACGCAGCAGCTGGCCTTTCCAACCGTTCCAGACCCCCGGCCCGACGCCACGGATATCGCAGACGGTAAGCACCAAAAGCATCTTCAGCCGTTCGACCGACTGCACGATGGCGGCAAAATCCTCGATCGTCTTGCGGTCGTTGAGATCGCGGGTCTGCGCCGTCATCGACATGACGAGGTGGTTCTCGACCAGCCAGGCGACCGTTTCGGTGTCGGCCGGCGAGAGCCCCATATGCGGGCAGATGCGCCGCGCGATTCTGGCGCCGGCTTGCGAATGGTCCTCAGGCCTGCCCTTGGCGATGTCGTGCAGCAGCACGGCGACATAGAGCGCCTCGCGGCTCTTCTTCAGCCCCGGCATCAGCGCGTGGGAAAGCGGATGCACCTTTTCGCCGTCGCCGCGCTCGATCTCGGCCAGCACGCCGATGCAGCGGATCAAATGCTCGTCCACGGTGTAGTGGTGATACATCGAGAACTGCATCATGGCGACGATCTTGCCGAAGTCCGGGATCAGCTTGGCAAGCAGTCCGGCCTCGTTCATTCGCCGCAGATTGAGCTCGGCGTTGCGGTCCGAGGTCAAGATGTCGAGGAACAGCCGGTTGGCCTCCTCGTCGCGCCTGAGCGCCTTGCCGACGAGGCCGAGAGAGCGGGTCAAAAGCTTCAGCGCATCGGGGTGGAATTCCAGGCCGTGCTTGTCGGCAAACCAGAACAGCCTGAGCAGGTTGACCGGATCGCGCTCGAACACCTCGTCGTCGGCAATGTTGATGCGGTGGTTGTCGACGATGAAATCGGCCGTGCCGGCGAGCTTGCGCTTGCGCCGCGAGAAGGTGAGGAAGATGCGGTTGAAGCCCGGCACATGCTTGGCCTGCTCCTCCTCGAGCGCGGCGCAGAAAATGCGGGTCAGGTCGCCGACATCCTTGGCGACGAGGAAGTAGTGCTTCATGAAGCGTTCGACCGCCGACAGGCCGGGATGGGTGGTGTAGCCGAGCCGCTCAGCGATGTCGCGCTGGATGTCGAAATGCAGCCGCTCCTCCGCCTTGCCGGTGAGGAAATGCATGTGGCAGCGTACCGCCCACAGGAAGTCCTCGGCCTTCTGAAATTCCCTGTATTCGGCGTCGGTAAAGACGCCCTTGTCGACCAGTTCCTCGCCGGTGCGCACCCGGTAGAAATATTTGGCGATCCAGAACAGCGTCTGCAGGTCGCGCAGGCCGCCCTTGCCGTCCTTGACGTTGGGCTCGACCAGATAGCGGCTCTCGCCGGCCTTGGCGTGGCGCTCGTCGCGTTCGGCGAGCTTGGCCTGGACATATTCGGGGCCGGTGGTGCGCACCACCTCGTGGTCGAAGCGCTGCAGAAGCTCGTCATAGAGTTTTCGCTCGCCCCACAGGAAGCGCGCCTCCAGGATCGAGGTGCGGATGGTGATGTCGGTGCGCGACAGCCTGAGGCACTCGTCGATGTTGCGCGTCGCGTGACCGACCTTCAGCCCGAGGTCCCACAGCATGTAGAGCATATATTCGACGATCTGCTCGCCCCACGGCGTCTGCTTGTAGGGCAGCAGGAACAGGAGATCGATGTCGGACCCCGGCGCCAGCGTGCCGCGGCCATAGCCGCCGACGGCAACGACGGCCATGCGCTCGGCCGACGACGGGTTTTTGACGCGATAGACGTGGGTGGCGGCGAAATCGTAGAGCGCGCGGATGATCTCATCCATCAGATGCGACAGCCGGGCGGCGCAGGCAGTGCCGCTGCCATCGTCCATCAGCATGCGTTCGGCGACCGTGCGGCCGTCGGCGAGCCGGCTTTTGAGAAGCTTGAGAACGCCGCTGCGCGCGGCCTTGCCGGAGCCGTCGCCTGCCGTGGCCGCGGTCAGTTCGGTCATCTCGCGGCGCAAGGCTTCGCCGTCGATCAGTTCCTCGAGCTTCAGGGATATTCTTGCCATAAATGCCGTTCGGCCTCGCCGTTTCGGCGGCGTCTATAGCGCGTTTTCGCGGCGCTGGGTATGGGGCGGACGGACGCGTTCTCCGCGGCCGCCGACGGGACGATCGTCTCGTGCCCGCAGCCGGTTCGGTTTGGGCCTGGCCGCGAAAAATCGAAAATCGGCCCTTGACCTTCCAGTTACTGGAAGCACTACCTCCGCTGCAACATCGAAATACAGGGGCTTTCGGCATGACGCATTCCGACCACGATCATCACAGCCATGGCTGCTGCTGCTCGGCAAAGAGCGCCTCGCCTGCCGCGGACGCTGTCGTCCGGGATCCGGTCTGCGGCATGACCGTCGATCCGGCCGCTGGCAAGCCGACCGCCGGGCATGACGGCCATCGCTATCATTTCTGCAGCGAAAGCTGCCGTTCGAAATTCGTCGCCGAACCCCAGAAATATCTGACCGCAACCGATCCCGTCTGCGGCATGAGCGTCGATCGCGCCACGGCCAAGCACTTTTTGCGCCACGAGGGCCAAGGCTTCTATTTCTGCTCCGCCGGCTGCAAGGCGAAGTTCGAGGCCGAGCCGGCAAAATATCTCGGCGACAAGCCGGCGCCGCAGGCGATGCCCAAGGGCACGCAATACACCTGCCCGATGCATCCCGAAATCATCCGCGACAAGCCCGGCTCCTGCCCGATCTGCGGCATGGCGCTGGAGCCGATGGGCGTGCTGACCGGCGACGAGGGGCCTAACCCCGAACTGGTCGATTTCACCAGGCGCTTCTGGGTGAGCGCGGTGCTGTCCGTGCCGTTGCTGGTCATCGCCATGGCGCCGATGCTCGGCCTGACGTTTCAGGCCTTCATCGACGACCGCGCGAAGGTCTGGCTGGAACTGGCGCTGGCCAGCCCCGTGGTGCTGTCGGCGGCATTCCCGTTCTTCCACCGCGGCTGGGATTCGATGCTCAACCGCAGCCCCAATATGTGGACGCTGATTTCGCTCGGCGTCGGTGCCGCCTATCTCTACAGCGTCGTCGCCACACTGTTTCCAGGCCTCTTTCCGCACCAGTTCCGCGGCCATGACGGCACCGTGCCGGTCTATTTCGAGGCGGCGGCGGTAATCGTCGCGCTGGTGTTCCTCGGCCAGGTGCTGGAATTGCGTGCCCGCGAGAAAACCGGCTCGGCGATCCGTGCGCTGCTCGACCTGGCGCCGAAGACGGCGCGGCTGATCGGCGCGGACGGTTCCGAAAACGACGTGCCGCTCGATATTGTCAAGGCCGGCGACCGCCTGCGCATCCGCCCAGGTGACGCTGTACCGGTCGACGGCATTGTGCTTGAAGGGCGCTCTTCCGTCGACGAATCGATGATCACGGGCGAGCCGCTGCCGGTCGAAAAGACCGAAGGCGACAACCTCACCGGCGGCACGCTCAACAAGAATGGCTCACTGATCATGCGCGCCGAAAAGATCGGCGCCGAGACGACACTGGCGCGCATCGTCGAACTGGTCGCCAAGGCGCAGCGGTCGCGCGCGCCGATCCAGGGGTTGGCCGACCGCGTCTCGTTCTACTTCGTCCCGGCCGTTGTTCTCGTTGCGATCATTGCGTTTGTAGCCTGGGCGATCGTCGGACCGGAACCCAGCCTGGTGTTTGCCATCGTCTCGGCGGTCTCGGTTCTGATCATCGCCTGTCCGTGTGCACTCGGCCTTGCGACGCCAATGTCGATCATGACCGCCACCGGGCGCGGCGCGCATGCCGGCGTGCTGATCAAGGAAGCGGCGGCGCTCGAGCGCTTTGCCTCGGTCGATACGCTGATCGTCGACAAGACGGGAACGCTGACCGAAGGCCGGCCGCGACTGACCGACGTCGTTGCCGTCGAAGGCATGGCGCAAGACGAGTTGCTGGCGCTCGCCGCCGGGCTGGAAAAAGGCTCGGAGCATCCGCTGGCCGAGGCGATCGTTGACGGCGCCCGCGGACGCGGGGTGAAGGTCCCCGACGCGAGCGGTTTCGAGGCTGTCACCGGCAAGGGTGTTTCCGGCACGGTTTCGGGACAGAAGGTGGCGCTTGGCAATGCCGCGATGATGGCCGATCTCGGCATCGATACGGCTTCGGTCCTGGCCAGTGCCGAGGCGCTGCAGTCCGACGGCAAGACCGCGATGTTCGTCGCTGTCGCAGGCAAGCTCGCCGGCCTCGTCGCCGTCGCCGACCCGATCAAGGCGACCACCGCCGAGGCGATCAAGGCGCTGCATGACAGCGGGCTGAAGATCGTCATGGCGACCGGCGACAATGAGCGCACCGCCAAGGCCATCGCCGCCAAGCTCGGCATCGACGCGGTGCATGCCGGGCTTTTGCCCGAACAGAAGAACGCGCTGGTCGAGGAGTTGCGCGCCGGCGGTGCCGGCGTCGCCATGGCCGGCGATGGCGTCAACGATGCGCCGGCACTTGCCGCCGCCGATGTCGGCATCGCCATGGGCACCGGCGCCGATGTTGCGGTCGAAAGTGCGGGGATTACGCTGGTCAAGGGCGATCTCAACGGTATCGTCAGGGCCAGGACGCTGGCCCGCGCGACGATCCGCAACATCCGCCAGAACCTGTTTTTCGCTTTTCTCTACAATGTGCTTGGCGTGCCGGTGGCTGCCGGCGTGCTTTATCCGCTCACCGGCACGCTGTTGTCGCCGATGATTGCGGCGGCGGCGATGAGCCTGTCTTCGGTTTCGGTCATCGCCAACGCATTGCGGCTCAGGACATTGAAACTCTGAGTAAAACTTCCAGATACACCCTGTTCAAAAAAGGAGACGATGAATGACCTTGGCCAAGAAGATCGTGCTGCTGATGATGGCGGCGGGAATGCTGCTTGCTATTTTCCTCGAAAGCGTTCCTGCACAAGCCGAGGAGATGAAGCACGACATGGGCGCCATGGGCGCGCAGAGCCCCTCGACCGAGGGCTACAAGGCGGCGATGGACAAGATGCATACCGACATGATGGCGATCGAATATTCCGGCAATGCCGATGTCGATTTCGCCCGTGGCATGATCCCGCATCACCAGGCTGCCATCGACATGGCCAAGGTCGAGCTCGCCAATGGCAAGGATCCGGAAATCCGCAAGCTGGCCGAAGCGGTGATCGCGACGCAGGAAGCCGAGATCAAGCAGATGCAGGACTGGCTCGCCGCCCATCCGGTGAAGTAGGCGTCACGCTGTCGAGGAATCCAGGCGAGAGGCTTCACCTGGATTTCTGCTTCACCTGGATTTCGCTTGGCGGCTATGGTGCTATCCGGGCCTCGGACTGGAGCATGCCATGCCATCGACGATACGAACGACCACCCTGCCCTGCGGCGAAGCCGTGCCGGTGCTCGGCCAGGGCACCTGGAAGATGGGCGAAGACGGCCGCCGCCGTGGCGACGAGGCCAATGCCCTGAAGCTCGGGCTGGATCTCGGCATGACGCTGATCGACACCGCCGAAATGTATGCCAGCGGCGGTGCCGAGGAGGTGGTGGCGGAGGCCATCGCTGGTCGCCGCGACGAGGTTTTCCTGGTCTCCAAAGTGCTGCCGTCCAATGCCTCGCGCGCCGGCGTGAAACGGGCCTGCGAGAACAGCCTGAGGCATCTCGCCACCGACCGCATCGATCTTTATCTGCTGCATTGGCCGGGCAGCGTGCCCTTGACGGAAACGGTCGAGGCATTCGAAGCGTTGAAGGCAGCCGGCAAGATCCGCCATTGGGGCGTCAGCAATTTCGATACCGGCGAGATGGAAGAGCTGGTCCGATTGCCGGCCGGCGGCAACGTCCAGACCAATCAGGTGCTCTACAATCTGTCGCAGCGCGGCGTCGAGTTCGACCTCGCCCCGTGGAGCCGGCAACGCGGTATGCCGCTGATGGCCTATTCGCCGGTCGATCAGGGGGTATTGGCGCGCAATGCCAGGTTAGATGCCATCGCCGCTCGCCACGGTGCGACGCCGGCGCAGATCGCGCTTGCCTGGGTGATGGCGCAGGACGGGGTGATCGCCATTCCCAAAGCTAGCTGCCCGGAGCATGTCCGGCAGAATGTCGCGGCGTTGGACATCGAGCTCACGAGCGAAGATTTCGCCGAAATTGACCGCGCCTTCCCACCGCCGAGGCGGAAGTCGGGCCTGGCGATGATCTAGAGGCATCAGACAAGCCGGACGTTGAGGCTGCCGATCTCCCCCCTCGTGGGGGAGATGCCCGGCAGGGCAGAGGGGGCGTGAAGGATCGCCTGCTTTGGGCTCAACGCTTGCCCAGCCGAGAATTGGCATGAGTGCGCGATTTCGGTCGGTCGAAGGTTGGCGGGACAGCGCCCCCCTCTGTCCTGCCGGACATCTCCCCCCACGAGGCCCCCACGAGGGGGGAGATTGGCGGTTCCAGCGACGCCGCTCCGACCGCAAAAGCAACTACTTCCCCACCATCCCCTTCAGCCGGTACAGCGCTTCCAGCGCCTCGCGTGGCGTCATCTCGTCGGGATTGATCTCCGCTAGCGCTTCACCCAGCCCATCACTCCTGGCCGGCTTCGACGCTTCCCGCTTCGCCGCCACGGAAAACAGCGGCAGGTCGTCGACCAGACGGTTGGCCTTGCCCGAGACCTCGCCGGCTTCAAGCTGGTGCAGCACTTCTTTGGCCCGGCCGACGACGGCTTCCGGCAAGCCGGCAAGCCGCGCTACCTGGACGCCGTAGGAACGGTCGGCGGCACCCTTGCCGACCTCGTGCAGGAAGACCACGTCGCCCTCCCATTCCTTGACCCGCATGGTGACGTTGGAGAGCCGCGGCAGTTTTCCGGCGAGCGCCGTCATCTCGTGGAAATGCGTGGCGAAGATCGCCCGGCAGCGGTTCTTCTCGTGCAAATATTCGACTGCCGCCCAGGCGATCGAGAGGCCGTCGAAAGTGGCGGTGCCGCGGCCGATCTCGTCGAGGATGACCAGTGCGCGTTCGCCGGCCTGGTTGAGGATCGCCGCTGTCTCGACCATCTCGACCATGAAGGTCGAGCGGCCGCGCGCCAGATCGTCGGAGGCGCCGACCCGCGAAAACAGCCGGTCGACGACGCCGATATGGGCTGATGCCGCCGGCACGAAGGAGCCGGTCTGGGCAAGGATGGCGATCAGCGCGTTTTGCCTGAGAAAGGTCGACTTGCCGCCCATATTGGGGCCGGTCAGCAGCCAGATCGCGCCGGCCTTGGCATCGCCTTGCGGCGACAGATCGCAATCATTGGCGACGAACGGGCCTTCGCCGGAACGCCGCAGTGCCTGTTCGACCACCGGATGGCGTCCGCCCGAAATCTCGAAGGCAAGGCTCGCATCGACCAGCGGCCGGCACCAGGCCTCGCTTTCGGAAAGCAAGGCAAGGGCTGCCGAAACGTCGAGCACGGCGAGCGCTTCGGCGCCGGCGCGGATCCTGTCGGCCTGGCCGACGACTTCCGCCGTCAGCGCCTCGAAAGCGGCAAGCTCGATCGCCAGCGCCCGGTCGGCGGCATTGGCGATCTTCGATTCCAGCTCGGCGAGTTCCGTGGTGGTGAAGCGCATGGCGTTGGCCATGGTCTGGCGGTGGATGAAGCGCGCCTTGGCGCCGTCGCTGCCGGTCATCAGCGCATGGTGGTTGGCGGTGACTTCGATGTAGTATCCCAGCACATTGTTGTGCCTGATCTTCAGCGAGCGGATGCCGGTCTCGTCGATCAGCGAGCGCTCCAGCCCGGCGATCACTTTTCGCGACTCGTCGCGCAGTGCCCGCATCTCATCGAGTTCGGCGTGGTAACCGGAACGGACGAAGCCGCCGTCGCGCTTGAGCAGCGGCAGCTCGTCGCTGAGCGCCTGTGCCAGATGCGTCGCCAGCGCGCCGGGCAGTGCCTTGATGGCCGCTAGCGCCGCCGCCAGTTCGGCGGGCAAGGCGGTTTGCCCGAACAGTCCGGCGATGGCGCCGGCCGCTTCGAAACCGGCGCGCAGCGCGCCGAGATCGCGCGGACCGCCGCGGTTGAGCGCCAGCCTGGACAGCGCGCGCGGCATGTCGGCGACGCTCTTCAGGCTGGCCCGCACCGCCTGGCAGAGGCGCGTCTCGGAGCGGAAGAACGACACCGAATCCAGCCTTGCAGCGATTGCCGCCGGGTCGGTCAGCGGCGCCATCAGCCGGTCAGCGAGCAGCCTTGCGCCGCCACCGGTCACCGTGCGGTCGATCGCCTTGAACAGCGACCCCTCGCGGCTGCCGGACAGCGTGCGCAGCAGCTCCAGATTGGCGCGCGTCGCCGGGTCGATGAACAGTGTCGATCCCTGCTCCTCGCGCTCCGGCCGCGACAGCGGCGGCCGCTCCGCTTTCTGCGTCTTCTCGACATACGCGATGACGCCTGAGATCGCCGACAGCTCGGCGCGCGAAAACGAGCCGAAACTGTCAGGCGTCGCCACCTCGAAGAAGCGGGCGATGCGGCCGGCGGCCGAAGCCGAATCGAACAGCGACGGCGGCTGCGGGCTGGCGACGCGGCCGAGCACGTCGAACACCGGTTTCAGCTCCGGGTCGTAAAACACCGGTTCGGCGACGATCAGCTCGCGCGGATCGACACGGATGACGTCGGCGAGCAGCCGGTCGGCGGTGGTTTCAGCGACGCGGAAGACACCGGTCGAGATCTCGATCCAGGCCAACGCGAAGGAATGCTCGGCGCCGCCCTTGACCCGTCCCAGCGCCATCAGAAAACTCGATTCCGACGGCGCCAGCAGTTTGTCCTCGGTGATGGTGCCTGGCGTCACCAGCCGCACAACATCGCGGCGCACCACCGATTTGCCGCCGCGCTTCCTGGCCTCGGCTGGATCCTCGATCTGCTCGCAGACGGCGACGCGGAACCCCTGGCCGATCAGCTTCTGCAAATAATCGTCGGCGGCGTGCACCGGCACGCCGCACATCGGGATGTCGAGCCCCTGGTGCTTGCCGCGCTTGGTCAGCACGATGCCGAGCGCCCGGCTTGCCTTCTCGGCATCGTCGAAGAACAGCTCGTAGAAATCGCCCATGCGGTAGAACAGCAGCGAATCCGGGTTCGCCGCCTTGATCTCGATGTACTGCTCCATCATCGGCGTCGCCGGCGCGAAGGCCGGCGTGGCGTTGTCGCTTCGAATGGGCGTCTCGTCGTTCAAAAAGCTGCTTCCAAAATTTTCCAAGCCATGCTTGGCGGTTTACAGCGGCGAAGTGTAGCCTTAATCCCGAACCGTCCACAAAAGAAAGCATGCGCACCCATCTCAAGCGGTGCCGTACGGGCGAGGAAACCAAGAGTACCATGGCCAAGAAAACCGAAAGCAACGGGCCCTCAGTCAGCGCCCAGGAGGCGCTGGAATTCCACGCCATGGGCCGTCCGGGCAAGCTGGAGATCGTCGCCACAAAACCGATGGCGACGCAGCGCGATCTCAGCCTCGCCTATTCGCCGGGCGTCGCGGTGCCGGTTCTCGCCATCGCCGAGGACCCGAGCCGCGCCTTCGACTACACGGTTCGCGGCAACATGGTCGCCGTCATCTCCAACGGCACCGCTATCCTCGGCCTCGGCAATCTCGGCGCGCTGGCCTCGAAGCCGGTGATGGAAGGCAAGGCGGTGCTGTTCAAGCGCTTCGCCGATGTCGATTCCATCGACCTCGAGGTCGACACCGAGGATGCCGACGAATTCATCAACTGCGTGCGCTTTCTCGGCCCCTCCTTCGGCGGCATCAACCTCGAGGACATCAAGGCACCGGAATGCTTCATCATCGAGCAGCGGCTGCGCGAATTGATGGACATACCGGTGTTCCATGACGACCAGCACGGCACCGCCATCATCTCGGCCGCCGGGCTGATTAACGCGCTGGAAATCACCGGCCGCGACATGAAGACCACGAAAATGGTCTGCAATGGCGCCGGTGCTGCCGGCATCGCCTGCATCGAATTGATGAAGGCGATGGGCTTTGCGCCTGAGAATATCATCCTTTGCGACACCAAAGGCGTCGTCTTCCAGGGCCGCACCGAAGGCATGAACCAGTGGAAATCGGCGCATGCCGTCAAAACCGGCGCGCGCTCGCTGGCCGAGGCGCTGGACGGCGCCGACGTGTTCCTCGGCCTCTCGGCCAAGGGCACGCTGACCACCAGGATGGTGCAGTCGATGGCCAAGAACCCGATCATCTTCGCCATGGCCAATCCCGACCCCGAGATCACACCGGAGGAGGTCGCCGAGATCCGCACCGACGCCATCATGGCGACGGGGCGGTCCGACTATCCCAACCAGGTCAACAACGTGCTTGGCTTCCCCTACATCTTTCGCGGCGCACTGGATGTGCGGGCGACCACCATCAATGACGACATGAAGATCGCCGCCGCCCGGGCGCTGGCGGAGCTGGCGCGCCAGGACGTGCCCGACGACGTCGCCGCCGCCTATCAGGGCAACCGGCCGAAATTCGGCCCCAACTACATCATCCCGGTGCCGTTCGACCCGCGGCTGATCTCGGCGATCCCGATCGCGGTCGCCAAGGCGGCGATGGACTCCGGCGTCGCGCGCAAGCCGATCCTCGATCTCGACCGCTACGCGCAGGAGCTTTCCGCCCGCCGCGACCCGATCGCCTCGACGCTGCAGCGCATCTACGACCGCGTGCGCCGCCAGCCCAAGCGCATCGTCTTTGCCGAGGGCGAGGAGGAGCAGGTGATGCGCGCCGCCGTCTCCTATGTGAACCAGCGGCTCGGCACCGCCATCCTGCTCGGCCGCGACGACATCATCAAGGAAAACGCCCGGAATGCCGGCATCGACCTCGGCAAGCAAGGCATCGAGATCATCAATGCGCGGCTGTCGCGGCGCAACTCCGTCTACACCGATTATCTCTACGAGCGCATGCAGCGCAAAGGCTTCCTGTTCCGCGACTGCCAGCGGCTGATCAACAACGACCGCAACCATTTCGCCGCCTGCATGGTGGCGCTGGGCGATGCCGACGGCATCGTCACCGGCGTTACCCGCAACTATTCGACGGCGCTCGACGACATCCGCCGCGTCATCGACGCAAGGCCCGGCCATTGCGTCATCGGCGTGTCGATCGTGCTGGCGCGGGGTCGCACCGTGCTTGTCGCCGACACCGCCGTGCACGACATGCCGAACGCTGAACAGATCGCCGACATCGCCGAGGAGGCCGCCGGCTTCGCCCGCCGCATGGGCTACGAGCCGAGGCTCGCTATGCTCGCCTATTCGACCTTCGGCCATCCGCAGGGCGAGCGCTCCGAGCGCGTCCAGGAAGCGGTGCGCATCCTCGACAAGCGCCGCGTCGATTTCGAGTATGACGGCGAAATGGCCGCCGACGTGGCGCTCAACGCCCGCGCCATGGCGCAGTATCCGTTCATCAGGCTGACCGGCCCCGCCAATGTGCTGATCATGCCGGCGTTCCACTCGGCCTCGATCTCGACCAAGATGCTGCAGGAGCTCGGCGGCTCAACCGTCATCGGCCCGCTGCTGGTCGGCCTGAACAAGCCGGTTCAGATCGTCTCGCTCAACGCGAAGGATTCGGACATCGTCAATATGGCGGCGATCGCGGCGTATAGCGCTGGGGCTTGAGGGGCACGTAGCGGCAGCGCCCTTTCCTTCTCCCCTTGTTTGTGGGAGAAGGTGGCCTCGCGAAGCGAGGTCGGATGAGGGGTGTTCCAGCTTGGCGCCGGCAGCACTCCATCCAACACCCCTCAACCGTCTCGGCGCTGCGCGCCGATCCACCTTCTCCCACAAGGGACCTGTTGCGCAGTCATGAGCAAAAGCTTGCGGCGGCGGGGTTGCGGCGGTTGTTCGCTTGTTTGC